>JALUTR010000446.1 GCA_027021785.1 Fidelibacterota bacterium | reverse complement strand
CCCACCGGATAAAATGGTTGATAAAGGAATTGGGCGCGCGAAAAGTATTGTTTGGGTCGGATTTACCCGATAATCTGCCGGTAGAGGTTACGAAGTTCGAAACAATCGGGCTCACGGAAGAACAAGCCCGTCTGTGCCGGGGTGAGAATGCAATCAATATATTCAATTTAAGAGTGAGGTAAAAAACGATGAAATTAGAAGGAAAAACAGCGATTGTAACAGGAGCCGCGGTTGGTCTTGGCGCGGGGATCGCCCGGCGTTTCTTTGACGACGGCGCACAGGTTGTTTTCGCCGATATTAATCCCGAGCCGTGCCGGAGCCTGCTAAAGGAAATCGACCCGTCAGGGACGAGATCGTTGATCGTAAAGACAGATGTCACCGATGAAAAGCAGATACGGAACATGGTGGCTGAAACCACGAAAAAATTCGGTGGTGTCGATATTCTGGTCAACAATGCCGGCGTGTTTACGGATACCAGAGTGGAGGAAACTTCGCTTGAAGAGTGGAACCGGGTGCTCAGCATCAATCTTACGGCCGCTTTTCTGTGTTCCCGGGAGGTAATTCCTTTAATGAAAGCGAAAAAGGCGGGGAAAATAGTCAATATCGGTTCGGTGGTCGCGAAGAACCAGTCGCCCAACCCCAGCGCTGTTTATGCTTCCTCGAAGGCCGGGATACACCGTTTTACGATTCAGTTGGCGGTTGAATTGGCGCCGTTCGGCATTAACGTGAACGCCGTAGCGCCGGGCCTTGCCGATACGCCAATGGGTAGGATGCTGCCCGATGAAGCCTGGAATTTTGCCATCCATGAGCGAATTCCGCTCAAGCGGGTCGCAACACCGGAAGATATTGCCAATGCGGTATCTTTCCTGGTTTCCCCCGAAGCGGAATATATTACCGGTGAAATTCTTGATGTCAACGGCGGATTGGTAATGGATTAATTGCCGGGTCTGGTACAGACGCCGGTATGGAGACTTAGTATCTCATCCGTGAATATCTGAAAATAATTGGGGAGTAAAATAATGTCACAACATCATTATTCAATCGGACTTGATTACGGCACGAATTCGGTTCGCGGTGTCGTCGTGGACGTAACCGATGGGCGGGAGATCGCTTCGGCGGTGTTTAATTACCGGCACGGGGACGACGGAATTATTCTGGATAAATCCAACGTTCACGTCGCCCGGCAGAGTCCGGAAGATTACATCAAAGGTTTCGAGTATGTCGTTGCCCATTGTCTGGAAGCGGCAAAGGAAACCGAAAATGTCACCCCGGACCAGGTGATCGGAATAGGAATTGACACCACCGGTTCCACGCCTATACCGGTAACCAAGGAATGCCTGCCCTTGGCCATGACGCCGGAGTTTAAAGACAATATTAACGCCCAGGCTTGGTTATGGAAGGACCATTCGTCCTCCAAAGAAGCGCAGGCCATCACCGAATTGGCGCAAAAAATCCGTCCCCAATATTTGTCAAAATGTGGTGGTGTCTATTCCTCGGAATGGTTTTTCTCCAAGATATGGCATTGCCTGAATGTGGATGAGAAAGTTTTCGATGCGGCCTATTCCTGGGTGGAACTGGCGGATTTCGTACCCGCCTATATTTGCGGCATAAACGATGTCGCGCAGGTAAAACGCGGTATTTGTGCCGCCGGACATAAAGCTATGTTTAACGAACAGTGGGGCGGTCTTCCCGATAAGGAATTCCTGTCCCAACTGCACCCCAAGTTGGCCGACTTGCGCGACCGGCTTTACGATAAGGCCTATCCCGCTGACGAGACCGCCGGTTACCTGTCGGATACGTATCAACGGAAATTCGGTTTTTCGAAAGGAATTCCCGTGGCGGTTGGCGGTTTCGACGCCCATTTCGGCGCCGTGGGCGCCGGTGTCGGGAAAGGTGTGCTGGTAAAAATAATCGGTACTTCCACCTGTGACATTACCGTCTCACCGGTTGCGCAAAAAGTGGATGATATTCCCGGTGTGTGCGGGATTGTGAATGGTTCGGTCTTGCCGGGTTATTTGGGAGTTGAAGCCGGACAATCGGCCGTGGGCGACATCCTGAATTGGTTCGTGGAAAAGATTTGCGCCGGCGATGCCGATTACCACAATGTGCTGACGGAAGAAGCCAGTAAACTCCAACCGGGAGAAAGCGGTCTTTTGGCCCTGGACTGGAACAACGGAAACCGGACGATTTTGGTCGATGTTGAATTGTCGGGACTGTTGATCGGGCAGACCCTGCAAACCACCCAGGCGGAGATTTACCGGGCCCTCATCGAAGCCACCGCTTTCGGCGCGTTGAGGATCATCGAAAGATTCGAGGAATACGGAGTTGAAATTTCCCGGGTGGTCAACTGTGGCGGTATCGCCAATAAAAATCCGATGTTCATGCAGATCTACGCCGACGTGATCGGGAGACCGATGGAGATTGCCGGTTCGCTGGAAACCTGCGCTTTGGGTTCGGCCATCTTCGGCGCAGCGGTTGCCGGGTCCGCGGCGGGCGGATACGACGATGTCGAAGATGCGCGCAAGAATATGTTCGCGAAAAGTAAAAAGGTATACCACCCGTCCGAGAAGAACCATCGGGTCTACCGCGAACTGTACAGCTTGTACCGTTCCCTCCACGATTCGTTCGGCGTTCCGGATCACCAGGAAAATCTGTTCCACGTGATGAAAGAATTGTTGCGGATTAAAAAAGAAACTTCCCAGGCTTAATAACAGGTGAAATCCGATGCTCAGTGAATTAAAAGAAAAAGTATACCATGCGAACATGGACATTTACAGACAGGGATTGGTCATCTTTACCTGGGGTAACGTCAGCGGGATTGATCGCGACAAGGGAATTGTGGCCATCAAACCCAGCGGCGTGGATTACGATGAGTTGAAGCCGGAAGATATTGTGCTGGTGGGATTGGACGGACAGGTCGTGGAAGGGGAATACCGCCCGTCGACCGACACGAAGACCCACCTGGTTTTGTATAATCATTTCGAATCCGTGGAGGGGATTGTCCATACCCACGCGGTTCATTCCACCGTCTATGCCCAGGCACACAAACCGATTCCCTGTCTGGGGACCACGCACGCCGATCACTTTTACGGGGAAATACCGGTTACGGGAATGATGACCGATGACGAGATCGGCGGAGATTACGAAACGGAAACCGGCCGGTTGATTGTTCGTACCTTTGAGGAAAAACACTTGAATCCCGCTGATGTTCCGGCGGTTCTGGTGGCATCCCACGGACCTTTTGTCTGGGGGAGCAGTGTTGAAAAGGCGGTGTACAACGCGGTTACACTGGAAGAAGTCGCCAAAATGGCGCTTTACACATCCTTGTTGAATTCCGAAATTAAAGCAATCAAGCAAACACTGCTGGATAAACACTATTTACGTAAACATGGCAAAGATTCCTATTACGGCCAAAAAAATATCGAAGGAGAGAAAAAATGAGTGAACAGAAAAATACATTTGGATTAATTGTCGGTAACCGCGGCTTTTTCCCCGATTCCCTCGCCGAAGCGGGAAGAACGGAAATGTTGGAATTGCTTACCGGGCTTGGATATGAGTCCGTTTGTTTGTCTACCGAAGATACGAACTTAGGTGTGGTCGAGACGTATGCGGATGCCCGCAAGTGTGCCGAGCTCTTCAAGGAGAACGCCGAAAAGATTGACGGGATTATTGTCGCCCTGCCCAATTTCGGCGACGAAAAAGGAGTCGCCGACGCGATTCGTTATTCCGGGTTGGATGTGCCGGTATTGGTCAATGCTTTTCCCGATGTAATGACGGATCTGAAAATGGGGCAACGGAGGGATTCCTTTTGCGGGAAAATATCCGTTTGCAACAATTTGCGGCAGTACGGCATTCCCTATACGTTAACGACCCTCCATTGTGATTCCCCCTCTTCAGCCGGCTTCCTGAACGATCTGAATAATTTTGCCGCGATCTGTCGGGTGGTTAAAGGATTGAAACGAGCGCGATTCGGAGCCATCGGCGCCCGAACCGGTGCGTTCAATACCGTTCGCTACAGCGAAAAACTTTTGGAGGCTACCGGGATCAGCGTTGAAACCATCGACCTGTCCGAAATCTTCGGAATGATCGACCGGCTGAAAGATAACGACCGGAAAGTTGTTGATTACATTGAATCCATTAATAATTACACGGTTACTTCCGGGATTGACAAAAACGCGATTCTCAAAATGGCAAAAATGGGCGTGGTTATCAGTGACTGGATGCAGGAAAAAGACCTGGTGGGTTCCGCGATCCAATGCTGGACATCCATGGAAGAATATTACGGTGTTGTTCCGTGCACGTTGATGAGCATGATGAGCCAGTCCCTGCTGCCCAGCGCCTGCGAAGTGGACATGGGCGGCTTGATTGCCATGTATGCCTTGCAACTGGCTTCCAACAAACCCAGCGCCATCCTGGATTGGAATAACAACGTGGATGACGATCCCGATAAAACCATCCTTTTCCACTGCTCAAATATTGCCAAGGACTTGCTGAAATCGTCCTGCATGAATTACCAGGCCATTATCGCCGGGACGGTGGGGAAAGAGAATACCTACGGCACAATCGAGGGGAGTATCAAATCATCGCCCTTTACCTATTTCAGGATTTCCACGGATGACGTGAACGGGAAAATCACGAGTTACACCGGGGAAGGGGAATTTTCGGGCAAAGAATTGGATACGTTCGGCGGGTACGGAGTATGCCACATTCCGAACTTGCAGGGATTGTTGCGGTTTATCTGTGAAAACGGTTTTGAGCACCATGTCGCCGTCAATCTTTCCCGTTCGAAGGATGTGTTGCAGGAAGCCATCGGCAAGTATCTCGGATGGGAGATATACACGCACGGTTGAAAGAATTACTCCGACTATTGAATGAAGATTGACCGGCTTGATCATCTTGTCCTAACGGTCAATAACCTGAACGTCACCTGTTCCTTTTATACCACTGTCCTTGGTATGCAGGAACTTACTTTTGGTAACGGTCGAAAAGCACTGGCTTTCGGCGA
>JALUTR010000445.1 GCA_027021785.1 Fidelibacterota bacterium | reverse complement strand
CGCTGATTTTTCCTCCACCAGTTTGATTTCCGAAGAGTCTCCCCCACAATACACAACTGCATTCACATCCATGTGGGACGCGAAATGTTCCAGTAATTCCTTGCGAAATCCGGTGATTATGTTGATTACTCCGGGAGGCACATCCGACGTTTGCAATACTTCCGCCCAGGTGAGTGCGCACAGCGGTTTCGTGTTCGAAGCGAGGATCACGGCTGTATTCCCGCCCACGATCACGGGAGCGACCACCGAAACCAACCCTAACAGGGAAGAAGCTTCCGGGGCCACAATCGCGACCACGCCGGTTGCTTCCGGCACCGAAAAATTAAAATAGGGTTGGGCCACCGGGTTTACGCAACTGAATACCTGCTGATACTTATCGGCCCAACCGGCGTAATAAATCAACCGGTCAACGGCTGAATCAACTTCCTTCTCCGCCGTCTGCTCCGTCGCTCCCTGCAATTGCAATTCACCGACAAACTGACTGCGCCGGCCTTCCAGCATTTCGGCGATGCGATAAAGAATCTGCCCGCGGTTGTACGCGGTCCGTCCGGCCCACGGCCCACAAGCCTTCCGGGCCGCCACCACGGCCGCGCGGAAATCCTTTCGCGAACCGCGACAAACATCCACCACCGGCGAACCCCCGGCCGGCCGCCATTCATAATACCGACCCGATTCCGTTCGGGGAAATTTTCCGTTAATATATAATTTGTACGTTTTACGAATATCCAACCGTTTATTCATACCAACTCCACGTAAGGCAGCAATCCCTGAAGACCTCCTTCACGACCCATACCGCTCTCCTTGTAACCGCCAAAGGGGGAGGTGGGATCAAATTTATTGTACGTGTTGGCCCAGATAACACCGGCCCGAATCTGCCTGGTGACCTTGAATATCTTCGCTCCCTTGTCGGTCCAGACACCGCCGGAGAGACCGTAGGGCGTATTGTTGGCCTTGGCAATTACTTCATCCACCGTACGGAACGTCTGAATCGGCAACACCGGGCCGAATATTTCCTCCTGCACGATTCTGTGGGACTGAGAAACATCGGTGAACAGGGTGGGGGCATACCAGTATCCCTTTTCGGGTAATTTGCAAGGCGGTTGAAAAATCTTGCCTCCCTCTTCTTTGCCGATGCGAACATAGGATTCGATCTTTTCCAACTGCATCCGGGAATTAATCGCCCCGATATCGGTGTTTTTATCCAGGGGGTCACCGACAATCAGGGTCGCAAGACGATCCTGAAGTTTACGTAGGATTTCCGGCGCTATACTTTCCTGGACATACAGACGCGACCCGGCGCAACAGACATGTCCCTGGTTGAAAAAGATCCCGTTGATGATTCCTTCCACGGCCTGGTCGATGGCCGCATCCTCAAATATTATATTCGCCGCTTTTCCCCCCAACTCCAGGGTATACCGTTTTCCGGTACCGGCCAGGGCCCTCCGGATATATTTTCCCACTTCGGTGGAACCGGTAAAAGCAATCTTATCCACATCCGGATGGTTTACGATCATCTGTCCCGTTTTCCCGCCCCCGGTTACAATGTTCACCACCCCCGGCGGCAGATCCGCGGCCCGGAACAGTTCGGCCAGTTTCATTGCCGTGAGGGGGGTCGTCTCAGCCGTTTTCAGCACTACCGTGTTGCCCGTTGCCAGGGCCGGCGCGATTTTCCACGCCGCCATGAGCAGCGGAAAATTCCAGGGGATAATTTGACCGGCCACTCCCAGAGGGCGTGTTTTCCGTCCGGGAAAAGCATAATCCAGTTTATCCGCCCAACCGGCATAGTAGAAAAAGTGGGCCGCCGCCAGCGGAATGTCGATATCCCGGGATTCACGAATCGGTTTCCCTCCATCCAGGGATTCGATCACGGCGAATTCCCGGGCCCGTTCCTGCAACAGGCGGGCAATGCGGTAAATATACTTGCCCCGTTCCGCCGCCGCCATGGGTGACCAGACTTTCCCGAAAGCCGAACGGGCCGCCGTCACGGCCCTGTCAATGTCCTCACCGGTTGCCTCGGGAACCTCCGCCAATTTTTCTTCGGTGGCCGGATTAATGGTGGCAAAATAATTTCCTTTCACAGGGGGAACAAATTCACCGTCAATAAACAATTCATAGCGTCGTTTTAAACGAATGTGATCGGTGCTTTCCGGAGCCGGGGCATAGGTCCAATCGGTATTATAATCGATATGCGGATTGTCCCCTTTCCTGTGCTTCTTATCTACGGTCATGGTTATCCTCCTCAATCGATGGAAAAATAATCCCCGGACTGGTACACACCGGTGGCTTGTTTGACAATTTGCATTAAGACATCATTGGCCAGCGAACTGGCTCCAAACCGAAACCGGTCGGGGGTCAGCCAGGCCTGTCCCAGGGTTTCCCGCACCATCACCAGGTATTGGATTGCCTGTTTCGCGGTTTTTATGCCACCGGCCGGCTTCATGCCCACTTTTTTCCCGGTGCGAAAATAAAAATCGCGAATCGCCTCCAACATTACCAGAACAACCGGTGGAGTGGCGGCAGGACTAACCTTTCCGGTAGAAGTCTTGATAAAATCGGCCCCGGCGGCCATGGCCAGATCGCCGGCGCGACGCACGTTATCCAGGGTTACCAATTCACCGGTTTCAAGAATCACCTTCAAATGGGCCGGGCCACAGGCCGACTTTACCGCCGCGATCTCATCGTAAACATACGCATAATCCCCCTGCAAAAAACGACCCCGGGAAAGAACCATATCCACTTCATCGGCGCCGTCTTCCACCACGCCTTTCACTTCCGCCAACTTGAGCTTAAGAGCGGTCATGCCGCCGGGAAAAGCCGTGGCGACCGACGCCACCTTAATGCCGGTCCCCTCCAACGCTTGCCTGGCTGTGGAGACCATCGACGGGTAAACGCAAACCGCGGCTACCGTCGGCAAGCCGGGAAAAACATCGTGCAAATGGGCCGCCTTGTAACAAAGTTGCTTCACCTTGCCGGGCGTATCCTTTCCCGCCAGCGTCGTCAGGTCCAGCATGTTCAACGTCATGGTAAGGGCCTTGACCTTGGCCTCTTTTTTGACGCTGCGCTTGAACAAACGCGCCACCCGTTCGTTGACGCCGATCTCATCGATTGGGGGCGCCCCTTCCACAATTGCGGCCGGGGAATTCACTGAAATACACCTTTGACTTTCTGAACCAGCCGACGCGCCTGTTGAGCGGTGGGCGCTTCGGCGTAAATACGCAGGATCGGTTCCGTGTTCGATTTTCGCAGGTGAATCCAGCGATCGTTCCAGGTGAATTTGAGACCGTCCTCGGTATTAATCACGGCATCAGCAAAGAGCCGGCGTACTTGTTCCAACGATTCTTCCACCCGGATTCCTTTCAACGCCACGCGATCCTTTACGATTTCAAATTGCGGTAACCGGGCATGGATCGCGCTCAGCGATTTTTTCGACAACGCCATCCGGTTCAATACCAGGGCCCCGCCTACCAGGGAATCACGTCCCAGATGCGCTTCCCTTAATATGACACCGCCGTTGCCTTCGCCCCCCAGGTTTGCGCCCAGGTCCAGCATCTTCCGAACAACGTTTATTTCACCCACAGCCGACCGTACAACGGTACATCCGTAGCCTTCGGCCAATTTGTCCAGCACCATGGAACTGGACAGGTTGGTCACAAACGTCTCCTGCCGACGGGTGGTAAGCAAGTACCCTTCCACAGCCAGGACCAGCGTGTATTCCTCTCCCAGAGGCTTCCCTTTTTCCGAAACTATCGCCAACCGGTCGGCGTCCGGATCCACCGCAAACCCCACGTCCACGGAACCGGTTTTCACGGTTTCACAGAGTGTCGCCAGGTTTTCGGGCAGAGGTTCGGCGCCGCGGACAAAGTCGCCTGTCAATTCGCAATTTACTTTTACGACTTCGCATCCCAGAGCATCCAGCAACATCGGCAGGGCTTCCGCCCCGGCCCCGTTCACGGCATCAATCACCACCCGGAACCGGCGTTTCCTGATGGTTTGCAGATCAATGCACTTCAGGTTAACAATATGGTTTACGTGTTTTCGCAGGGCGTCGTTTTCCGGGATATACGCCCCCGGTTCGGTGGCCTTTTCAAGCGTTTCTCCGCTATCTACCAGGGCAAATAATTGTTCACATTCCCCGGGATGGAAAAAAGTCCCGTCGCCACGGACGAATTTCAGACCGTTCCATTCGATCGGGTTGTGGCTGGCGGTAGTAATTATTCCACCTGCCGCTTCGGTCTTTTCAACCACGAACTGTACCGTCGGAGTCGGCACAATCCCGCAGTCAACGACATCGCGACCCAACGCGATCAGGGTTTCGGCGAGCGCCCGGTTAAGCGCTTCGCCGGAAGGGCGGGTATCGCGTCCCAGAATAACGGCGCCTTGTGGCAGGAACTGATGAACCGCCTGCGCGTACCGGCAGACAACTGCCGGCGTCAGATGTGTTGCCGTTAAACCGCGAACTCCGGAAATACTGCGTATAAGCATGGTAAAAAATAAAAAAGGCCCGAGGAAAACCCCGAACCTTTTTCGACGAACATAATGGTAGGTTAGTGTGAAGCCAAACGGGCTAAACGCCGGCGCGTTTTTTTCAACGCCGTACGTTTTTCATCGCTGGGCTTTACGTAGAAGGACTTACGCTTAATCTCGCGCAAGACTCCGGCCCGTTCCCATTTTTTCTTGAAACGACGCAAAGCCCGCTCGAGCATTTCACCTTCCCGTACATTTACCTCAACCACGTGTCATCACCTCCTTACGAGTGATTATCCTAAATAGGTTCTTAACGTTTTACTCCGTGAACGGTGTCGCAGACGGCGAATAGCCTTTTCCTTTATCTGCCGTACCCGTTCACGAGTCAGACTAAATTCCTCACCGATTTCATTCAGTGTGAGGGCGTAATCGCGATCAATACCAAAATACATTTTGATTACCAGTCGTTCCCGTTCTTTCAATGTATTCAGAGCCTGACGAATTTCATCTTTTAGAGATTCGTTCATCAGGGGAGCGTCCGGCGCGATCTGATTTTCATCCACGATCACATCGATCAGGGAATTCTTTTCACCATCCCGAAAGGGCGCATTCAGAGAATGGTGCCGCCGGGAGATACGCATTGCGTCGATCACTTCGTCGGGTGTTATTTCCAACTGGCGACTAATCTCATCTTCCCTTGGAGACCGTTCGATCTCCGCCTCAAGCTTTTCGGCCGTTTTGGTAATCTTGCTGATTGTTCCTACACGATTTAACGGTAAACGAACAATACGCGAATGCTCCGCCAAAGCTTGCAATATAGACTGGCGAATCCACCATACGGCATAGGAAATAAATTTGAATCCACGCGTTTCATCAAACCGCCCCGCCGCTTTTATGAGCCCCAGATTGCCTTCATTTATCAAATCAGTGAGCGGCAATCCCTGTCCCTGATAGTCCTTTGCAACCGATACAACAAAACGCAGGTTGGCTTCGGTTAGTTCCTTCAGCGCTGCGCGATCACCCATTTTTATCCGCTGGGCGCATTCCACTTCCTTCTCCGGGGGCAAGGGCTCAAAGCGCCCGATCTCTTCGAGATAGCAGCTTAAGCTACGATTGGATTCATTAACTGATCTTCCGGTTTTAGCCATAACCCTTTTACTGAAACTCAATTCAGGTAAAGTGTTTTAATTTACACATTCCAGGGAGACATCTCAAGGTTCGCTTACATTTTTCCCGGAATTTTCAATAACGTTATAAAATCTTCCACCGACAATGTTTCCGGACGTCGGGAAAGATCGATTTTTTCTTC
This sequence comes from Fidelibacterota bacterium, assembly GCA_027021785.1. GTDB lineage: Bacteria > Fidelibacterota > Marinisomatia > Marinisomatales > JAADGP01 > JAADGP01. Next base: position 15,132 of record JALUTR010000445.1, on the reverse strand, counting down.
AATATTTTCCGGTAGTTGAAAGCCTCTCAGAGAATTGCGAAGCATTTTCCGTCGCTGGGAAAACGCAGCCCCCACCAAGCGCTCAAAACGGTCGAAATATTCATCCTCCACCAACGGTTGTGTCCTTGGTTTTAAGCGGATGAAAGCCGATTCGACCTTGGGACGGGGAACAAATACTTCCGGGGGTATGGTAAAGCAAATCGACACTTCCAAAAAAGCGCTTACCATAACAGTGATTCGGCCGTAAACCTTAGTCCCCACCCCGGCCACCAACCGCTCAGCCACTTCTTTTTGAACCATCAGATAGGCGTCGGTCCATAAGCGGCGTTGTTGGATTAACCAAAACAATATCGGGGATGTGATATTATAGGGGATATTGCCCACGACCCGGACCGGTAAATCCACCGGCAGGGAATCCAGTTCCAGCAAAAGCACGTCCCCGTGAATAAAATGGCACTCCCGCAACAGTTCCCGGCGTTTCAGATGCTCAATCAACCGGGGATCAATTTCTATCGCCGCCATTTGCGAAACATGGGGAAGCAACCGTTCGGTGAGCACCCCCTCACCGGGCCCGATTTCCAGAACCCGGTCGCCCGGCCGAGGGCGGATGGTCCGGATAATCCGGCGCAGAAGGTTGGGATCTACCAGAAAATTCTGTCCCCATTTCTTTTTCAGAAAATGGTGTATCATGTCAGGTGACCGGCAAGGCAAAAAGGGTTTCGGTATTGCGATTCGTTGACTCGGCGACCTCTTCGAAGGGCCGGCCCCGGATTTCCGCCAGCGCCTCGGCGACCCGCCGGGCCCGCGCCGGTTCATTTCGTTTCCCGCGAAAAGGAGCCGGACTTAAAAACGGGGCATCGGTTTCTATTAAGATACTCTCCAACGGCAATGCTCTGGCCACTTCCGACAAACTACTGTTTTTAAACGTCAGATTCCCCGCAAATGAAATATAAAACCCCAGATCGATAAAAGCCTGAGCCGTGTTCAGATCACTGGAAAAACAATGAGCGACCCCTCGCCCGGCGTTACTTTCCTTCAGGACAGATATTACATCCCTGTCGGCATTCCGATTGTGAAAAATGATCGGCTTGTTTAATGACCGGGCCAATTCTATCTGTGCCTGAAAGATTTTTTTCTGAACCGCCGGATCCGATCGATTCCGATAATAGTCCAGACCTATTTCCCCCACGGCAACCATTTTCGGATGCCGCAGCAATTCCTCCAGGCGGTGAAGGTAATTATCGGGAACATCCCCGGCTTCATGGGGGTGAATGCCCGCCGCCGCAAAGACGCCGGAGTACGATTCGGATAATTCCAGGCAGGAAAGGGATGTTGCCAGGTCAATCCCGACGCAGATTAACCGCGTTACACCGTTTTCCATAGCGCGTTCCAGGACGGCCTCAAGGTCATCGGCCAATCCGTTCAGGTAAAGGTGACAGTGTGAATCGGTAAGCATGGGGTAGTGATATTACAGTCAATCCCGCTTGCAATAAAAATGTTTTCCTGTACGACAACCATCCTGGCTACGTTGCACTACGCCAGGTAAACACTGGTTGTCGTCTCATAATCAGTACACTAAGCATTGGATCATCATCGTCAAGCAGGCCCGCCTATCGAAGTAACACGTAGACAGGGATGCTTGACATACGAAATCGTCGGGAAGCGCCCGGCATACCGGCGGATTGTCTTCTGGTTACTCTGAAGAGTTAATTCAACGGTACGCCGACAACAAATCGTTAAATTTGAAATATTTCGAACAGTTTTGAATAATTTACGGAATGACAATAACAATCAAACCGAATTTTTCATAACTTCTTTTGTCGCCATGCAATCGAAAGATAAGAATTCGTTTCAAATACCACCACCACGCATGGCCCGGGACCATTTTCCATAACAAGAACAAGCATTTTAAATATGGAAGGGTTACTAAAATGAAAATTGTTAAAACACCAAAGAGTCGGCTTCATGAAACAGATTTCGACAATTTGGGATTTGGAGATGTCTTTTCCGACCACATGTTCAGCATGGTCTACGACAACGGGGCATGGTTGCCACCGGAAATTATCCCTTTCGACAATCTCAGCATTTCACCGGCATTAAGCTCCCTTCATTATGGCCAGATTATCTTTGAGGGTCTCAAAGCATTCCGCGCACACGATGGTTCCATTAATATTTTCCGCCCTGAAAAACACCATGAACGATTAAACAAGTCCTGCCGCAGGCTTTGCATCCCTGAAGTTGATGGGGAAACATTTCTTAACGGAATAAAAGAATTAATCACCCTGGACAAAGATTGGGTTCCCCGAAAACGGGGGTATTCCCTCTACATCCGTCCCTTCATATACGGGGCCGATGTTTACCTGGGGGTAAAGGTTTCCGACACGTACCGTTTCCTGATTATCACCTCTCCCGTGGGAGCCTATTACAAAGAAGGCCTTAACCCCGTCCGGCTGATTACCTCCGGCGAATACGTCCGTGCCGTAAAAGGTGGCGTGGGCACGGCCAAAACACCCGGTAATTACGCCGCGAGTTTGTTGCCCGCTTACGAAGCCAATAAAAAAGGCTTTACCCAGGTTTTATGGCTCGACGCCCTGGAACGGAAATACATCGAGGAAGTGGGCACAATGAACATCTTTTTCCTCATTGACGATGAATTGATAACGCCGCCCCTGGAAGGAACGATCCTGGCCGGAGTCACCCGGGACACGGTTATTCACCTGGCCCGTGACTGGGGCATGAAAGTAAACGAGCGGCGACTTACGATAGATGAAGTTTTATCGGCAGCTCGGGGAAACCGCTTGAAGGAAGTCTTCGGAACCGGCACGGCGGCGGTTATCTCGCCCGTAGGAGAAATCCAACATGAGCAAACGTTGATCACGATTAACGATGGCAGGATAGGGTCGGTCTCGCAAAAGCTCTACGATGAAATAACGGGAATACAGTACGGGGAGAAAGAAGATCGCTTCGGATGGTGTTACACTATCTGAGTTGGTACCTGATCGGAGGCGGATAAAAAATCATGAGCATTGCCATATGGCAAAAATAAAGGAGGCTTGTTTTCTCCATCCATAGCTAAGGGATTACTCAGTTTTAAAAAGCACTTTTTCCCCGGCAATTGGTTACTGCCAATAATATAAAAGTGATAAATTACTAAAATTTTTTACTTCGACATGAGGTGCTTATTCAAAACTGTCTTACTATTGAAATTGACTTGATTCGTACTTTTCTTAGCGTAAGAAAAGTACCAAAAGAAGCAGTCGCGGTGCCCCGATTTAAATCGGGGCAAGGCGACAAGATATCATGAAATACCAAGTTAAACCATTTTTTGAAAAAATCATTGATCGATATTGTACAACCCTATTCTAAACAATACTAGAGGAAGACTATTATATGTGAGCAATGTTAGTAAATTATTACATCCGGAAACAACCGGATTTATCACGACCGGTAGGATCGGGACGCGTACCGTTCCGTTGTTTCCGGTACGATTGATAATAAAATAAAAGAGGAGTTCAAAATGGGATCAATTAAAGGAACGAGAACGGAACAGAACCTGTTGAAGGCTTTTGCCGGAGAATCACAGGCACGGATGAGATACGATTATTTTGCCAAGCAGGCGAAGAAGGAAGGCCTGGAACAGATTTCCGCTTTCTTCGCGGAAACAGCTTTAAACGAAAAGGAACATGCCAAACGATTCTTCAAATTTTTGGAAGGCGGTCCGGTGGAAATTACAGCGACTTACCCGGCCGGCAGAATTGGAACAACCCTGGAAAATCTTCGCTCCGCGGCCGAGGGAGAAAACGAAGAATGGACGGTCCTGTACCCGGAATTTGCCGATATCGCCGAGGAGGAAGGATTTAAAGATATCGCCAACACTTTTCGGATGATTGCCCGCGTGGAAAAAGCTCACGAGGAACGCTATAATAAACTGTACAACAATCTGGAAGCCGGCGAAGTCTTCGAAAAGGACGGCGTCGTAATCTGGAAATGCCGAAACTGCGGCTATATCCACGAAGGGAAAAAAGCCCCGAAAAAATGTCCGGCCTGCTTGCACCCGCAAGCTTATTTTGAAATAAAAGAAGATAACTATTAAGCCTGACCGTTTACTTCCACACGACTTTTAGCCTGATTAATTCGTTGGAAATGAATTAATCAGGCTGGAATCATCATTTCGTTTGATAAATCATTATTGTCAGGAATTGGCGGAGTGACTGGCGGAGTAACCCGGGTTGAAGCCGGATATGCGTTTAATAAATACCCGCCCCACTCTCAATCGAACTTTTGTCGACCGTTACCAGGGTCAGTTTTTCCCCCTTTTTTGCCGCCAATAACATACCGTTTGATTCAATCCCGCGTATTTTCGCCGGTTTTAAATTGGCAACGATAACGATCATTTTGCCGATCAACTCTTCGGGACGATAATACTCCGCAATGCCGGCCACCAGTTGTCGTTGTTCTTCTCCGACCCGGATCTGCAATTTCAAAAGCCGATCGGCCCCGGCCACTTTCTCCGCGGCCAGAACTTCCGCAGTCCGCAACTCGATTTTTTTAAATTCGTCATAGGTAATGACATTAACGTCCGTATCCGGCTTGGTCTTGGTTTGCTTTTTATTTACATGCTTGGGCACCTCGATTCTTGGAAATAACGGCGTGTGTTTCCGTAGGACAGTCCCCGGTTTCAATGCTCCCCAGGTTGAGCCCGTGTTTTCAGCCCCCAGGATTTCCAACACCGTTTTCGTCCGGTTGGGCATCACCGGTTGCAACAACAGCGCACCGATGCGCAAGGCTTCCGCGGCGGTGTACAAAACCCGTCCGGCGGCGGCCAAATCCGATTTTACCAATTTCCAGGGCGCCTGTTGTTCCATGTATCGGTTCACACCGCGAATGAATTGCATTGTTTCTTCGATGGCTTCATTAACCCGTAGCGCGTTAATGAGCTCCTGAACCTTAACAAACATATTCAAGGCATCCTCGCGGATCTTCCTCTCAGCATCCGTAACGGTTCCCGGATCGGGAAGGACACCATCAAAATTCCTTTCGATTAACCGGCTGACCCGGCTGAGCAAATTTCCAAAATCATTGGCCAGGTCACTGTTGTACCGCTTAATGAAGGACTCCATGGTAAAGTTCGCGTCCTGCCCCAGTACCATTTCCCGCATCAGGTAATACCGCACCGGATCGACGCCGTATTGATCAATGAGTGCCAACGGATCAACAACATTCCCCAGCGACTTGCTCATCTTCGATTCTCCGCTAAGCCACCAACCGTGCGCAAAAATGGTCCGCGGCAGGTCGATCCCCGCTGACATGAGCATGGTAGGCCAGTAAATCGCATGGGTCATCAGAATATCTTTCCCGATTAAATGAATATCCACCGGCCACCATTTTTTAAAGGCCTGTTCATCGGATCCGTACCCCGGGGCGGTGATATAATTAAGCAAGGCATCAAACCAAACATAGGTTACGTATTCCTTGTCAAACGGTAATTCAATCCCCCAGCTTAAACGTGACTTGGGCCGGGAAATGCAGAGGTCTCCCAACGGTTGCCGTAAGAAACCGAGAATTTCATTGCGACGGTGGGTGGGTTGTAAAAAATCGGGATGTTCATGAATGTAATCGATTAATTGTTGTTGATAACGACTCATTTTGAAAAAATAATTTTTTTCGGTAATCAGTTTTAATTCCCTTTGATGCTGGGGACATTTCCCGTCCTCCAACTCCTTTTCCGTATAAAATCGTTCACATCCCACACAATAATGTCCGCTGTATTCGTCAAAGTAGATATCGCCCGCGGCATACACCTTGTCGAGAACGGACTGAACCACTTTTTTGTGTCGCGTTTCGGTTGTACGAATAAAATCGTCATTCCGGATATGCAGCTTTTCCCACAATTGGAGAAATCGCGGGGCCATTTCGTCACAATGTTCTTTCGGACTGATCCCCCGTTCTTCGGCCGCCTGCTGCACTTTTTGTCCGTGCTCATCGAGGCCCGTCAGGAAAAACACCTCCTGCCCGCCAGCACGGTGGTAGCGGGACAACACGTCGGCCAGGATCGTCGTGTACGCGTGCCCGATATGGGGTTGATCGTTCACATAATAGATAGGGGTGGTAATATAAAATTTGTTTGCTTTCATCTTCAATTAATTAACTCCCGTTAAGCGGATTATGACAAGTCCCGAAGGAAAAGAAAAGCCTGAGTGGCGTTTTTGCCTTGAGAATCAAACCGGGTTTTTCGAACACTCCACAATTCCTTATCTGCGTTTGTCTGACAAAGCGATGACAGCTCTCATCCTCTCCGAATCGTTTCCGCCTCGCTTACTTGCGCAAAGACCGCTGGATTCCGATCAGGAGATTAATCAAAGTTAAGGGCAGGTAACGATTCTGTGCCAGAGCGGTAATGGCATCTTCCAACTGTTCGCCGATGCGGTTTAAATCGGCATTCGGGTAACCCTCGTTAAAAGTGCGTAAATCATTCAACAGTCCTTCAAGATGCAGTTCATCAGCCAATCCGATCCGTAAACGATAGGCGCTTTTAAACCACAATTGCAGGAGGTACAAATTAAATATGTATTCATCGGGGTTCGACGTAGCCAGGCGCGAAAGGCCGGACACAAACTCCCGCCATTGGAAACCGTCGGCGCGGACGACCGCGAGAGCCGATTTTCTCATAATCGACAGCAATTCTTCGGTCGCGCGGCGCGATAGTGAAAGCGCGCGATGCATATCCCCCTGCGCCAAACCGGCGATGAATTGCGCCTGTTCGGTTTCCATATACTGCTCCAACACGTTCCTGACAACGGCTGTTTCCAGAGGCGGGAAATCAACTTGTTGGCAACGCGATACGATCGTCGGCAACAAGTCGGCCTTATGGTCCGTTACCAAAACCAGGGTCGTCCGGTCCGGTGGTTCTTCCAATATCTTTAACAAGGCATTGGCGGCTTCGCCCTGACCGGCGGATAATAAATGCGCATCGAAAATAAGGACCACTTTTTGTCCGGACACCTGGCTTTTCAAATACAGGGTTTTCCGTAACTCGCGGATGGAATCGATGCGAATCCGGTTGGCTTTGGGAATCATTATTTTGTGAAAGGGGTTTTTTGCTTTTTCCTGGATCGCCGCGGTCAATAAGTCAACACTGCTTTGGGGCAAGTTATCCAAAACCGAACCTTTGTTGTCCCCGGAAGATTTACCGGTTGGCAAGGGGACTACCAATTTCAGGTGTTCATGTTGCAGGGTTGCAAAGAGACGGCAGGAAGGGCACGAACCGCAGTAGGTATCGGAAAGAGATTCGCAATTCAGCAGTTTGGCAAAGGCAATTGCCACGGCTTCCTTGCCGCATCCGGGAGGTCCCGTAAACAGGTAGGCGCTCCCCACCCGGTTTGTTTGCCGGATACGCACCAGTTTTTTCCAGATGACCGGTTGTAAATCGGGAACCGAAATATTTATCGTTTTCGTAACCATTTTTCCGGGTTTAGTTTTTGGCTTTTACCCCAAATTTCAAAATGAAGCATGGCACCGTTCACGGAACCGGAATCCCCCATATAGGCAATAACGTCACCGGCCCGCACCTCGCTGTCCACGTTGGTTTGCAAATTCGTGACATGACTGTACACGGTATAGAACCCTCCGCCGTGATCAATGATAATCGTCGTTCCGTAACCGCGAATATAGGTAATCGTGGTAACAATTCCATTGAGCACGGAACGAATAGGTGAGCCGGGTTTCCCTTTAATGTCAATCCCGGGATTTTCCGTGGTGGTTTTCAGTTTCGGGTTCCATTCCCGGCCGAATTTGGTTATCACCCGACCTTCCGCCGGCCAGGAAAGTCTTCCTTCCAATTCGGCAAAACTCTTGGCTTTTAATGCCGCCTGCTGGCGACGGATCCGTTCCTCGCGCTCAAACCGCGCCTTGTCTTCCAATATCTTTTTAAGTACCGCCCCTAATTCCTTTATCCCTCTTTGTTTCTCCCGGATGACGTTGGCCAACTCAGCTTTATTTCTCCGAATTTTAACCAATTCCTTTTCCCGGGCAATTTTTTTCTTACGCAGGGTTTCCTTCTGCCGTTCCTGTTCCCTTTTCAAAGCCCTGTTCCTGCGCAGGGCGGCTTCCAGATTTAATTTTTTCTGCCCGATATCCACCAGTAACGACTTCAAACGGATCTGGTTTTTCCGCTCGATTTCAGAAATGATTTTCAGGTAGCGGACACGATATACCGCCTGTCGCCAGGAGGTGGAACTTAACACTTTTTCCAGGGTGGACAAGGAGCCCTTTTTATAGGTGTGAATCACCCGCCGTTCGTACCGTTTGCGAAGATTCTCCAGTTCCCGCGTCTGTTTGGAAATTTCCGACTCCAGGCTTCTGATTTGCTGACGGGTTGTCAGTTCCTTGCGTTGCAATTCGGTGATCAGGCGGTCCAATAATGAAATTTCCTCTTCCAGGTTGGAAATAATTTTCGCCGTGGTTTGTTCCTTGCGCCCCTCCCGGGCGATGCGGGTCCGCACGTCCGAAATCTCCTTTTTCAGGGCTTCGATCGCCTTGCTCTGGTAATTCAATTCCTCGTCGAAATCACGTGAAGCGGTTTGCCCTGACAGGCAAACCGCAAGCGACAATGAAATAAGCAGTATAAACCGGGTCAACATCGTTGCTGAAAATACCCCCTCCTCTTCAGACTTCGCAATGGGCGTTTTTCCATAGTCTTTCGCCGTAAGGTCCTACCGACCATGAAGACCTATTTTCTGAGGTTCCGGGCTGAGTGCAGTGTTATCCCGCCATATATCGGAACGAAATGAAGATCGGGAATCGCCGCGTATCCGTCCCCGGACTGTAAGATCATTTTATATATAAGTGTGACAAAAATTATATTACTGTTGAGAACATGATTTTACGCGATTCTTCAAATGCAAAAACCGAGATGTCTGTCAATGTCGGTAACCGGCTTCCAAAACTGTGTCCTGTCCTTCTTACAACTGTCCTTTTGGTTCATGGTCGGGAGACCATGAACGATCAGGTTGAATTTAAAAATACATGATCCTGCAAGGTCTCCCGACCTTGCAGTGATTACCACCTCACCGCAAGTAGGTTTTTGTTTCCCGTCTTTGTCTTTTGAATATTTTTCACACCTATAACAAGGATAACGTTTCGCAAAAGTGTTCCCTTGACTGATCCTTGTTCTTTTTTCTATTTTGGGTCGTATTTTTGGAGATAAAATTGAAGAACGCGTTGTGGACCAATTTATTTGAAGGGTGGCAAAAAACGGAAAGCCAAACCGTAATGACCCTGAAGCAGGTTCCGATTTTTCGTGGATTGACGAATAAGGAATTCAGAGAAATCGAAAAGCTGATCCATGAACGGACGTACAAACCCCAGGAGATTATTTTTAGGTACCAGGCCCGGGGGGAAGGAATGTACATTATTCTCAGTGGTGAAGTGGAAATATATCTGGAAGATGAAAAGGGAAATAAAAATATTCTGGCCGTGCTCCGCGACGGTGAATTTTTCGGTGAACTCTCTTTGCTTGACGCGGAGGAACGGTCCGCCACCGCCGCCGCAACAAAAAACACCATTCTGCTGGGATTTTTCCGACCGGACCTGCTTTCCCTCATGGAACGCAACGCCGAACTTGGGAATAAAATCCTCATGAACCTGGCGCGGGTTACCAGCACCCGGCTTCGAAAAACAAACGAACTCCTTACGGAAGCACAAAAATTACAACCGAGACCATAACCACCTCCTGCGTTTTAAACAAAATTTACAGGATTCTCGTCGGACTCCTGTTTATCGGTTTCCTGTACATTATTTGGCCCTACATTGCCTCCGTTGTCATCATGCTGATCTTTGCCTTTCTGTTTACTTCCGTTCTATTGCCAAGCGTCGATTTCCTGGAACGCAAAATCAAAAGCCGCGGCCTGAGTGTTCTGATTATTACCGTTGCATTATGCGCAACATTCGTACTGTTTTTAGGTAGTTTTGCATCCAACTTTATTGAACAGGCCAGTAGCTTCTCCACCCGCTTAAATGAAGAACATACCATGGACAACCTGAACGTGTTTATGGAGAAAGTCATGGACGCCATGCCTGATTTTGTTTCCGAGTTCAAACCGGACGAAACCGCCCTGGCAACCAAACTCCAGGATGTTGTCAAGGGGGTAATTCAAAACCTGTTAACCTTCGCCGGAAAAGTCGGGGGCTTCATTTTCACGACCATCATGGTCATTATTTTTACCATTATTCTGCTCCACGAATACCACAATTTCAAACGCTCACTGGTGCACTTTATTCCCAATAAATATTTCGAGGTGGGACTGCGACTGATCTTCAACATCGAGCATCAGATATCCAGTTATTTGCGGGGCCAGTTGCTGGCCGCCAGCAGTGTCGGAATTATGTCGATCATTGGTTTGTTTATCTTAAACCTGATGGGCGCCAACCTGACCCTGATCGTCTTCATCGGCATTATTGCCGGCCTGGCCAATCTGATACCTCTTGTTGGCCCTTTCGTGGGCATGATTCCGGCAATCCTGATCGCGATAATGAACAATCTCGGCAATGAGGCGGCCATGAACCATTATCTTTTCGGAGTGATTCCTTCCTGGTTCTATATTTTCGATATCGCCCTGATGTTCCTCATCGTGCAACAGATCGACAACAACTTCGTCACTCCCATATTGGTCGGTGAAAGCGTGGGATTGCACCCGATAATGGTTATAATCGCGTTGTTAATCGGAGGAACATTACTGGGACCGTTGGGTATGCTTTTCGCGGTTCCGGCCGCCGGGGTTTTAAAAGTTATTTTTCAGGAAGTATCCTTTGTAACCAAGAACGCTCACCTGTTGTGAACACGGCCGGTCCGGGTTGCGGGCCGGCTTCGTATTTTGCTCTACTCCTCCTCAATTTTAAACAGGATAAATTCGCGAAATGACAATTGCAGCGTCCGGCCGTTTTTCAATCGGTAAATCCAGAGCTGGGAATCCTCACCTTTCGGGGTGGTTTTCCGAACGATTTCGCCCGGTTCCCCCAGGATATCCTGGACTTCCGGGACAGTCATTCCCACCGTCAGTTTTTTCCTTTTAACGATTTCCATCGCCTTCCGCTCTCGCTCCATCCGTCTCTCAATCCTGCGCTGCGTCTCAAGCGTTTCATACGCCGTTAATTTTTCCTTCAGGGCCTTCAGTACACGTTCATTTTTCGTTCCCAGCCCGCCGGTTAATTCCCGGGCTTTTTCCAGGGATTGGATTGCCAATTCAAGCGCGTCGAAATCCGTCACCCGGTTGGCCTGGGCAACCAATCGAGTCGCTGCCTGGTAGCGCAGCAAATCGGCTTCGATCCGGACTTCCGGATCTTCGGTTTCCGCCTTGTCCAGCAGTTCCAGCGCTTTGAGGACGAAGTCGTTATCCAACGCCGTCTGCCCCTCTTTCAGAAGCGCCCGCGCACGAAAGCGGGGCAATGCTTCCTTCGCCTGTTCGGAAATGCGTACCGTTCTTTCCACCAGTGACAAAGCCTCCTGCGCCCTGCCCTCCGCCAATAATTCCTCCGCCCGGTACATCCTGTCCCGGGCGATCATGGCGATACGTTCATCCAGGGCTTTCGCCAACGTTGGGTCGTCGGTCAGGGAACGCGCCTGCAAGTATCGGTTCAAGGCCTTGTCGGTTAAAGCCCGTTCGTCAAAATTCATACCTTCACGCATGAGCTGGACCGGAATTTTACGGTCACATTCCCGGATGAACGCTTCCGCCCGGTAGCGGTTTGCGTGTTGCGGATACAGGGAAATGAATTCCTGGAATTTTTCTTTGGCGGTAACATAATCCCGATAGTAATAATAATCCTTTGCCACATCGCCCACGGTCTTCTTTCCACCGTAAAAGGCCGATATCGTCAGGAACAGGCCATAATTGGCCAGATCAAACCGGGTGATGGGTGTCAGGTCGTCGGGGTCGGAGATATGATTAATCTTTGTATACGTGTGTTTGAAGTCAAGCCCGACCGTAAACCGGTTGCTCATACCGGGGTCCAGGATGTAACGGATACCGATGCTGTATGATACGGACGGACCCCAACCACTGATGGTCCGATCATATTCTTTTTCCGGCGAACGGTAAAATTTACTCGTAGCCAGACCGTAGGTGTACCGAAAGCTCAAAAACCAGGGTTCGAACCATTGCAAGTTCGCGGAATTGCTGATGCTCATCTCCAACAGGCGCGGAGCGAAAGACCTTTTCGATACACCCCAACTTGATTGAACCGTCCCCCATTGATTTGTGGGAAGTGTCGCGGGGAAAAAAATGGACGCATAGCGAAAATTCAGTCCGGTATGAATGTCCGCCCAACTGGTATTGAACAAATAATAGCTGAGATTGGTTTTTAAGACATCCAGTTCAACCTGGTGTCCGATCCGCGCCGTAAATGATCCACCCTTAAACCCGGAAACCGACTGTTCGTAGCGCATCCAATTGCTTCTGACCGCCTTTCCCTCCTTGCCGCCGCCACCGTTAAAACCGATACCGTAGCGCAACTCCAGCGGAATCAGATTTACCGGTTCATGGAATTCCCGTCGATGAAACAGCCGATCGGACCAATACCCTTTTTCATACTTTACTCCGCCGTTCTTTCGGATATTGATCAACCCCCAAAAATATGTTTTGGTCGTGTCGGATTTGCCGGTATCGCCAAGTATCAAACCCGCACTTAAACAGAAACCCACAACCGAGATTAAAACATAGGATCGCATGGTCATTCAAAATAGTCGTTTTCCACGGTTTTGAGCAAGCGAAAGACACCGAAAGAAGGAAGGCCACGATTATGTACATTTAAAGAGCCAAGTTGAGCGAAGCGAGTCCGCAAGGCGGACCGACGGATGTCAGGAAGCGAAGCGAGTCCGCAAGGCGGACCGGCGCATGCCGGGAAACCAATCCGCCGGTTTGTTTGCGGGATTGTTGGTGGAAATACAGTAATAACTGAAATATCTGTTGGCATTAATTGTCAACTTCCGAACTTATGTCCGGTCATTCCTGCAACTGTCCTTTGGTTCATGGTCGGGAGACCATGAACGATCAGGTTAAGGATATATTCAAATTTTTCGGGTAGCCCTTTACCCCGACAAGAGTGCCGTGGGGAATTCTTCGGATAAATATGTCTGGGGGTATTTCCGCATGCTATTTTTCCCTAACTTCTTGGTCACTTCCCTGTTGGGAACAATGTTCGAATCGAACAATAAAAGGTGAAGGATTTGCACCGTCATAAAATGACATCGAACCAAATAACTACAATCACCCGCTATGCCGGAAGAGTGATCGTCGCGCTGGTTTTCCTTACACTGGCAACGGCACAGGATTTCACCATTGCCCGTATTCACTACGGCGGCGGCGGCGACTGGTACAGCGACCCCAGCAGTTTACCCAACCTATTATCATACCTTAACACGCAGACTCCCATACGGGCTGCTGAAGAAGAGGCGCGCGTAAAACTGACGGACAAGGAATTGTATTCTTATCCCTATCTGTACATGACCGGGCATGGCAACATTCGTTTCACGGACGAGGAAATTATACGGTTACGGGAATTTCTATTGCGGGGGGCGTTTCTGCACGCCGACGACAATTACGGCATGGATGTCTCTTTCCGGCGGGAAATGAAACGTGTTTTCCCAAACAAGGAATTTGTGGAATTGCCACCCGATCATCCGATTTTTCACAGTTTCTACGATTTCCCCAACGGCCTTCCCAAGGTTCACGAACACGACGGCAAACCGGCTCAGGCCCTGGGACTTTTCGACGGTGACCGGTTAATGGTTTTGTACACGTACCAATCCGACCTGGGTGACGGGTGGGAGGACGAAGAAGTTCACCATGATCCCTGGGAAATCCGTGAAGCGGCCCTGAAAATGGGAGTGAATATCGTATTTTATTCCTTGACTCAATAATGCCTTTTACGTCCGGACAAGCAGGAAAAAAGTCAAGAGATTCGGAATCGGATGTTCGTTTTGACCATTGTGAGTCATTCATACGAATATCCATTGCCGGTTTAATAACCCCCTTTATCAAATAATCGTGAAATCCATTACCGATCATCTGAAAACCATTCGCCTGGCCGCAATAAAAACCGATCTTTCGGTTTTGGCCTGGATGATCTATTTTGCCCTCCTTGTCCTAGGATTGCTGATGATCACGACGGAGTCGATATTTTATCTTTCCCCATCCGTTCGCAACGTTACCTGGCACATTTTGTTTGCCCTTGGTCTTCTGGCGTTAACAGTTCTCCTGATCGCCTCTTTTTTCATTTTTCGCAATCGCATTCCCCGTTATCGCTTGTCGACCCTGGCGCGACGCGTAGGGGCTCTGGCTTTTTCCAAGGAAGATACCGTCGTAAACGCCCTGCAATTGGAACGATCCCTGGGAAAGAGTTCCTCACAGGCGTTAAGCAAAACCTACATTCAGGAAGTCGTCCGGGCCCTGGAAAAATTGAATCTGAATTCGTTGTTTCCCAACACACAGATTCTGCGCTGGAGGAACCTTACCGCCGGCATGTTGGTGATCCTGGCGCTGACGATTTTATTCACCTGGGATCAAAGCAGCGCCGCAGTCTATCGCTGGGCGCACCCCAAAACGGAATTCCCGGTACCCAAACCGTTCGCCCTGGAAAGCCTTTCCGGAGATGTTCACCTGTTAGGCGGGGAATCGACGACGATCAGGATCCAGGCGCTTTATGATCGACCGGATACGGTTTACCTTGAATTAACGACACCGATGGATTCGACGAGCAAAACGGAAGCAGCGATCATTAAAACCCTGAGCGCTTCCTCCGATACCAACGGCTTATATATGTTTACCCTCAATAAGGTTGATCAGGACTACATTTACCGGGCAATGGTGCCCGCAAAACATTTTTGGCAGGCATGGAGGGAAGTTTCCTCACCGGATTACCGGGTTCTGGTGACGGATCGTCCGGCCATGGAATCTTTCTCGATTACCGTAATTCCGCCCAAATATTCCCGTCTGGATCCGCAAACCCAAACGGGGAATCAAGCCAACGTTCAGGGTCTTAAGGGATCAACGATTGCCATCCGGCTTACCAGCAATCGCCCCCTGGCCAGGAGTTACATAAATCTGGACGGTGAAAAAATCGCGCTCACGACCAACG
>JALUTR010000444.1 GCA_027021785.1 Fidelibacterota bacterium | reverse complement strand
AGCGGACAGCGAATATAACAATCATTTGGAGTAGATTTCATGGCCTTAATTCTTAAGGTATGTTTTATTGCAATATAAATGACAGCTTTATAGAATATCGGTGAAACTACTCAAATGAGTCGTTATATTCCAACGAGATATTTATCGACAATCCGAAATATAAAGAGAGACTTTTAGGGTTAGGAGGTTTCTTACAATCACTTTATTTTTTAATCTCCCCACGCACAAGTAAAAGGCCACCCTCCCCTCCTATACTCTGTTTGGTTTCATTATTCTATCTGGTAAGTGATATAGCATTTAATCTTTTAAGTATATGCACCAATTCGATTACAAACTAAAAATCCTGGCTTTCTTTTAATAACTATACGTTTTTAAGTATATGCATCTAATCGATTACAGATTAAATATTATGGCTTTATTTTAAAAGCTATACGCATGATGTCTTTAACACCAGGATTTTGGCCTACGCAAGGCGGCGCACGAAGTAATAGGCCTACGCTGGCATTGAATGGAAACAGAAAACTCAGTTTTAGGGGAAATAGGAATACTACTCCGAAATATATTGTACGAGAAATCTAATGATTAATGAAATATCACAGTAAACAGAAAGCTGATTGGTTATATAAAAGTGATTTTCGAATATAACAACCATTTGGAGTAGATTTCAAGGCTTTAGTTTTTTAAGAGAATATTTTGTTGTAATACAAGTGGTAGCTTTGTAGAATATCGGTGAAACTACTCAAATGAGTTGTTATATTCCATCGAGATATTTATCGACCATCCGAAATATAAAGAGAGACTTTTAGGGTTAAGAGGCTGCTTACAATCATTTTATTTATTAATTTCCCTACGCACAAGTAAAAGGCCGCCCTCCCCTCCTTTTTACTCTCTCTGGTTTCATTATTGTGTCTGGTAAGTGATATAGCATTTAATCTTTTTAAGTATATGCACTCATCTGATTACAGATTAAAAAATCCTGGCTTTATTTTAAAAACTATACGCTG
>JALUTR010000443.1 GCA_027021785.1 Fidelibacterota bacterium | reverse complement strand
CCCATATCAACTTCCGTGGGATGAACGAAAAGGCCATGATTGGTGGATGGCTGGGATATAATCCCAGTTTCTTTTTATCCTATTTCAATCCCTGGTTGGGCAGGCATACCCGCTTGATTTTCGGGATCAAGCTATTCAACAGTTTCATCCAGAGCAAGGAATTCGACACCACCGAACGCCATGTCGGGACACAAATCTCCCTGGGCAAGCGGTTGAATCTGAATGTTTCCATTGAAGGGATGTTTCGGTTTCGCTGGATTCATTTACCGCAACCCTACACATCCTATTTAATATCCGGCAAAAAATGGGACACCGTTCCCCAATTGGGTCTGCGCTTCATCAGCGATTATCGGGATCTGTACGAATATCCCACCAGCGGATACTATCTGCGATGGGAAATCACCCGCACCGGTCTGTTTTCCCATCAACCCCGATACTGGCGGTGGGAACTGGACAACCGCTTTTATTGGAAACCGGCCCCGCGATTCAGCATCGGCGTCCGGAATTTCACCATCATCAACCGCCGGTACCTTCCCGTTTACGATCGGATCTATATAGGTTACCGGGAACGGATTCGGGGGTATTTTTATCGGGTGATGACCGGACAAAACCTGATTCTGCAAAGCCTGGAAATCCGCATTCCCCTGCTGAAAATCCGTTATTTCTCGTTGGGGAACAATCCCAATTTGTCTGCCTTTACTCAGAATCTTAAGTTTGGCATCAGCATGGGATTGTTTGTGGACACCGGCCAGACCTGGGACACGACCCGGGAATTAGGAATCCGCCGTCTGAAGACCGGTTTCGGTGTGGGATTGCACATCCATTTGCCTTTTATATACGTGGTGCGATTGGAACACGCCTGGAACGATCGGGGCAAGTCCCAATTGATTATTGATGCGGGGGTGACGTTTTAGCCAGGTTTTCATTTGTCCGCCGATTGGTTCCATGGTAGTTAAAAAAACGACCGGGGGATGGCGCTTTGAATGAGAACAGGGACGATATTCAG
>JALUTR010000442.1 GCA_027021785.1 Fidelibacterota bacterium | reverse complement strand
CGTTTCAACGGGATATTTGTTGAAATGTTTCGGGGAAGTTGGGCAAGCAAGATGATAAATCTCTTGGACTCCCAACGCTTTGACTTTGAATTGCTTGAGTTCTGGGAATTTATTCAAATCAATCGGATTTATTATATCGTGCTTTATAAACTCAAAATTCGGATGCTCCAAAAGAAACTGAATATTCTCTATTTGGGAAGTTATGAAATTGTCAACCGCTATAACGTTATTATCCTCAACAAGACTCTCAGCCAAGTGAGAGCCTATAAACCCCCCTCCTCCGGTTATTAAAATGTTTTTTCTATCCAGTCGAGACATATTTTGTAAGTTACAGATGATTTATTTAGACAATCCAACGCTGATACCACCCTTGAATCCCGGATTATACGCCATCCATTGTGCAATAATTCTACCAGAAGGGTTGAATATTCTCAAATGAGGTCCGCCACCTCGCTGAGGCCCGGTGACTATTTCCAAAATTCCATCATCATCGATATCGGACACGGAAACAGTTATTCCTCCGTTAAATGAATCGGAATAAGCAATCCACGAACCAATCACATCACCTTTGTAATTGAAGGTTTTAACCTCCGGGGAATTTCCTTTACCGTTTCCAACCGCGATTATCCCGGGACCGGCACCAACGGTCAAAATCCTGGTCATTCCGGTGTCATACGGATAAAACTCTCGTTTCAGAAACCCGTGATAAGAGTAAATCCTAACCACGGGAGTCAAATTCGCGTCCGGCACCACTACTATTTCGCCAAGGCCGTCATTGTCAACATCGGCGACATCCATGCGAGCCCCGCTTTTAAGAGACGGCATGAAGACGAAAAACTCTCTCTTTAATTTTCCGGAATCGTCGAATACGCGAACAAGGGGCGAAGAACCGTTCCTGGGCACGGTTATTATTTCGGATTTTCCGTCCGCGTCAACATCAAACACGCTCAGTTCAACACCGCTTTGCATGTCTTTTTCATAAGCCAAAAAAGAAGAAAGTTTCTTATT
>JALUTR010000441.1 GCA_027021785.1 Fidelibacterota bacterium | reverse complement strand
GTTGCAGAAAATAACCTTCGGTCCCGCCAGACTTTTTCGTCCGCTTATGTGGTTTGATCGATTGGATCCCCGGGACCCGCTTCAGTTGACAGAAGGCGTTTATGGCTTACGTCTTCGGTATGACTTCCAGAACAATGCCAATATCTGGCTATGGGGGCTGTATGGAAATAAAGACACAAAGGGTTGGGAAGGAATCCCAACAAAAACTGGGACTCCCGAATTTGGCGGGCGCTTACAGCACCCCCTGGGAAATGGTGAAATGGCGTTCACGGCCCATCGACGTATGGTAAATCAGGTTGGCCACCTGGATTCCTCAGACAGAATCATGACCGGAAAATCAATCCCCGAAAATCGAATAGCTCTGGATGGCATGTGGGACATAGGTCCTGGAATCTGGTTCGAAACGGCCCTGATCCATGCATCCCATGGGCAATCCTATCCAAACTGGTTATCCTTTCTCACTGTGGGAATGGATTACACCTTCGAAATCGGGAGCGGGTTGACGATTATGGGGGAACACTTTTCGCTTACCGCCGGCGATGCCCCCTATAATCCGGATACCAAAACAGAAATCTCCGGGATAATTTTCTCCTATCCACTGGGAATAATGGACCAATTGGCTCTGTTTTACATCTACAACTGGGACAGTAAACAATCCTACCAATATATTAGCTGGCAACGTACCTATGATGTGTTGACCTTCCACATCAGCGGATTTTTGAGTTCACGCAAACAATCCATTGGAATTAATGAATCGCTTGGTTCCACAGGAACAAGCGGGATTCAACTTATCATTATTTTCAATCATTGAAAAAAGCCAATCATCGAAAGACGAAGGAAGAAAAAACAGGCAACAAAAGGGAAAGGAAATGATATGAAGAACCCCCAGGAAAATTATCCGGTCTATGTTAGAGCGATGGAATTGTTTGACAAAGTATGGGACGATACCGACATCCTGATTAAAGATATCCGTGGCATAGAAATAACCCAGTCTATTCAACAAGGAGTA
>JALUTR010000440.1 GCA_027021785.1 Fidelibacterota bacterium | reverse complement strand
CAATTTAAAACTGTCCTGATACGTGACCGTTACGCTATTACGTCCAGTTGACTTTTTGTTTTTCGGATTACTGATCCTGTCCGCCGCGGCATTGATCTGGAGTTATTACGGGATTAGAAAAATACCGCAAACCCGATGGCTGGTTTTTTTTCGAATCAGCCTGTTCATTATTCTACTGTTCGGCCTGTTGCAACCGCAAGTAACCCGTCGTTTTGTTGAAAAAAAACCGTTGAAGTGGAACGTATATATTGATAATTCCACGAGCATTGGCTACCATCAGATCCATTCCCTGGCGGCCTTGAATGCCGGTATCAAGGAGACGCTTGAGGATTTGGAGGACCGGGGTGTTCAACTGGATTGGTATCATTTCGGCGGGGTGGTTACACCCATCAAAAGAGGTGAAGTCATCACCGCCACCGATGCCTCAACGGATTTGGGCAACGTTTTGGCCCATGCCCGTCAGGATCAACAAAACGATCTGGCCGGAATAATCATGTTTACCGACGGACAGCCGACACAAGGCCTGGATCCCCTGCAAGTCGCTGAAAATCTAAGGACCCCGGTGTATATAGTAGGGATCGGGGATACGATTCCCCTGGTGGATGTCGCTATTCAATCCATCGACGTCCCGACGGTGGCCATAAAAGGGGAGGTCGTGGATGCGACGGTTACCATAACCGCTTCCGGAACCCTTCAGGAGCGGTTAAACGTTACCCTGTTTCAGAAGAAAAAGATACTGGGTTCCCGTTTCGTTCAGGTCTCGGGTGACGGCGCTTTGACCAGCGCGCGTTTTCGGTTTAAACCGGACGCCTTGGGTAAAACGACTTACCGGGTTCAGGTTTCTTCCGTTGAAGATGAAATTAATATTCTGAATAACCGTCAGGCATTTACGCTGATGGTGTTAAAAGACCGTTACCGGATCGCGTTGCTGACCGGGGCGCCGAATTTCAATACCCCGGTAATAAAGAGGATTTTGATTGCCCAGCCCCGGGTGCAATTGGATCATTTTGTC
>JALUTR010000439.1 GCA_027021785.1 Fidelibacterota bacterium | reverse complement strand
ATTCAAACCGTTTCAACGGTTTTCCGGATAAACGTAGAATTTTGATGAAGTATTGAGCAGGCGGACTAAAAACGATACGAGGATTTACGACATGAAATACACATTCATAGCTTGTTGGCTTTTTTTCTTTCTGGCTCAGGTACCGCTTCTACCCCAGGCAAAATATCATGGCACCAATTCCGGCGGCTATGCATTGCCATTGTTGTTCGAGGAAAACCGGGGACAGCTTGGCGAGGGCATCCTGTTTAAAGGACAGGGAAGAGACAATACGGTGTTTTTCATGAAGGACAGGGTGATCTTGCAGTTCACAAGGAAAACCGGTCAGGATACAACAAAGCTGCAGTATTACAACATCAGCATCGTCTTCTTGAATCCATCCGGGAAGCTCACGATTTCAGGCAAAAAGAAAAGCGCTTCCAGGGCGAATTACTATCTTTCGAATAATCCCGAGGAATGGGTGGAAGACGTTCCTTCTTTTTCAGAAATCCTGTATAAAAACATCCAGGATGGCATTGATATCATTTATCGTTTTGAAAAGAACAAGTTGAAGAGCGATATCATTGTTCATCCGGGAGGGGATGTGAGACAATTTCGGTACAGGGTCGAAGGCGTGGACAGCCTTCGTATAAACAACGACAGCAGTCTTGCATTCATTTCACGATACGATACGATAAGGGAGAGAATACCGTTAGCATATCAATTACTTGGCAATGACACTTGTGACGTGAACATAAAATATCAACTCTTCGATAACAATTCATATTCGATGATCCCTGGAAAGTATGACAACAACGAGACGTTATATATTGATCCGGAATTCAGTACTTTCTTTGGAGGACCGGGTACAGGTGCGAACGCAAGCGCTATGAATGAATGGGGAGAAGTTGCTGTCCTCGGTGGGACAAACTCTTTTGTTCCCTTGAAAAATCCCGTGCAAAATTCAGTCGTAATAGGCCCCGATAGTGGGAAGAAAGGCGAAGCAGATTTATTCATTGCAAAGTTCGGCGCGGATG
>JALUTR010000438.1 GCA_027021785.1 Fidelibacterota bacterium | reverse complement strand
AAAACAGATTGCCGCCGTATTTCTATAAATTCTTCGAAATTTTCCCATCGCAATTGCATCCGTCATGGGTTGTTGGTATCTGTGGACCTCCATTCAGCACACAAAATGGTGGAATGGGGATATGGCTGACGACCGACTACGGTTTTACATGGAGAATGAAACAGAATTCCACTCCAAGGCATGGTGATCACAATCTCTTCGGTTCGGACGTGCTTTACAAGCAAGTCTGGTTCGAGTTTTCCACTGATTATGGTGTCACGTGGAAGAAAAATGTCATAGGGATGGATGCTCAAGACACATCCGGATACATGAAACATTTCAACACAGACGGAAAATTCATTATCACGAACGGTGTGCGATGGTATCACTTCACGGGAGATCGGTGGGTTAAGCTAAAAGATACGCATGGGATGGACCTGAGTATTCCATTTATTACCACAGGCGTACTAAACGGAACTGACGTCTATGCGATTGTAACCGAGGATGGTTTGTATAAAAACCGGATATCGAATCTGACTTCGGTTGAAATCATTGAAGATACCCCGGCGGAGTTTTCCTTGGGGCAGAATTATCCCAATCCTTTCACGGAGAACACGACAATCTCCTACCAGCTCGCGGATCATCAATCCGCACGACTTCTGATCATTGACATGCTGGGTAGGACTGTGCATG
Organism: Fidelibacterota bacterium; assembly: GCA_027021785.1. Lineage (GTDB taxonomy): Bacteria > Fidelibacterota > Marinisomatia > Marinisomatales > JAADGP01 > JAADGP01. Next base: position 343 of record JALUTR010000438.1, on the reverse strand, counting down.
TGGAAGAATTAAAAAGGAGTAAAGGCACGCTTGTATGGGATGGAAGATCAATGCGTGGAGCGCCGCTGCCCGGGGGCGCGTACCGCGTCATCATTTACCTTGCGGGAAAACCGGTTGCAAGCCGTACCATGGTTATCCGTAGGTAATGAGACAAGTCCTTGGTTGGAAACTGAGACAGGCCAAAGAAACCTGTGTGCATCGTTTCATCGAGATCGTCATTCCCGTGAAAGCGGGAATCCATTCGCAAATCCTCTAATAACCACGGCCTGATTTTATTTATTGGGATGTCCTGGAAACCGTTGAAACGGTTACGAGAGTAGTTCTGGTTAACGTTCTCCCCACG
>JALUTR010000437.1 GCA_027021785.1 Fidelibacterota bacterium | reverse complement strand
TACCGTTTTATGAAGGAGAAACTCCCGGAAGCGAAAATTACGAACAGTGAATTGGGAGTGAGACTGAAAGGGCGGTTTAATGAAACGGATGTTTGGTTTTATACTTTTAAAGGATATCAGGGTGAGCCGGTTTTCACATTTGTGAAAACCGATTGGTCAACGGATTCGCTCCCGGACGGCACCGCCGATTCCCGTTCGGAGGTGACGGTTAATACCCTTTATAAACCCCTGACGATGATGGGAATCGACCTGACAAGACCGGTCGGTTTATTTGTTCTGAAGGGCGAATTCGGGTACTTTTTCGATTACGCGATTAACGGCCGACCGATACCGGCAATCAACGCAGATCCGCCTTCAATCAATTCGAGGATTTATTACACCGATTATTTTCAGGTCATGGGAGGTTTCGATGTAAACGGTCCTCCGGGAATTGGGATCACGGTCCAATATATTCAAAAACTGTTGTTTGATTATCGGGAGGAAATGCCGGTAGACAGGAGGGAGCAGTGGTTCTCGGTTTCCTTTAACGGCCTGTTCCTGGAAGGCGATGGCAATACGGAGGTGTTTGTTCTCTGTGACTTGAAAAAGAAAGCAGGCATGCTGAAATGGGAGAATGGTTTTCGATTTGGCGCCGGGGTCCTGGTAGGCCTTGGATTGGATCTGTTTTGGGGAAAGGCCGACAACTGGATCGGACAGTTCGACGCCAATGATAATCTGTTTGTGAAATTGACTTATTCCTTTTAATCCCGGTTTTGTCGGTCGCCCCCGCGTAATGCGGGGAGGGAATCGAAAGGAATATCAGGAGTTAAGACAAATTGTTGAAGCAACCTTTTCTTGCGGTGGAAATCCCGATATCCGGATACATTGGATTTTATTAGTTGTACTATACCGAAATCTGATCGTTCATGGTCTCCCGACCATGAACCGAAGGACGGTTGCGATCGGTGTCCATTGTTGATTGGATCCTGCGGAGTCGTCCATCCAGTGGATTAAGAATTCAAGACTTTAGACGATTTCACCAACTAATCAGTTTTTGGTCACAGTCTTTTCGCGACCCGTTCATTCCATGTTTCCGGCTTTTCCCCGGTGGAGCGTTCCGCCATGGTGATGCAACCGGGAACGGGACAGACCAGGTGGCACAGATTGCATCCGACACACTCAGCTTCGTCCACGAAAGGTACGTATTCCGGTAACCTGCCATCGGCCTCATGTATGATCGGCGCTTCCACTACCGTTCGCGGATTCATTCCGTGATCCGGTTCACCGTGATAGGCCGCGCAAAGTCCCTTTCGGGTATGAATACATTGATGAGCCCCGTCCAGACAGGCAATATAGCACAACTGGCAACCGATACATTTTTCCCGATCAATTTCGGCTACCACCCGGTAGTTCAAATCCAGATCGCCCCAATCCGTGAAGTTGGGAATGGCACGGCCCACCAGTTGCGCGGCTGAAGCAATTCCCATGTCATCAAGGTAATTGGATAATCCGTCGATCATGTCTTCCACGATTCGGTAACCGTAATGCATCACGGCGGTACAGACCTGGACCGTCGTGGCGCCCAGAGCGATAAATTCCGCTGCGTCGCGCCAGGTACCAATCCCTCCGATGCCGGAGACGGGAATGGTAACCCGCGGGTCCCGGGCCAGCGCCGCCACCATGTGCAGCGCAATCGGCTTCACCGCCGGACCGCAGTAACCTCCGTGGGTGCTTTTGTCCCGCACGGACGGTAAGGGAACCAGCCGGTCAAGATCAACTCCAATAATAGACTTAATAGTGTTGATTAGTGACAATCCGTCGGCGCCTCCCCGTACGGCGGCAATTCCCGGGTCCAGAATATCACTTACGTTCGGAGTCAGTTTCACCAGTACCGGAACCTTGGCAACATCCGCCACCCAGGAGGTAATTTCTTCCAGGACTTTCGGTTCCTGTCCCACCGAGCTGCCCATCCCCCGTTCGCACATGCCGTGGGGACAACCAAAATTCAATTCCACACCATCGGCGCCGGCGTCTTCCGAGCGTTTAACAATCTCTTTCCACTCTTCCCGGGTTTCCACCATTAATGAAACGACCACCGCATGGTCCGGGTAGCGTTTTTTCACTTCATAAATTTCTTTGAAATTGGCGTCCAGGGGACGATCGGTAATTAACTCGATGTTGTTCAGTCCGGACATCCGGTGACCCACGTAATCCACCGCCCCCAGACGTGAAGAAACATTGATAATGGGATCCCCCAGGGTTTTCCAGACGGCGCCTCCCCAGCCGGCATCGAAAGCGCGCATCACTTGTTCACCACAGTTGGTGGGCGGTCCGGACGCCAGCCAAAACGGGTTGGGGCTTTTAATGCCACACATATTTATGGATAAATCAGCCATAGCTTTCCTCTATATCAAAATATCGATTATTTTCACGGATCCGGAGGGGTGAACCAACGCGATTCTTTCATCATTCCCCAATTTGTAATTCCCGTAATATAGCCCGCGCCGCTCTCCGGCCGTCCGCCACCGCGTTTACGACTTCCTTGCCGCCGTTAATGCAGTCTCCCCCGGCATATATTCCGGGATGGGAAGTCCGGCAGGTTTGGGGATCGACTTTTACCCGCCCTTTACGGTCGGTTTCGATATCCGGCAGAAGCCTGTCGGCAATTTTTTCCTGGCCGATGGCGAAGACAATCCAATCGGCAACAAATTGAACCGGCTCCCCGGAAACGGTATTTTCGGCCTGTAACACCAACCGTCCGTTCTCCGCGCGCGAAATTTTCAGGGGACGGGTCCGCTCGATCATCCGGACGCCGGATTTTTTGGCGGCGTCCAGTTCGTGACGATAACCCGGCATTTCCGCCACCGTACGCCGGTACACAATATCCACCTGTGGTACGCCCAACAGGGCCAATTCATGGGCAATGTCAATGGCGGTATTACCGCCGCCAATTACCAGCGCCTGCCGCATTCCGCCGGGTAACCGAAAATCGGGGTTCATTTTAATTTCCCGGATCAGGGCCGTGGCTCCCCAAACACCTTCCTCCGTCTCCCCTTCGATACCGGGGAAACGGTCCTTCCCAAGCCCCACTCCAAGAAACAACGCATCGTATTCATCCAATAATTGTTCAATCGACACTTCGTCCCCCACCGTTACACCGGTGCGGATTTCCACTCCCAGACGACAAAGCCAGTCGATTTCCGCCAGCGCGTCAGGCGACTGCATTTTATAGGGCGCGATTCCGGTTGTGTTCAATCCCCCCGGAAATTCATCCCGCTCGAATACAACCGGCCGCACCCCTTCCAGCGCAAGATAAGCGGCACAAGCCAGGGAAGCGGGACCCGCGCCGATCAGCGCCACTTTCCGCTCGGTCTTCTCCTTCGGAGTGAAGAGGGATTTGCCGTTTTCCTGTTCCCAGCGGAGCGCGTATTCCGTGGCGAATCGCTGCAAGCGGCCGATGTTGATGGGACGCCGGTCGTAATAATTGTACACGCAGGCGCCGACACACAACTCCTCCACCGGGCACACCCGGGCCGTAGACAAACCAAAAATATTAACTTCAAAAATAGTCCGGGCCGCCCCGCGGATATTCCCCGTCGCTATTTTCCGGATGAATCCGGGAATATCAATCCCGGCCGGACAAGCTTTCACACAAGGGGCGTCGTAACAATACAAACACCGATTGGATTCAATCCGTGCTTCCGACTCGGTGTACAACGGTTTGGCGTCGGTAAAACGGGTTTCCGGACGCGTATCAGGTAATTTTAAGGTCGTTTCCAATTTCTCAATTCCCGGTTCGGATGTTTAGAGCCTCAAAGGCCTCGTGAAGTATTCGCAGCGCCTCTTCCACGGCTTCCGCCGTCACGTTCATGGGGGGTGAAATCCGCACCACGTTCCCGGCCAGTCCGCCCCGGCCGACGAGCAAGCCGCGGTTTTTCGTTTCCTCCATCAACTGCTCCACCGCTTTGGGGTTGGGTGTGCGGTCTTGCCGGGTTTCATCCACCACCAATTCAAGGGCTTGCATGAGTCCCATGCCGCGCACATCGCCAATCACCCGCGGGTATTTGTCTTGGAGATGCTCCAGACCGTCACGCAATATTTTTCCCATCGTGACGCAGTTTTCCGCCAGGCGATCCCGCTCGATGATTTCAATGGTTTTATTGGCAGCCGCGCAACTGACGGGATTACCGCCGAAAGTGGAAATGCTGTTTTTCTCCAGTGCATTGGCAATTTCTCCGGTAGTAATAACCGCCCCCAGGGGCAACCCGTTGGCTATTCCCTTGGCCATGGTCATCATATCCGGTTCCACACCATACTGTTCCATCCCGAACATTTTACCCGTGCGACCGAAACCGGTTTGTACCTCGTCGGAAATAAAAATTCCGCCGTACCGGCGAACGATTTCCGCCACGATCACGAAATATTCCCCGGGAGGGGTAATGAATCCACCCACGCCCAAAATCGGCTCCACCATCATACCGGCTATTTCTCCGGTGGTTGTGGTTCTGATCAGCTCTTCCACGTCCTCCGCGCAAGCGACTCCGCATCCGGGGTAGGTAGTCCTCAGTGGACAGCGATAGCAGTAGGGAGCCAGGGCATGCTTGACCGCCGCCACCTGGGTCGGCAGGACGCGCCAGGATGAATGGGCCGTGAGGGATTGCGCCAGCATGGAGCGTCCCGAGTAAGCGTGTCGCAAAGCGATAAATTCGGAATTCCCGGTAAACACCTGCGCCATCATTACCGCCGTTTCGTCCGCCTCGGTTCCGGAGGCTGTGAAAAAACATTTTTCCAGTTTGCCGGGCGCGATCCGGGCCAGGGTTTCCGCCAACCGTACCACGGATTCCACCTGGTACAAAGTGGAAATGTGGCTCAACCGTTTGACCTGGGCGATGACAGCCGCGTTCACCTCTTCATTGGCGTGCCCGACGGAAATCGTCAGGATTCCGCCAAAAAAGTCCAGGTAATCGTTGCCGTCCGTGTCGGTAACACGAATACCTTTTCCTTCGGCAACGGCCATCGATTCCCGGTAATAATTTTTAACCGCCGGGAAAAGATACGCTTTGTGTTTCCGGCGAATTTCCTCGCTGTTCATTCTTGGTTCCTCGTTTATTT
>JALUTR010000436.1 GCA_027021785.1 Fidelibacterota bacterium | reverse complement strand
TCCGCGATGCTCTATGGTCAGATAGGAAATACATTTATTGGCGTCTATTTTATTCGCGGTTATAGCTTGCGTGGGACAGGCATCGATGCAGGCGGTGCATGAACCGCACAGGTTCCGGTTAAAGGGCCGGTCGTACTCCAATTCGAGATCCAATAAAACTTCCCCCAGAAACAGCCAGCTTCCGTAATCCGGGGTAATCAGATTCGTATGTTTCCCCTGCCAACCCAATCCAGCCTTCCGGGCCCAGATTTTTTCCATTACCGGCGAGGTGTCAACACACACAATTCCCTTCACCTCTTTCACCAGCCCTCTGATAAACTTCAACAAGGAATACAGGCGTTTTTTTATCAAATCGTGATAATCGTCTCCCCAGGCATAATTACTGAAATTCAACCGGACATTCCCACGCCCCACTACTTCGCTACTCACTCCGGTATAATAATTCATTCCCACCGAAACAACCGATTTTGCCTCCGGGAAGTAGGATAAAATATTGCCCCGTTCGTTTTTCCGTTTTTCCATCCACCGCATGGAAGCATGGCAACCGGCTTTCAGCCAGGCCTTCAGATCTGCGTCGGCTTCGGGAATAAATTCCGCCCGTGCAATGCCGACTTTTTGAAATCCTAACTCGCAGGCCCGATTTTTAATTTGTTCGGAGAGATTTTTTCCATGGGGTAATAATGCACTCAACGAAGACCGCCGCTCGCCGGATAAAAACATTTACATTGTGATGAAACCGGGAGGGAAAAAAGCGCGGAACTGTATCGGAACGGGAAAAACCGTTTTGAACATTGATTTATTCACCGTGACAATTTATCCGCCCACAATATCCCGATAATCGTCTTGACGTCGGTTATTTCCCCGGCCCAAACCATGTCGACCGCTTCCTTAACGGACACCGGCATCAATTCGATAAATTCATCGTGATCGGTGTTGGTCTTTGTCGGCACCAATTCCTCGGCCAGGAACAGCCACATTCTTTCATTACTGTACCCGATACAGGGATGAATTTCCACCAATTCC
>JALUTR010000435.1 GCA_027021785.1 Fidelibacterota bacterium | reverse complement strand
TGTAAAGATTCTTCGTTTGATATCGTCAAGCAAGGATGCTTGACGCACGATAGACAAATGAATTGTCGTTTCAATTCTCCTGACTAAGTGTCCCTGAGACGATACGGCACCTCCAGCCGGTTCGATATCATCAGATCCCTATTGCTCAGCAAGTCCTTGGGGCCACCGCGGGCGATGATTTGTCCACCGTTGATAACCAGAACATCGGTGCACAATTCCAGGACCAGGTCCAGGTCGTGGGTAGCGATGATTTTGGTGGCCTTGATTTCCCGCATCATGCCCATGAATTCGCGTCGACCGCCCGGATCCAGTTCACGGGTCGGTTCGTCGAAAATCAACAAATCGGATCGTCGCGCCAGGGCGGCGGCCAGGGTGATTTTCCGTTTTTCACCAAAGCTGCAGTGATGGGCGGAACGATCCTCAAAGCCTTCCAGTCCTACGGCGGACAGTGATTGTCGAACGCGGGTGGTCACTTCTTCCGCGGTACAGCCCAGCTCTTTCAATCCGAAGGCAATGTCTTCCCGCACGGTGGGCATGAATAGCTGATCGTCGGGATTCTGGAAAACAAAACCGATTCGAGCGCGCACCTGCCGGGCGTTTTTGAGGGTCATGGGTTCACCAAATACGGACACCGTACCCGTGAATTCCATGAGTCCGCAAAGCGACAGGAGCAGGGTGGTTTTCCCGGCGCCGTTGGGGCCGATCAGCCCCAGGGTACGGTTTTCCTCCAAGCTGAAGCTGATGTCGGACAATACCACCCGGCCACTGGGATAGGTATAATTCAAACGGCTGACTTCCACGGCTTTCATTGCTATTCTCCCGTATACCCGCGCATGACCATGGCATGGTACACGCGTTCCGCCCGTTCGTAACTGCGGATGAACAATATGCCGGTAATAACCGACATCAATTTTAATTTTTCCCAGTTGCTGTTTCCCTGGTAACGGACACGGAAAGCGCGGGCCATTTTTTCCGCCTCATCAATAAGCAGGAAAAAGTACCGGTACATGAAGGACAATGTCAGCCGAATCACCCGGGGCACCCGCCATAACGCCAGAACCTGTAGTATCTCGTGAAACCTGGTGGTGGACACCAAAATTACCAGGGCCAATATTGAAAGCAGGGACCGGGCAATAAGGTGTCCGGCCTGGGCGGGGGCGCTGCCGGCCAGCAGATTCAAAAGGATAATGGCCAGAATAAAGGGCAGGATCACCGCCACTTTTCTGGTAAGAGCCAGAGGGGGCAACCCGGACAAAAAAATGATAATCAGCAGGAAGCCGAAACAACCCCAATAGAGCCATGGAAGCCACGCCTGATCGTGAAATTGACCGGACAGAATTAACAGTGTCAGGATAAATCCCAGGGTAAAAGCGACTTTCAAAGCCGGATTCAACCGGTGCACCGGGCTGTCCCGATAGGCGTATTTATCGATGAAAGCATGTCTCATACTTTTTCCAGTTTCAGTAAATCGGGTCTTACTTTCCCGAGCAGAGATAAAATGGATACCGTTGCTATCGCTTCCACGACGCCGGTGATTGTGGCCGCGATAGTCATGGCCGGAAGTCCTGTTTTAAAGGGTGTTGTCCCGGAGAAACCCAGTTCCAGGGCGCAAAAGACACCCGACAGGACCGTCATTATCAGGGCCGGAACAGCGGCGCGGAAGGACAAATTTCCCGGCAGGATGCGGAAGAGTCCGTAACCCAACAGGCAGCCGGTCACGCCCATGTTTAATATGTTTGCTCCCAGGGAAAACAGCCCCCCGTGCTGAAACAGCAACGCTTGCATGATCAGGGCGGTGGTCGTGATGATCAGTCCGGTGTAAGGCCCCAGTAAAATACTGATGAGCACGGCGCCCACGAGGTGCACCGATGTTCCGCCGGGCACCGGGAAACTGAGCAACTGCGCTGTGAAAACAAAAGCCGCCGACAGTCCCATCAGCGGAACGCGTTTCGGTGACAATGAGCGGTTCACCTTGCGCACGGCCGGAACCAGTGCTCCCAGAGTGATTCCGGTCGTAGCCACGGTCGTAGTGAGATTGAGAAATCCGTCGGGGATGTGCATCAGGTGGTTGTCTGGCGTTTGATGGTGACACCGTAAAGAAAACCGGTAATTCCGAAAATCAGGCTGACACCGACGAGTACCTTTTGCCAGCGGGGAATTACACCGCTGGGGGCTTGTTCGACGGCCTGGCTATCCCTGATATCGATTTCTTCTTTGAGTCCGTGCCCCAGCCCGTCGTCGAAGACGATCGTCCAGGTACCATCCATGTCCGGTTTGAACATGAAAACACCGTTCTTATCGGAAATGCCGGATTGAAATTCCGTTTTCGCATCAGCGGGCGGGAAAACAGTCACATCCACGTATGCCAGGGGATTGCCGTCATCGTAAAACGCTTGAATTCCGATTCCGTCTTTTACGATAACGTGTTCAATGCCGTGGGCGGTCAATGTCCGAAAGAGCAACAGCAGTAGAATCAGATGGCGTGTTAGTCTCATAATTTTATTCTCCGATGTAAAACGTGAGGGAACTGCCCTGGGCGCCGCGGGTGACGTACAGCATATAGGTTCCGGAGCGCTTAATGGTGAGGATGGTCCGACCATCGCCATCGGTTTTGCGCGTAAAGTTTTTCTTTCCATCAATGGAAACGGATACGGTTCCTTTTACCGGTGTGTTGTTGTACAGGATCCGCAGGGGCAGGGAATCCCCGGGATTCAATTTCGATATTCCGGTTTCGGGTACGATTTCCAGTCCTTTACCGGAGGCATAATTAACCGGTTCGGTTTTTCCCCCGGAAACGATAACGGCCTTTGTCCAATATTCCGGTTCTTTTTTTTGGGGACGTTTCAGAACGGCAACAACCTGGTAGGTGCCCTTTTCGGCGATGGTAATTTCGCCCCGGCGACGTCTGCCGTCAACGGTGGTTTTGAACGCTGTCGTATCGCCCCCGGGGGCGATGAAATACGTCTTGTAAACCAGTTTGTCCTTCACGGCGAAACCGCTTTCCGGGAAATAATGTCCGCCGCAGAGATATACCGTAACGGTTTCCCCGGGCGCGGTTATGAATTGGTCCGTCATCAGCCAATTTTCGTGAGCAAAGAGAAGCCCGGTAAATGAAAGCAGAGCAATGATAAACTTTTTCATGTAATTACCATTTATTTTTAGCACGGATTCACAGGAAAGGTAACGTGATCTCCGTAGCGGTTAAAAAATTACCATCAGGGTGGCGTTGGCGCGCATGGAGTTCAGGTCCTTGCCGAATTCCAAGCCCGTTTTAAAAACGATGTTTTGGTCTCCCAGCGGAAAATATATCCCCGGCAGGAGGGACCACTTGCCGGCCGTATCGCCAAGTAATTCCAGGCCGGCCTGGATCCCGTGAGTGTCCTCGGTTAAGGGATGTTTGACACCCAAAGCCCATTCGGACAATTTCTCATCGCCGTAGCGGCCCAGCTTGAAATTGGCACAGATATTCCCCCGGGAGCCAAGTCCGCGGGACAGGATCAGTATGCCCTCGAAACCGCGTTGTCCGCCCAGGAGATCGCGGCTGCGCTGAAAAGGCTCTTCGTAGACACCCCCGATTGCCACATCGATAAAACCACCTTCCGTAAGGCGATATTGGACGGCGAAGGCCATGGCTTCCATGAAAGGCGAAGGACCCTGGGGAGCGAAGTTTGCCCGCTGATCCTGTACGATGTGATCAATGCCGAATTTGGCAAAATGGGTGTGGGCATCGACCATCAAGCGGTTGGTAATGCCGTACGATAGACCGGGTGTGTATTCCCAATGATCCTGGGCCGAATTGGCGGAGTTATCCACTATGTAATCGTAATGAACGTGGAAAATTTTTTGGCCGCCGCGGGCAGTACTGTAACTTTCCATTGCGATGTATTCCATAGCGTGGTGAGCACGGGCAACGGACAGGACTATCAACAGCAGTCCTAAGGATTTAACACGGAGCATTGGATTAGCTTCTTATTGTGGTGTTACGGTTTAAATATTCGTGGCACTAGTTATTAAAAAAATCCGGTTTTTTACTTTAATCTACTGCCGGTGGTTGTTTTCAGGATATCGATGTGTTTTATGCCTTTCATGGATTTTAATTGGTGATACAGGGCGCCGACTTTGACGGAAGAGCCTTTCACGATGACGATTTCCAGGCAGTTGCTGTGGTCCAGGTGGACGTGTTGGGAGGAGACGACCAGATCGTGAAAATCGTGCTGAATATCCAGTAATTTATTAACCAGTTGTTTGTGGTGGTGGTCATATACGAAGGCGATTCCCCCGGCGATCACTTCGTCTTTTTCCCATTCCTCTTCCACCAGGGCTTCCCGGATGAGATCGCGGAGCGCTTCGGAGCGGTTTTCGTATTGACGTTCGCGAATAAAGCGGTCGAAATTCCTGAGGAGCGTCGCTTCGATCGATACTCCGAATCTGATAAGATTAGCCATAATGGTAACACTATATTAAAAAATAGTAGCACATATTTGCAACACAATTCGATATTATTTTATTACACGAGGGGCACAAAAGGAACAGGGAAGCAGGGCTTGTATTTCGGCCGTTCACGGCGCAGCAGGTGCCTGCCGTAACGTAGTGTAGGCTGGTCTGTCTGCCGTAGTGCAACGTAGGCTGAGGGTCCTAAAATTTGAATAAATCATTATTTCATACGATTAACATATGCTGAGTAATATCACAATGATCCGATTGAATTCCCTGAAAGGGAATCATAACAAAACTCAGGGCAACGCCCTGGGTAACGAACGAACCAAAATACCAGTCAGGGCGAAATATGAAGAAACATAATCCTTACAAGAGCCTCCACATCCCGTGTGGCCGGGATAATGCGCAGAATCCATCAGTTGACCCACACAGAGGGGCAATCTATCTTTCCATAACACTCAGGTTTTCGTTACCGTCGGAAACCGCCTGCCGGTTCATGGTCGGGAGACCATGAACGATCAGGTTTTCTAATCTTATCCGTCAGCCACCTCATGATCGAATTCCCTAAAAGGGAATCATAACAAAACTCAGGGCAACGCCCTGGGTAACGAACGAACCAAAATACCAGTCAGGGCGAAATATGAAGAAACATAATCCTTACAAGAG
>JALUTR010000434.1 GCA_027021785.1 Fidelibacterota bacterium | reverse complement strand
TGACGGTATCGGCGCAGGTAATACGAACATCGACGAGCATATCGAATATTACCTGGCTGGTGGAAGACTGGTTGATGGTCAGGAACAAACTGTCGCCGACCTGATAATAACCAACCTGATAAACCGGATAATGGCTTTTATAAATCCACTGATCGAAAAAGGAGTCGAGATCCATTTCCGAAACAGCCTCGCAAAGGTCCCTGAATTGTTCCGTCGTGGCCGTGCCGTAACGGAAATCGGGGTCGGAGCCATAGGCTTTAAAGATTTGGAAAAAGGTCGAGTCACCGACTACATTTCTGAGCATGTGCAATACCCAGGCGGCTTTTTTGTAAGAAAGATTATAATTGAAAATTGTTTCTACATTTTCGGGTGTTTCCACGTAAATGGTTCCCGGTCCGTAATAGGTAAGGGAATTCATGAGATTATGATAGGCCGGTTTACCGTATTGCGCTTCCTGCCATAAGGCTGTGGCATAGGTAGCGAAGCCTTCATTTAACCAGATGTGATGAAAACTGGCGCAGGTAACCATGTCCCCCCACCATTGGTGCGCTAATTCGTGGGCAATCAGCCCCTCGCTCGCTCCCCCCAGACTGGACAGGGTCTGGTGTTCCATTCCACCGCCCCAACCAAATTCGGCGTGACCGTATTTCTCGTTTATGAAAGGATATTCACCGAATAGATTCGCGTAGGTTGCGATCATGGTTTTGGTTTTCAGATAATTAGCCCTTACCGCGTTATAATGGTCGGGGAATACGTAGTAAGTCAGCGGCATCGTATCGTTATTGGTCGAAACGTATTCATCGTACCAAACCCGGTAAGGATAAATCGCCAACGAGACCAGATAGGTGGTGATGGGGTATGATTCGTGCCAGGCGTAAACCATTTGGTTGATGTTAATTTTTTTCGTTTCGATCAAGGTCCCGTTGGAGGCGACGATCAGGCCGGTGGGAACGGTAATTACCAGGTCAACGGAGTCGGCTTTGTCGTTCGGATCGTCTTTACACGGCCACCAGTCGCGGGCTCCG
>JALUTR010000433.1 GCA_027021785.1 Fidelibacterota bacterium | reverse complement strand
GTGTACTATTTATGAAAAGACCAATATGGAAAGGACCGCTGACTCTTTCCAATATGGAATATTACGAGTTTCGTGCCGATAACCCCACCTGAGGAAACTATAAATTGTTTTCTCTTTCTACATGGGATTCAGACCGGTAAACGACTCTTCCTAATCTTCCGATAAACCTAGATTCCAGCCTGACATCTGTTGGAAATGGACCATAACGCGCATCCATTTTGTTTGACTGATAGATGCGGTGGCGTTCTCCAAAACCCAAGCGCGCGGATGGTAGGGCCGGGAATCAACAGAAGTCAGGAATAAATGCACCTGCTCGAGTAAATATTCCCGATTATTGTAAATTTTATCAGGGTCGACCAGATAAATATCAGAAGGACGGTTACGATCCCGCATTAATCCCACTTTCGTGAACAAACAGGGGAGATTCATTGCCATGGCTTCATTACAAACGATGCTATTGCCCTCGTACCGGCTTAAATGAATGAATGCCCTGGCTTTACGCATTCGATCCGGTACTTGGTCTGGCTTACAGTCCAACGGTTCAAATTGCCATTCCGGGAAAGCGGCCTCCACCTTCCTGAGCAAATCCCTACCTTTATGTTTTGTTCGAGCGTCATGCAAAATAAGCCGGGACCCTTCATTTTCCAATCTCCCGTCAAATAAATCCACATCAATCGGATGATAGATTATATATTTGGCATAATTACCATACAGTCTTCCGAAAGTTGTCGCAATCCACTCGGCACAGGCAACCCATAGTGTATTATCCCGTTTCGCAGCCCGTTTCTGTGCCCGCGCAAGACGTCGATGTCCTCGGGAATGGGTAACGCTGAATTTCACGGCTCCAACTCCATGCTGAAATCCGATTACCGGAAAGTTACGCGGGAGATCAACAACACGCTGATTATCACAAATAACCGGAATTTTGTGTCGTATTAAATAATCGAAATCCCGATCTTCAGGAGTCATGAATTCAACCTCATTAAAAACCAGCTTTAAACTTTTGGCAAAAGACTGTACTCCACCTTTCGTTGTTCGGGGGTCCTCATCACTATAGTGGATAACGGTTAAGGGAATCTTCATCATAAAATCCGGAATCTGCATTTCACCCTTTTATGGAAACTTCTGCGAACGGGTCGTTCTGACGTATTCCCGCCTTAACTACCAATAGTCCCCATCTATACGATCGGCCGGTAATAGATATCCTGCTTGTGAATAATAATTCCTTTCCCGACTGTTGGAGTAATGTTTCGTTATTCACGCATATTTCCGTCACTTTCATGCGCTAATTTCGGGAGCTGAATCTGCAATTACAACGCCTGGGAAAATTGGAGACCACGTAATATTCGTCACGGGAAAAAACGCGCGACACATATCAAATAATCAGAGATAAGACACAAGGTTTTACCTTCAGGGGCTTTTTTTAAGTTCCGGCGGGCCATCCCATACGATCGGGTAGATTGTTTCCCCCAAAAACCCCACTTTAGCCCTGTAGAACCGTTCCAGATCCGACGCCGTGAAAGGGGCTTCGTCCGTTGTGCCGATCAACGTGTTTCCAAAATAATTGGAACCGTACTGTTCTATCGAGGAAGAATGGCGCACAACGCGCACCGGGTGAACATCGGCTTTCAATGCGGCGATTATATCGGTATCGGCATCCCCGTAAAAAATATCCAGGTCCAGGGCTTTCATTACCTCCTGCTTCGTCGTAAAGCGTTTTCCGTCTATTGTTTTTTTGGGGGTAAAGAACAAATTCTTATCGATGGTAACCCGGAAATCCAGGGAATCGGAAAGAAAACGCGCCAGATATTCCCCGTCCGTCCCTGACCTGGCGGTAATAAAATATACTTCATGCCCATGGGAAAGAAAATATTTGACCAATTTTACGGTGGGGTCGATCAGAATCGAATATTGTTGATCATGCCGGTTTATCCAGCCGTAATCAAGTTGCCCTTGCTCATTCCGGGGGGCATTTTCAAACACGTAACGACTATACAACAAGGTGTCGTCCAGGTCAAACCCGACTTTAAGTATGCCGGATTGGGCCTCCAAAACCACCCCAGCTACCATGACAACGATGAGCCACCATTGTTTGCATCGTTTAGCGTATATTCGTCTTCGCATCACTTCAACTCCTTTAAACCTGTTTTGAAATTACAGACATGATAAAAGAAATAAGCCGTAATTTATTTTATGGTTTCAGCCGGGATCTACCTGCACATACCGTTTTGCAAAACAAAATGTATTTACTGTGATTTTTATTCTCTGCCGGAACGTGACAACACGATCCCCCGCTTTGTCGAAATGATCGCAAAAGAAATCAATCGCTGCATCGTTGACACGGCGGGCTGGACTTTCGACACACTGTTCATCGGTGGGGGCACACCAAGTATCCTGGAGCCGAAACAGGTGGAAATGATTCTGCAAACTTTGTCCCGGCGGTTCGACATCGGCGGATTAAAGGAAATTACCATCGAAGCCAATCCCGAATCGGTTACGGAGGAAAAATTGCGAGGCTTTTTATCCCTGGGCGTAAACCGTTTATCTCTGGGGGTGCAATCGCTTAACCCCGACCTGCTGCGTTTTCTGGGAAGGATTCATGACGCCGAAACCGTTTACACTGCTTTCCGGGCAGCCAGGAAAGCCGGGTTCGGTAATATTAATTGTGATCTCATTTTCGGAATCCCCGGACAGACCGCTCATAGCTGGGAATCCGACCTGAACCGAATTACAAAACTTGGGCCGGAACATCTGTCCGTTTATTCCTTAACGGTTGAAAACGGTACCCGCTTACATCATTTGGTTAATTCAGACGCCGTCACGATGCCGACCGATGAAGAAAGCGCCAACTGGTTTTATTCAACGATGGAACTCCTGGGAGGAAAAGGATACCGTCATTATGAAATTTCCAATTATGCCCGGAACGGAAAAGAATGCCGGCACAATTTACATTATTGGGCTCACGATCCATATCTCGGGTTCGGGCCCTCCGCTCACAGTTACGATGGTCGACAACGCTGGCAAAACATTCCCGGTCTGGATTATTATTTGAAACTAATCCAATGTGATCAGTCCCCCGTGATTGATCGTTACACGCTTACCGACCGGGATAAAATCAACGAAATATTGGGATTCGGTATTCGCATGTCCGAAGGAGCAAATCTTGCTTCGCTCCCGCATAACCAACGGGAGCGAATTAATACGATGATTGCCAACGCCTTAACAAAGTGGCGAGGATATCTCAAACGGGAAAACGAGCGCTTATTCCTGACCCGCAAAGGGCTGGCTTTTGCCGATGCGATTGCCGTGGATTTGATGTTGGATTAGTTAAAATTCAGGTAGGGATCAATAAGTGAAATGCTTGATTTGTTCCCCCTCTTCCCCAATTCGGGACATGGCCTGGATACCGATTTCCAGATGCAAGTCGACATATTTCAAGGTCACGTTTTGATCCGATTCCGCGGTTTTGACTCCTTCCGGCGTCATGGGCGTATCGGACACGAGCAACAAAGCTCCCCGGTCGATTCCGTTCGCGAATCCGGTAATGAAAATGGTCGCGGTTTCCATATCAATTCCCAAAGCTCGTATTTTCCGTAAGTAATTTCTGAACTCCTCGTCATGTTCCCAGACACGACGGTTGGTTGTGTACACCACGCCGGTTCGATATTCCAGGCCGCGTTCAACCAGAATCTGGGAAACATATTTATGCAACTTAAACGAGGGTAGCGCCGGCACTTCCCTGGGAAAATAGTCGTCGCTGGTACCCTCGCCGCGGATGGCGGCGCTGGGCAATATAAAATTCCCTATTTCTGTTGATCGCTTCAATCCACCACATTTCCCAAGAAATAAAACACCTTTGGGTGCTATGCTGGATAATAAATCCATTATCGTCGCCGCATTGGCGCTGCCGATGCCAAAATTGATAATGCTTAATCCGTCGGCATTTGTTGCCGAAACCATCGGTCCGCCCAGCCCTTTAACCGGAACATCAAAACGCCTGGAAAATTTCTCAATGTAATTCTGAAAATTGGTTAGAAGAATCCAGTTGCCGTATTCTTCCGGTGCGGTTCCGGTGTAACGTTTTAACCAGCGATGAGCGATTTCCCGTTTTGTCGGGTTTTCCATCTACAGCGTGATTTTTTCCGGTTTCCTGAAGATACCCCTGACCACGGCTGCCGGGCCTCTATGCAATTTACCTTCTTCCAGAGTCACAATTTCTTCCCGGAGTAAAACAATTTCCAGTTCCGGCAGACTGGTACGGAGTGAATCCTCATCGTAAAGGAGCTTCACGTCCTTAGGACCGCCGGAGGAATATTTTTGTTGTTTTTTCGTGAATGCTTCCAGCAATAAGATACCTCCCGGTTTAAGGGCCCTCGCATAATTGCGATGTAATTTAATCCGGTTTTCCATATTAAAATGGGAATAAATGGAAACGATCCCGTCGTATTCCTCAGATCCGAAACTGTAGGTCAGCAAGTCGGCTTTCACCAGTTTTATTTCTACTTTAAACCGGTCGGCCAATCTCTGTGCCTTACGAAGGCCTTCCCGGGAATAATCAATCGCCGTGACTTCATATCCCTGTCGGGCCAGCCAAACCCCGTTTCGCCCCTCTCCATCGGCCACACAAAGAACTTTTCCCCGGGGAATTAAGCTTACCCTTTCCTTCAGGAACCGATTGGGTTCCACACCATACACGTATTCGGAAGTGGCATAATGCTGATCCCAATGCTGTTTCCAATAATCCGACACAATCAGGTCTCCAGAGTCAACGATACCGGGCAGTGATCCGACCCCATAACATCCTCATGAATGTCGGCATCCATAACACGATCGGCAAAGTTCTCATTCACAAAAAAGTAATCGATTCGCCACCCGATGTTCCGGTTCCGGGCGCCGAAACGGTAGGTCCACCAGGAATAGCGTTCCGGTTCCGGATGAAACAGACGAAATGTATCCACGTAACCGTGTTCGATATATTTATCGATCAGGGCCCGTTCTTCGGGGAGAAATCCGGAAGTGTTTTCATTGTCTTTCGGACGCGCCAGATCAATCTCCCGATGAGCCGTGTTCCAGTCGCCGGCTACCACCACATTCATGCCCGATTCCACCTGTTCATCCAAAATAACCAATAACTTCTCATAAAATTCCAGCTTATAATCCAATCGCTCCCGGTCCCTTTGACCATTGGGGAAATAGATATTGTACAATAAAAAGTCCTCGTGTTCGGTAATCAGGACACGACCTTCCCGGTCGAATTTTTCAATCCCCAGTCCTTTCTGAACGTAAAGTGGTTCCTCCCTGCAAAACGTGGCCACGCCACTGTATCCCGGTCTTTCGGCGGAATGCCAGAAGGCATAATAGCCGTGATCATCCAACAGTCGCGAGGTTAACTGGTCGGTTCGTGCTTTCGTTTCCTGAAGACACAGGATGTCCGGTTGCACCATGCTTAACCAGGTTAAAAATCCCTTTTTCTCCGCAGCCCGGATTCCGTTAACGTTCCAGGAATATATGATCATACTGTCGCTCCGTATTCCATGATTCCAAATCAATAGTTCAATTTACGTTTTTTATGAAAAAGTACCTACCGGTAGTAATGATCATACCAATCGCTACTGCCGGTAAAAACGATAAACTGTCCATCGGGAGAAAAAGAAGGCTCACGATCCAACCGGTCTGTTTCCGAAGTTAATATTTCCCGGTTTTTCCCATCCGTATCCATGATTACGATATGAGCCACCGTGTTCTCGTCGATGGCGGTGTACACGATCCTCTTTCCATCCGGTGAAAATCGCGGAAATCGGTTATTTCCGGGGGAATCGACAGTCAGTTTCCGACGATCACTGCCATCTGTTTTAATCGTAAATATTTCGGTGTGCAATCCGCTGTACGATTCGTATACAATGGTCGTACCATCCGCGGATACGTCCAGACTGCGACACCCGTAAACTTTCGTCAATTCCGATATTAATTCCGTGCTCAGCCCGATTTTGAACGGCTTAATGGGAAACATTATATAAATACGATTTATAAATGGCTTTAACCATACTTCATCAATTCGATAATATATATTAATTTAAATCAATATTAATATTATTATTCTTCAAAAAAGAGACCCCTTCTAAACCAAATCAATAGAAAATACATGGCAAATAAAAATCGAAAAAAAAGACGTCATCATTCCCGTAAACCAAAAATTTCTTTTTGGAACGAATACCGGTTTGAAATCATTGTTTTTTCCCTTCTGGCCATGGGGATATTTCTACTGGTGGAAAAGATGGAAATAAAAATGACCGTCTATCGATGGGTTAAAACATTTATCATCATCACCACCAGGCTGATTTCCGATGCCTCCCAAACGACTTTTCAGTTAATCCAGGAAGTCGAAACATCCGATATTATCGGGTTAATTCTTATCCTTACCGCCCTCTTCATGATTTATTTACGGATTAGAAAAAGGACCATTTACCGCTTTGCGACCCTTTACGAATGTCCGAATTGCGGAGGGGAGCTTCGTCGTATTCACCGGAAGATAAGTCATCGAATACTTGGATTGTTGCTATGGACCGATATAAAATATTTTTCCTGTAATAAGTGTGACTTCCACGGTATTCGGATGAGTGAGCGACAATAACACCAACACCTCCCAGGCCAATATAGTTCGTCAAACTCCTTGGTCATTAATCAATAATTATTCTAAATTCGCCGCGCTTTTTGAAATGTGATACGAGCTCTATCCCGTTCGTCTAGTGGTTACCCCGATACATCGGGGCAGATTTTCATTCCGGCATCAGGGGTTCGATTCACCTGCTCAACAATATTGGCCCGTTCGTCTAGTGGTTAGGACTCCAGATTTTCATTCTGGCAACAGGGGTTCGATTCCCCTACGGGCTACAACGCTATAAAACACCTAACTAACATTACTTTTAACATTACCAAGTGTACATTCCACTGCGACTACCTGGCCTCCTTACCGCTATCAATACACCCCAATCAACTCAGTGCCGGAGCTATGTGGTATACCAATTACTTTGCTAAAAAACAGAAAAAAAGATTCAACGGCATTGGCCCGTTCGTCTAGTGGTTACCCCGATTGAATCGGGGCAGATTTTCATTCCGGCAACAGGGGTTCGATTCCCCTACGGGCTACAAATTTTAAATTCATCAAATGGCGCAAAAAGCCATCAAAGGTGATGACTTTTATTTTATAAATTTCGACACGTAATATGTTAACTGATTGGCACCCTTACTTCGTCCATTTTCCGATTGCCCTTATTATAACGGCTTTCTTTCTGCATGTCTTATATGTTTGGAAGCCTCACCTCTGGAATCGGTTTGGCAATATATGGATTTTGGGGCTGGCAACATTATTGGGGTTTTTGGCCGGGCAAACCGGCGGGAAGGCCGCGGCAACCGTTCAATCCGATTTAACACCAGCGACGCTTGATTTGCTGGAACGACATGAAGCGTATGCCAATCTCACAATCTGGGGGACAATCATTTTATTTATCGCTTGGCTTTATCTGGCCTTAAAGGGGACAAAAAAACGCCTCACCAATATCCTGGTGTTACTCGGTTTGGGTATGTTGACATTGTTGGCCGCCTATACCGGTCATTTGGGTGGTAAGCTTGTTTATTTACAACAGGTCGGCGTTCAAACTCTTCCTTAATAATCAAACGGAAAATTATCATTGAATAATCCTTTGCGGGGAAGGATAACATGAGCAAAAAAGCGAATACGGCTATTAACTGCGATGTCCTGATTCTGGGCGCCGGGATCAACGGAACCGGTATTGCCCTGGAACTGTCCAAAACCGGGGAAAAAGTTGTCGTTCTCGAACGATCGACGATTGGCAGCGGCACTTCCTCAAAATCTTCACGACTGATTCACGGCGGATTACGCTACCTGGAACAGTTTCAGTTTAAACTGGTCCGCGAAGCGTTGTTGGACCGTCAGGAATTGCTTCAGACTTATCCCGATCTGGTAAAAATGAAAATATTTTATCTGCCGGTATACCGATCCAATCCCCGGTCCGCCTGGACAATCTGGGTCGGGCTGAAGCTCTATGATCTGCTGGCCGGAAAACATAACAGTCACAAGAGCTCGATTGTACCGCGGGAAACATTTACCACGCGAGAACCTCACCTGATGCCGGAAGGGCTTCGGGCTGTATTCCAATATCACGACGCCAAAACCAATGACTTGGAACTGACCAGGAGGATCGCCCGGGAAGCCCGGCGAAACAATGCCCGTTTCTTCGAACACATCAATGTCAACACCATTTCCCATGATCGCAAACAATTTACGGTCATCACGGATCAGGGAAGTTTCCGCGCACCTACGTTAATTAATGCCACCGGCCCCTGGATTGATGAAGTAAATGACCGCTATGAACTCCCGGCTCATTACCATATACGCAAAATCAGTGGGATTCATATTATCCTGGATGGCTTACTTACCCAGGATTTTATGTTCATGCAAACGCATGGAAAGCGAATATTTTTTATTATCCCCGAGCATGAAAACAACCACACCTTAATCGGAACAACAGAAAGGGAAGAAACCGGTCCGGTCGATACGGTCCGCGTTAAGGATGAGGATATACAATATTTGATCAATAATATCAATGTTTATCTCAAACCTGAATATCACCTTACACTTAATGATGTTGCGGACGCGTTTATCGGGGTACGACCGTTGGTTGCGCACAAGGATACGCCGACCGATTTATCCCGGGAATATAAATTGGATTTAATTCAATTTGGTTCTGCCCGATTGCTTCACGTTTTCGGCGGCAAGCTGACCACCTTTCTTTCCCTCTCACGAAAAGTGAATCGTTTATTGCATCAATAAAACAACCAGCAAGCAAATCGTTGTAAGAAGTTCCGCTTCAGGTGTTTCCTCCGACAAGTCGAAGGTGGCGGTTTTCCGGTCGTTCGGAGAGAAACGGTTCAGGGACGCCGGAGATAATAAAAATGGATGTTTTCCGGAGCGATACTGGCGGAAGAAAAGAGGCCGTACCCCCCTATAATATTGGTTTCCGGTAAATAATTAAAATTGCGCGGCGGACCCTCCAGGAATCCTTTATGGTAGTTGTAATAATTTTCATCCAGGGATAAGACCAGGAACATTTGGGGTCCATAAAATGTAAGCGCCGACCAGGAAACTTCATATCGACGGTCAAAAATCGTACTGTTGAACGAAGTTGCGCTCTTCATAATCAGCCGTAATTTCATTCCTTCTTCATCCGTTTCCAAACCATGCCATTTATAGAGCAGTGCTTTCAGGGAGTCATCCTCCATAATCATGTTTTCCTCACCGGGTTCCAACGCGATGTTAACTAAACGTACCATACTGGGCGGCGCGGTAGTATCGTATTCAATATCAAAAGAAAAGATGACCGGATTTAAAAAATCATCCTCTTTACCGGCCGGGCGATAGACAATCGTATCCCGGAGCCCCGCCACCAGGCCTGTGTCGGTGTGTACCGAATCCCGCACCATCCTGACTGGGGCCGGTACTGTTGTCGTAGCGATAATATCCGGATGGACACCATCGGAAACCCGCAACGTGTAAGTCTCACCTTCACCGGCAAACCGTAACTGCGAAGGATGATATATCCCGGGAGCCGTTTCATATTCAACCAGAGTATCTAAGAATGTGGAGGATTCCAGGGTCACAAAAGCCCCTGACAGGGCGTTTGAACGGGCATCAAAAGGTTCATCAATCCGGGAAGAAGTATGGACTCGAATGGAATCGATGGGAATGGGAATCAGAATCCCATTGAGATACATCGCCCCGGCGACAATGGTCGCGTTTACGACAATCTTTTCTTCATAGTTCGAATCGGCCGGCATGTCCAATAATCGGTCACAGGACAAAGAAAGAAACCCGAACAATAAGACAAGATACAATTTCAAATATTTCATCAGAATTCTCCCCGGAACCCAATGATCGGAATCAGCGGGAACATTTTTAATTTGTTTAACACCGGGGGTTGTTCCTCATTCAGGGGACTGGTATCGTAGACTATGCGGAAAATATTTTCATGATTCGTAAGGTTAATCAAACTGAAATATACGTCCATCTTCCAGGTTTTAAAGCTGAAATGGCGTGTCAAACCCAGATCAAAGCGTTCGTAATACGGTAATCGTTTGCTGTTCCTCGTACCCGGAATTTCAAAATAAATCGGGTTTGAATATCCCGGTTCGTAATAAGTGAAGAACCCCAGGATCGGCGTGTACGGAACTCCGGAATAAGCATTCAACGTGGTTGCCAGATCCCATTTTCGATTGATCCTCCAGTTCAGGATTAACTTAACATTATGGCGACGGTCCCAGTTGGCCCAGTAACGCGGCTCATCAGCAATTTGTTTAACAACCCATGAGAGGGTATAAGACCCCATGCCGGTTAACCGGCCGAAGTTGCGTTGAAGAAGAAATTCGATACCCATGGCCTCCGCATCGGTCGGTTCAAAGAAATCGGAAGAACGGGGATCAATGATTTCCTGATCAAAACTGGCAAATACATTTTTGAATACATACAAATTATACATTCGGCGATAGTACGCTTCCACGGTGGCATCAATTCCCTGCGTTACCTTGGTATTGAAACCGATTAATAATTCGTTCGAATAAGGTGTCGCAATCGTGGTATCCTGGGCCACCCAGGCATTCAGAATCCGCATATTAAATTCATCGTTAAAGGTAAATATGTATTGGTAATAACGGTTGACGGACAACGTAACGGCCGACCATTCCCCTATCAAACGTTTTAAGGAAAACCGGGGCGCCAATCGGAATTTTTGCTTAATAGCATCGTAATAATTCAAACGCAATCCGGTAACCATAACCCAACCCTTCGGATGCCAATTCAATTGACTGTAAAATCCACCGTAGACCGGTTGTTGTTCGAGTCGAAACTGCTCATCTTCACCAAACCAACTGCGATAACTTATATCCAGATTCTTAAGCTCGAACCCGAATTTGAATTCGTGTTCATCGGAATGGTAATACGTCAAATCGCCTTTCATGGTGAAATCTTTGATTTCGTCCTCTTCATGGACGGCATCATTACCGCCAAACTCGGTGCGAATATCAAAGCGACTATAGGCCACCATGAAATTTGAAAATAACGATTGTGAAAAAATATGTCTTAAACGTGAACTGATCGTTTTATTGCCCCAGGAGAAGTACATATTGGCAGCCGTCCAATTTAACACATCATCACCAAAATAGGCGCTGAAGGATAACCGGTCATTATCGGTAATATTTTGAAAAACATTAGCCTGAACATCATAGAAGTAATAGGGCAATTCAAAATCGGTCAAA
Source organism: Fidelibacterota bacterium (assembly GCA_027021785.1). GTDB lineage: Bacteria > Fidelibacterota > Marinisomatia > Marinisomatales > JAADGP01 > JAADGP01. Next base: position 10,064 of record JALUTR010000433.1, on the reverse strand, counting down.
TTTAATTTTCGAAATCCGGCCAGCATCTTATCAACGTATGTCCGCCGGGCGGCGACGACCCAGGCGCCCTTGGAGATGGGACCTTCGGCCAGCAATTTGGACGAGATCATGCTGATTTCCCCTTTGAAATGGGTTTCTTTTTGATTCCCATCCTTGCTGCGTACATTTAACACCGATGATAACCGTCCCCCATACTCCGCCGGGATGCCACCTTTAATTAATTCCGCGTCCCTTAAACCATCGGTGATAAAATTGGAAAACATGCCCATTAAGTGCGAGGGATTGTAAACGGTTATTCCATCCAGCAAAATCAGGTTTTGATCGGCGTCGCCGCCGCGCACGATCAAACCGGCGGAAAAATCATTTTCGGCGTTAACGCCGGGCAATTGCTGCAAAGCACGAAAAAGATCCACCTCCCCGACCCTTGGCATGGCCGTAATTTGCCGGGGACTCATATTAATCTGGCTCAATTGAACCTGGCGCTCAAAAGCCGTGCGTTCGCCGGAAACATAAACGGCCTGTCCCGTCAATATCTCAGGCTTCAAAGCGGCATGCAGGACCCGCGTTTCACCTGCGCCCAAACTGATTTTACGTTCGAAGCGTTCATATCCGATAAAGGAAACAACATAGGTATAATCACCGGGTGGTATATTCGATAAAACGTAATAACCCTCCATATTGGAGACGCCGCCATAGGGCGTGTCTTTCAGAAATATGTTCGCGCCGTAGATCGATTCACCCGATTTTTCGTCGGTAATAAATCCTGAAACAACAGCGGACTCCTGCCCCCACGCCACGGAAACAAGCACGGCAAAAATCAACAACCTCCTAATAATATGATTAACCAATCCCGAAATAATGGTGACTCCCTTCAGCATCGTTACACTTGCTTTTTCATGAATTTTGATAATCGCGTCTTCTTGTCCGCCGAGGCTTCGGCGATAAATCAGGATGAAGGCGGACTAAAATGTTTTCCTCCCTGTTGATGATCATTTTTAAAACCATACAACCGGTTGCCCCGTATCCGATAACATGCTAACAGACTACGAATACCCACTCCTAAAAATTATTCGTCATATCATTAACTGCTTCCTTATGAAAACACCATTGCGGGCAAATACGTTATAATTATCGCGGAACCCGCAAGTTTCCCTGATTCACAGCAGGGTATTTGCTTTCAAAAAACCCCCATTCCCCCTGAAATATTGAATCGTTCCCACACATTATTGTCCCGGTCCGGTAATGCAAAATCAGGGTCATGGTCGCTCACTTTTAAACCGCTTTTCCCAAAAAACACTGCCTAGTAGGAATAACATCGATATTACTGTACACTGACCTTGTCATCAAAGACGGGGAGTGAAATTTACGGTACTATCGGCAATTCATAAACTCCGAATTGCTTTTCTCGTCCCAATAATTCGATCACATCGATTTGAGGTAAACGAGGTTGTCCGTGTCGAAACGGGCCGGCGATTTATTGATCAGCCCGGCAAGTTCCCGGGGGTTGCCGACATTTCCCTCCAACAACATGGTTATCTGCATTCTCGTAACCGGGAACCACTTAAACCGGTCAAACAATGCCGCTCCTGACTTCACCAAGGCAACGGGAACCGGCACAGTCCACTTATTCTTGTCACAAGCCAGGGCTACTCGTTTTATGATCGATTTCCAGGACAATGACTCCGGTCCCGCGAGAACAATGGTTTTATTAAATGTCGTTTTATCGGTCAAGGACCGAATAAAAGCGGCAGCCACATCCCTTACATGAACCGGAGAAAACCGGAATTGTCCGGCTGCCGTAACGGACAGTCCGGGAAAAAACAGGGGGGCCGGTAAAGGCGGATCGACTATTTGTCGCTTGAGCATCGTTGCAAAATCCAATCGACCGCGTGGATCGCCAAAAATCATGGAAGGACGAAAAACAGTCCAGGCCAACCCGGTACGGCGCAGGTATTCCTCACCTTCGAACTTCGTCCGTTGATAGGCAGTGCCGTCGGATTTCACGCCATTCGCACTCATCAAAATAAACCGCCGGATACCCAACCTGACGGCTGCATCGGAACATTTCTTCACACCTCCATGATGGGCCAACTCAAAAGTTGTTTCCTCCCCCGGGAATTCGCGGATAACACCAATGTTGTAAATAATCGCCTGGCAGTTATTTAATGTGGCCTCGATTGCCCGTTGATCCGAAATCGTTCCCAAATGAACCGTGCATTTCCCCGACTGATCCACCTTGCCCTCACTGCCCGGTCGAACCAACAGTGACGGCGTATGCCCACCGGCAAGCAACTCATCCACCAGGTAGCTACCCACAAAACCGGTTCCGCCAAATAATGCAACTTTCATATTAATGCAACCGGATAATCGTTAATCGGGCGCCGGAACCCAAACCATGAATAAAAAGAACGGGAGTCCCTTTCCTATGTGTCTCGTAGTAAAGATTTATATTATTGACCTTTATTACCGGCATAATCTTACCTTATTTTTCAGGATAAATTAACCCCCTTTCCGATTAAATACCCTTATTACCGACAAACAGGAACATTAGTCAATATTGAGAATAAGTTTACTTTTCGGCAAAAACCAGGGGAAGTGCTTCCCGAATATCAGGGATCAATTCCTTATCGGAACGGAACCATGTCCGCTCTTTTCGGATTTACATTTTCCGGCCCTAAGTAACACCGGCAATAGAAGGAAATGGAGTTGCCTTTGAGTCGCCTTAACGACTAATGGTAATTGTAACAATTAAGTAATTGAAGGAGAATGTTCATGTTAAGGCTTTTATTTATTGCTATCGGGGGAGCCTTTGGCGCTTTATTCAGATATGCAATTTCAGGTATGACTTACAGATTTCTGGACGGTGGTTTTCCATGGGGAACCCTGGTCGTAAATCTCTCGGGCGCGTTTGCGATCGGTTTTCTCTGGGGATTATTCGAAGGAACAACCATTTCCACCGAATTCAGATCGTTTGCTTTCATCGGTTTTATCGGTTCCTTTACAACATTTTCGACCTACGCGCTCGAAACAATCAATTTATTTCGGGACGGTGAGATGAAATTCGCATTGTCAAATATTTTGATCAGCAATATTCTGGGTATTATATTAGTTCTTGTGGGTTTAGTGGCTTCGAAATATTTAGTCAATCTTATAGCCGGGAGGTGACACAAAATGAAATTACCTGAACGAGGAGTCTTATTGCGAATATTTATCGGGGAACAGGACAGTTACAAGGGAAGACCGCTTTACGAACAGATTGTATTTAAAGCCAGAGAGTTAAATCTTGCCGGGGCAACGGTTGTTCGCGGGATAATGGGTTTCGGAGCGCACAGCCGGTTGCATACGGCAAAACTGTTACGCCTCTCCGAGGATTTGCCTATCGTTATCGAGCTGGTGGACACGGAAGAGAACCTCAACCAGCTAATGCCCTTTCTTGATGAAGTGGTTGAGGAAGGACTAATTACCCTGGAAAAAGTAAAAGTAATCAAATATGTACACGCCAATAGTCAGCCCTGAAAAACCCACCTTCGGAACCAATATGAGCTGATTTGTCTGCACCCCGGTTACACGAAATTCAACTAAACCGTCACGCCCGATATAATCGTCTCTAACAAGGCACAGGCTCCCCTGGCTTTATCGCCCTCAGCTATCGAATAATAAATGGTTAACCCATCCCTGCGATTCTTCACCAGGCTTCGATCTTTCAGTTTGCGCAACTGATGGGAAATCGCCGAAACCCCCATTCCCAATATGTCTGACAGGTCACAAACACACAATTCCCCGGCCTCTGAAAGGCAATAGAGAATTCTTAACCGAGTCAGATCCCCCAACATGGCAAAAACATCGGCGTTTTCTTGGAGGCTTGTATTGGCAGATACTTCGGTTTTTAGTTTGTCAATTAAATCCTGGTCCACGTAGGACCGGATACAACTACGCTGTTTGGTATTCATAAGATTTCCGACAAGTCTTAATTAGTGTTCAAATAGTATTTTTATTCCCCCTGAATATAACCTGGTTTACCCTGGCACTTTAATGCTGAACGTGTGTGTGCCCATGACCAGTAATTGTAGTTAAGACTTTCGTGATTACTTCACCGTCTAATAGGGTCTGGTAATTCGGGAGATATAATAAGAAATCCGCTTTGTTTCATCGATTAGTCTTAATTCAAAACCGTCTTTGTGTTAGTTCATAATCTTTCGAATGCTAATCGCCATTGAAAGCGGATCCAATTGTGTTCCCCTTACCGCTCGCCAAAGCGGATATTCAAAAGAGAGAACTCCGGATAACGATTCCGTAAACTCAAAGTTAAGTCCGGCCATCCAATCCATATAAACACCACCGGAATTCGGAGCCTTTTCCCCATCCCACAAATCGGGTCGTTCGACCTTGGTCGTCAAGCGAATGTAAACAAATGAATTTCGAAAAACGGGTTCCTGCCTTATCCCATGCAACACAATTACAGCCTGCTGTCCTAAGCGATAGTCAATAACGCTGGGTTGCCATGAAAACCGATATAAACCGGTTATCCCAAGAACCCAGGGAAATTCAGAGCGAAACCACCACTCCCCATTCAAGTCGCTGATAGTCTGTCCGGTACCTAATGCGAAATGGGAATGTTTAACAGAGTCGGCATCTTCGGTAAATGGGTTAATCGAGTAACTCTCCGCCGATGGAATACTCATATTAATCCCCAGAAATAATCTTTGACCCGGCCCCACCGTTTCATTGCGGATTACCCATCGCAGACCGAAACTCAAATCCCTGAACCCGGTTATGGTTTCGGTTCGGTGGTGATTATCGGGTTCTTCCGCAGACTGGGCCCATTTCACCCAGGGAATCTTAACTATCGCATTAACTCTGTCTGAAATACCGTATAGCAAGTAATTATTTACCGTTAAGAGACTGACTCTACCCGCATGTTCCTTCTCAATATCCCGACTAAATTGACTCGGTTTTAACCGGGCGGTCAGCAATTCGCCCCCAATTGCCCATTGACCCTTAGCGAGCCCCAATCCATCCGTTGCGCTTCCGACCGGAAGTGTTAGGTTACCTCAAAGCGGTCACTGCCCCCAGGCCGGGGCCTGGATTATCAGAATAACAATGGCAAGACGTAATATTTTTTTCATTTCATATCGTATCGCTTAATCCCCGTTGGGAACCACACTTTAGTTTCCCGTCAACCAGCAACATGATTGATCGTATAATATGTCAAGTGAATAATACGCTCAATCTCCGGATGTACGCTTCAATAAGCGATTTCCCATTCCGGATGTAATCTGCGGTGATTTCCGCTTTGGTATGTTCAAAGCAGTAACAGATCAAAATCGGTTCTTCTTTCTCCTTCAATCCAACCCGTACCTTAATATCCTTTGTATCGGCTACCCTGGTCTGATCAGGGGAAAATATACCGTTGAATCATCGGGATTGGTGCAAAGGTAACCATCGGTAATATTCCTGTACTCCGACCATGTATTTTTTATTAATGAACGAATAGTCAATGCCGATACGGTTTTCCCTCTCTCACCACAGGTAGGACAATTTGATTGATCAGGTATCATTTTTGATGATCCGGTACCGAACGGCTATTGTTCATCACTGATCTATCTTAATCTTTCGGAGTGTCTGCGTTCCGGGCATCCGGAGAGACCTTCACTTTTTGTACTGCTTTATACCCCATTTTTTCCACCAGCCCGGGGATATCATCGACTTTTACGGTATTATTATCAATGGTGCAAACCATAATCTTGGTATCGAAATCCACGGTGCAATCGGATATTCCTTTTACCGCCGCCATCCCTCCCTGTAATCCAATGGCACAGCCTTCACAGGTCATACCTTCCACAACCCATTCCGTCCGTATCCCCTTCTTTTTTTCAATAACTTTACCCTCACCACCGGCAAATAAAATCCCACTGTAATTGGGGGAAAGCACCAAACCGATGAAGAACGGTGTTAATCTCAACAAGGTTCGTTTTTGGAGTTTTTGTTTTTTCATCATTTTCTCCTGATCCACAGCGCAACAATCTTTACTATTCTACTATTTGAATATATGCTCAATTATAAATATTATCAATTTATTTATGTTCCCGACATTCTGATTTGGAATTTAAATAACAGGAATCATCGACCCCGTCGTGAACAAATACCGGGGCGTTAATCCTACTTTTTGATATAATTCAGGCGGCACACCGATATCAGCAACGTAATGTCGGCCGACATACGGTTTCGATTCCGGTAATAATAATCCCGTTTTGGGCAGGGCCAACGTCATGGTGGCTTTCGCCTTTATACAGACTTCACCACTTACTCCCGTTATGGTATTTAATCCCGACGGTGGAGTTGGATCGTTCGTTTAGTCATGTTTCCAGAGATGGCGGGGGATTTGGCTTGTCGTAAAATTAACCGGGGACAGGATTAAGCGACACCTTAAGGATATTTTTTTCTATCCGTGGCAATCCTTGAACCATTGATCAGTTTGATTCCTCCGGAAGCGGTTTTTGCTGTTTTTCTTTTTTGCGCATTGACTTAAACAATTTATAGTTTATACTGTCGCGCAGCGCCTGCCAGCTTGCTTCGATGATATTCTCGGAAACGCCGACGGTGGACCAGGACGACTCCTCATCGCTCGATTCGATCAGGACCCGAACCTTCGATCCCGTTCCCTGTTTTTCATTCAAAACACGTACCTTGTAGTCCACCAGTTGGACGGTGGCAATTTCAGGATAGAACCGTACCAACGCTTTCCGTAATGCCTTGTCCAGGGCGTTCACCGGTCCCACGCCGTCCGACGCGGTGTGCTCAATCTCACCGTCCACGGAAACCTTTAAAACCGCATCGGCGACTGTGTGGCCGTTTTCACCATAGGTTACATACACACGCGAATCAAGCACCTCAAAGAAGGGGGTGAATTCGCCGGTTTCACTCCGGAACAACAATTCAAAGGAGGCTTCGGCCCCATCAAATTGATAGCCGTCGTATTCCAACGACTTCACGCGTTTGACGATCCGTTTCGCGAGGTCTTTATCGGCTGTCAGGTCGATGTTCATCTCCCTGGCTTTATAACGGGCATTACTCTGGCCGGAAAGGTCGGAAATCAGAACACGCTGCTTTGATCCGACAGTCTCAGGGTCAATATGTTCGTACATCCTGCTGTTCTTTAACACCGCACTAACATGGATGCCCCCTTTATGGGCAAAAGCGGATTTTCCGACAAACGGGGCGCGATGGTTAGGAGTGAGATTCATCACTTCGGAAACGAAATGTGACAGCGAATGCAATTTTTTCAGATCAATGGACTGCTTTGTCTCCAAATTCATCTTCAGGATCAGATTCGGGATAACACTGCACAGGTTGGCGTTGCCGCACCTTTCACCGACTCCATTAATCGTGCCCTGGACATGTGTGGCGCCCATTTCAACGGCAACCAGGGTGTTGGCCACCGCCATGTCGCTGTCATTATGAGCATGAATCCCCAAAGGAGTTTGAATGTGTTTACGTACCTCGGCAACTATTTTTTCTATTTCCGAGGGCAGGGTGCCGCCGTTGGTATCGCAGAGAGCGATCGTATCGGCGCCCGCTTCCTCGGCCGCTTTGAGCATGGACAGGGCAAACCGGGGATCGTCCTTGTAACCGTCAAAAAAATGTTCGGCATCGAAAACAATATGTTTCCCCCGTTCCTTTAAGAAGCGTACCGTCCCAAAGATTAAATCCCTGTTTTCATTCTCATTCAATCCCAGTCCCAACTCGGAATGAAATTTCCATGTTTTTCCAAAAATCGAAATAACGGAAGTTTCCGCGCGCAGTAAAGCGTTCAAATTAGGGTCGGAAGCAATTTTGTCCGGGTATCTTGCCGTGGAGCCAAAGGCGCAAATCCTTGCCTTTTTAAAAGTGATTTCTTTCGCTCTTTGGAAAAATTCCTCATCTTTCGGATTGCTTCCCGGCCATCCACCTTCGATTATGTCAATACCAAAATCATCGAGGTATTGGGCAATCCTGATTTTATCGTCCACCGATAGATTGATACCCTCTCCCTGGGTACCATCACGGAGGGTTGTGTCAAACAATTCTATTTTCAATGTTCAAACCCCCTTAAAGTAGTTATTCGTTTTTCCTTGAAAATAACCACGGTGTTTCATTACGCTTTTGTTCCTCATAAGCCTTGATTTCCTGCGCATGCTGCAATGTTATACTGATATCGTCCAAACCGTTTAACAGACAATGCTTTCTAAAAGGATCAATATCAAAAGGAATTACGGTTTGGTCCGGTAACATTACGGTTTGGTTTTCCAGGTCAACCGTCAAGGCATACCCCGGCAATGATTCCACTTCGGTAAACAACCGGTCGACGATATCATCGGAAAGCACTATCGGTAAAATTCCGTTTTTAAAGCAATTATTATAGAATATTTCGGCAAAACTGGGAGCGATCAAAACCCTGAAACCGTAATCGTACAGGGCCCAGGGAGCATGTTCACGGCTTGATCCGCAACCGAAGTTCGCCCGGCTCAGGAGGATTGCGGCCTTTCGATAACGCGGTTGATTCAGTACAAACTCCGGGTTCAGAGGACGGTTGGAACAATCCTGCCCCGGTTCCCCGCGATCAAGATAGCGCCACTCATCAAATAGATTGCCGCCAAAGCCGGTCCGTTTAATCGATTTCAGAAACTGTTTCGGAATGATTGCATCGGTATCCACGTTTACACGATCCAGCGGCAATACGATTCCCGTTATTGTTTTGAATTTCTCCATGGTCCTAAGAGTATAACCTCCTTACATCTGTAAAATGGCCGGCGATCGCGGCCGCGGCGGCCATTGCCGGGCTGACCAAATGGGTGCGGCCTCCATATCCCTGGCGGCCCTCAAAATTACGATTTGAAGTGGAAGCGCAACGTTCACCCGGTTCAAGTCGATCGGCGTTCATCGCCAGGCACATCGAACATCCCGGTTCGCGCCATTCAAAACCGGCATCCAGGAAAATACGATCCAGGCCTTCCCGTTCAGCCTGTTCCTTCACCGGACCCGATCCCGGGACTATCAGGGCCTGCCGGATACCGGCAGCCACTTTTTTTCCCTTCACGACTTCCGCCGCTTCCCTCAAGTCTTCTATTCGACCATTGGTGCAGGAACCGATAAAGATTTTATCAAGACTGATTTCCGCAATCGGAGTACCGGCCCGCAGCCCCATGTAGTCGAGCGCCCGTTCCATTCCCTTTCTTTTTTCAGGATCTTTTTCCTGTTCGGGATCGGGGATTTTTCCATCGACGGGCACCACCATCTCCGGGGACGTCCCCCAGGTAACCTGGGGAGCCAGGGTCGACGCATCCAGAGTGACGACCTTATCGAAACTTGCGTCCTCATCACTCCTGAGGGTGGCCCAATACTCAACCGCCTTATCCCACTGCCGGTTCGTCGGCGCGTACGGTTTATCTTTTAAATAAGCGATCGTTTTTTCATCCACGGCAACCAACCCGGTGCGTGCGCCGGCTTCAATCGCCATGTTGCAAATGGTCATTCGCGCTTCCACCGAAAGCGCGCGGATGGCTTCGCCTCCGAATTCAATGGCGTATCCCGTTCCTCCGGAAGTTCCGATTTTTCCGATAATGGCAAGGATGATATCCTTTGCCGTTACCCCCGTCGGTAATTGCCCGTCAACCCGGACCAACATATTCCGCAATTTTTTCTGGACCAGGCACTGCGTGGCCAAAACATGTTCAACTTCGGAAGTGCCGATCCCAAAGGCCAGGGCTCCGAAAGCGCCGTGCGTCGAAGTGTGGGAATCACCGCAGACGATCGTCATCCCCGGCAAGGTCGCACCCTGTTCGGGACTGACAATATGAATAATGCCCTGCCGCGGATCATCAATCCCGAATTCGGTTATATCGAATTCACGACAATTTTGGTCCAACGTCTCAATTTGCAAACGCGCGACCGGATCGGGAATATCGTCGCGGGGACGGGTGGTCGGAACATTATGGTCGCAGACCGCGAGATTGGCTTCCACCCGCCAGGGTGTTCGACCGGTGATACGTAAACCTTCAAAAGCCTGGGGGGAAGTCACTTCGTGC
>JALUTR010000432.1 GCA_027021785.1 Fidelibacterota bacterium | reverse complement strand
TAATCATCCCCTTCGATTTGGTAATCCAGACCGCTGTTTTCAAGTGATTGAAGAATGTCACTTCTTTTATCCATATTACACGTATCACATTCGATAGTAATAAGATTACCTAATATCATAAGATCTATACGAAATTCTTCTGGATTGTAACCACTAAAATAATTCAAAGCACCACTTAGACTGAAGCGTTGAAACATACCATCTGAAAAGACCACTTTTTTTACTGGATCGTCATCCAACGATCGTGACCGGTCTAATATTTTTAGTTTGTTCCCATATTTCAATAGGTACCCTAATACTTTCGTCACCTTCAATATTTTCTTTGGACCAGCTAAAATATCCGCTATCATCAATTGTGAACGTCTGATGGGTTGCTTGATAATCCAATAAGAAAAGCATATCACCATCCATCGTTTTTGCCATTCCGGGATTATGAATAGTACTACCAGGCCATTGCAAAGCGTATGTGGACATAGTTTCGTCATAATCCAGTTTAAACAGCGGCACATTGATATTTAATCCCGGCACAGATTCATTGTCAGTAAGTGGTTTATCAAATTCACAAGCCACCATTATCATGAACACCGCCATGGTCAGGAATAATACAACCAACGCGGTTATTGTTTTCTTATTCATGTCGTCTCCATTATTTTTGGAGGACGATCCTTCGCATGTGGCGGGGCATTCATCTCCTTTTGCACGGTTGAATGAATGCTCTGCCGGGGGATCGTCCACCGTTGTTACTTAACCAGAGTCATCTTTACGATGTCCTCATTTTTCCTGTTATCCCGCAAACGGGAATAGTTGATTCTTGCAAAATAAATCCCGCTGGACAGGTGATTCAAATTCAACCGGGCGCTATGCAGCCCCGGCTCCACCGTGACGGGTCGCAGGTTAAGTATCTCCCGGCCTAAAATATCGAAAACCTGAATTTCCACTACTCCGGATTCAATTACGAGCAAAGGAAGCGAAGTGGCGCTGTTAAACGGATTGGGATAGTTCTGTGAAACCTGAAATCCTTCCGGTAAAGGAACGCTCCATGTAAACACCGTATCCAGAGCCTCGGTTTTTGTATCACTGACCAGGTGAAAATATATTTCGTAAGCGCCGTCGATCTCCAAAGGCAGCGCTGTGGAAATCATTGGATAATTAAAAGACGGTTGCGGACGGATAAACCTGCCTGACGGCAACACGGCAGCAATCCCGGAATAAATCGTATCGACTGTAAACGGGAGCGAAGCTTCAAGAGTAACTTCAGAAAAACCGTAAGTAAATTGTGGTTGTATTTTCAACTCAGGCAAATATTTCATTCCCGGTACGACAACAGCCCGACACATGGCGTTCCAACCGTTCAATGTTTCATTACCTATCGGTACTTTATCAAAAGTCTGCCAGGAAAGACTTACGGAACCATTGACATTATAATAAAATTGTGTTTCCGTCCCTTCCGTCAGGCTGTCCAACCCTATGGCAAAATAATTAAGATCATCATTATCATTTTTCAAAATAATAAAAACCGAGCCCTCCAGAGTTGACAGGGTCTCATAATAATCCCGGAGCGAAATCTTTTCCGGTTTCAGGTTTCCGAAGGGTCTCGTAAACCGGTGATAATGGTTCGGGACCAACAAATCACCCGGTTTCCCGTTTTTGTCTTCCGCAATCCGAATTATCAAGTCTCTCGGTTCCGATTGCGATATGCCGGTTCCCTGCACTTCGTTTAGAAAAATCGTATTTACTTCAATGCTTTTCAGCCAGACAGGCTTATCCAATGTATAACGAATGGCAATTGCCTCTTGACCTTCGACCAATAAGTATGACGCCTGATTATAAAACACATCCGGTATTCCATCATCGTAAGATAACATTTCAGGTATACCGCTTTTTTCACCGGTGACAATATATCGAAGAGTTTGTATTCCCGAATCATCTTCGGAATCAGGATGATTTAAGTTTGAAGCCAGGTAAACCGCACTGCCGTGCCGGTTTCCTGACAGGTTTGCTATCGCAGGATTTTGGTTATTCGTCTGTATTGTAACCGAACCGTCCGGATACGTAACAATAGTATATATATCAATACCTGATGATTGGCTCAAAAGCTGCACTTCCTTCACTAAAGGAACCAGAATCGGATAACTGCCAAGCATCCCGACCTCTGTCAATCCCACTGCCGGAAGTTGTTCTTCCACTCTGTTGACAGGTTGAAATATTGCTTGCCTTAATGGATGGTGGTATCCGTAATGGGGTGAAACTCCGACGTCGTTAATAACGTTGGCTATGGTCCAGTTCACAAACATGCGGTTAAATGAAATGTTCGAATATCGATTGCATATACGCTCATATTCCGCCGGTCCCGTAAGCGGTGATTGAACCAGACTTTGAATATTCTCATATCCGACTTGCTCAAACAGATAATGTGTCCACAAAGATGCCCGGGAATAATCCGGCAACGGATCGTCCGGATTCCAGCTCAATAATGGTCTGGTCGGTGAATTGAAATGATCATTCGGTGATCGGGGTATAAACCCGCAAACGATTTCCGCCAGTTCCGAAAGTCCCTCATTGATAAAGATGTATTCTCTTTCAGGACCTTCATAGTTGGAATGAATAAGATGCTGATATTCATGCGCCAGTGTGGGAATGGCATTTTGAACGGTTAATTCACCTTCGTAAACGATTGTGGGATAAAGATCAATGTAAATTAAATCGCGCTTGTTTGACGTAGCTGAACCTGTGAGATCGTTCGGATCAAAAAACCCGGCCACATAACTGCCGGTAAGAAGAAAACCGTCACGCACATCAAGCAATAAAATATCCAGTTTCCCATCCCCGTCCACATTAGGAGGATTTCCGAAATACTGCCACATTATTGAAAATATTCCCGAGGCGTTGTCAATGGAATAAATCCCGGATTGATGAAATAGATAAGACTTAAACTTTTCCACAATCATGCTCAGTTCATCTTCATTTACCAGGGAATCCAAGGATTTGGTTTCGATCCATATTGAAACTGTTGTTGTATCAAAAATAAGTTTCGATAATACCTTTTCCCAATTTGGTTGATCGAATAGATCTCGAACAAAAAAGCTCAATGTATCGCCGGTTTGATATGTTTTCTGTTTCAGCAACCTTCGATGGGAAAAGGGTTTTTTAATGAACAATTCATACTCAGGTGAATTAATAAGTGACGATGTAATCTCAATCCGCGATTCCGGATTCAACTGTCCATTATATTCGTTTAAAATATTATCTGATACCATATGGTACACCGTATAATTATCCAGCAATTGACTATACAGGTTTGTTACGATAATCATAAATAATATTATCTTACAAAATGACAATTTTAAGAAGCACCGTTATCAATTATTTATACGTTACTCATTTCAAACCTTTGACAAATAAATAATCTCATTTTTCCTCCAATATTTTATTGTAATTCCACATATCTTCTCCATAAATATTTAAAATATCGATATTTATATCCTGCCACATTGTAAAATTATTAATTGAATGTAATACGTCCCCTTACCATAAACAAGATATTAACGTAAAATAACGTGAATATATTCTATTTTCCCTGATCGCCTGTAATAATTCAATTATAAGTGAATTTCTAATACTACGGTTACTCTCTCTAACAGCCGACGGACAAGTCTGCCTGAGTATAAGAAAAGATACGATTTACTGGTTACCAGCTCACGGCGGGATAGTTCTTATCCCCCATCTTTCGATTCTTCTCCCTTGAACTGTTTTCTCCACCCATCACTGAAGGATTACACTCCGCGACGATAATCAATTGCAGTGCCCGTTATATTTCGTTAATTTCAGTGCAAGTTCTCTTAGCCGAAAGACCTACGTCCTTTTTACCGGGATATGGTTTGAGGCCGGTACGGTCGCGAGGGAAACGTTGCGATTAGCTCCCGTTATTGGAATGAGAATTCATGGATACGTTTACTGAAACAGGCCCCTTACCAACTGCCGCTCTCAAAGACGGTTTTCTTTCCGATCAATTTGGTCGCGTCTTCAATTATTTACGGATTGCCGTTAATGAACAATGCAATCTGAGATGTGTCTATTGTATGCCTCCCGGGGGAGTGGATTTCCAGCCGAAAAAAGAATTGTTAACCACCCGCGAGATTAACCGTATTGTTCGTGTCGCTTCCACCATCGGTATCACAAAGATCAGGTTCACCGGAGGGGAGCCGCTGTTACATCCGCAGATTGCTTCCATTGTACGGGCCGCTGTCGGTACTCCGGGCATTGAGGAAGTTCACTTAACAACCAACGGCTTGCTGCTTCCCGAAAAAGCAGAAGCCTTAAAGCTGGCCGGATTACACGGAATTAATATCAGTCTGGATACCCTGGACGACTCCAGGTTCCGGACAATCACACGGAAGACCGGTCTCTTAAGGGTTCTGGAAGGAATGGAATCGGCGCTGGAATTGGGATTCCCAAGTGTAAAAATCAATATGGTGGCCATGCGTGGTTTCAACGACGATGAAATCACGAATTTTGTTGAATTGACCAAACAACATCCGGTGACCGTTCGCTTCATCGAACTGATGCCTTTCGATTCTCACCAGATATGGAAAACGGGGAAATTCTACCAGGCGGAGCATTTGATCGCCGATTTAACAACCCTGTATCCCGAACTTACTCCCGTGGACGGCAGCAGTACGGAACATCACGTGTTCCGGCTTCCGGGGTATCCCGGGAAAATCGCCGTAATTCCGGCCTACAGCCGGAATCTCTGTTCCGGCTGTACTCGTGTGAGACTCACAGCCGACGGCTATATCCGAAACTGCCTTTATTCCCACCGGGAATACAATTTGCGCCAAGTGCTGCGAAACGGCGGCGACGACAGGGAAATCGCCAACCTGTTTAAAACCGCCATGTGGCATAAATTAGAGGACGGTTGGGAAGCGCAGCGACGGGGCGAAGAACACCGGGAAAGCATGACCCAGATCGGAGGATAACCTACGTTGAAAAAAGACGCCAATCGTAAAAACAAATTTTCCCACATCGACAGCAAAGGCAATCTCCGCATGGTGGACGTGTCCGATAAAAAAACTTCATTTCGCGAGGCGCGCGCGATGGGGACGGTTCGAATGCAACCCGGGACGTTAAA
>JALUTR010000431.1 GCA_027021785.1 Fidelibacterota bacterium | reverse complement strand
TGGTTTTAGAACCTATCATGCAGCAGAAATTGCCTTATATCATACACTTGGTGGACTACCGGAACCGGAAAATACCCACAAATTTTTCTGAGGAGCCAAAAACTTTTTATAATAAACTGGGGATGTGTAACATATTGATATTTTAATATATAACGTTGTTGCACACTATGCAAAACTATTGACAGGCAAGAATAAAAACATCACAAAAATGTGATATACTTTCAATAATCTGGCACCGAGAAGGCTATCAGGTTATAACCCTTGCCTCAACTTGACCGGGTAGTCGCTGGTGCTTTTTATATCACGCCCTTGCCCCGGCAAGTTAGGCAGGCGTTATTTGCGACCCGAAGTTGCAAAATTGATTGTATAACAACGAGTTACGACGTTGATTATACCTGACGTATTCCCGTCAGTACCCTAGGGGAACCTGCTACCATTGCGCTGATGATGGGGTGGGAAGCTTTCCCGACAATGTACCGAATTTTTGGTAAAAACCGTGAGGTGGATACCTTTCTTGAAGTCTCTATCCGGATGAGGGCTAGGGTCAGAGAAATATGGTGAGATTAATCAAAGTATCGCACGCGTCGAAAATGCCATCAGCCTAACAGAGACTATATAGGTCAAAGACACGCTTCCCGGTGCTTGCGTGTTCAGTAAAGATATGAGTCTATAACGTGCTCATACGGAATTTATGTTACTGACGGCGTCCAGATACCACCTAAGTTTCTAATTTATGATCAATTATGCGGAACGTGGAAACTCAAACCTTCGCCTTCTGGGCAGGCTAACCGTAAGGCATGCTTTTGGAGGTTTGGGGTGAGATGCCTTAAGGAAGCGAAGGCTCTTCTGTAATGGAGGCGATACAGGTTGTAACATTACCGGCTCAGTAATGAGGCTGATATTTGGGCAGGTGCCTTCGCACGAGAACATGGAATTAATCTGATTAAAAAGGGAACGCAAATGACGACACGCAAGTGTTGGTGCCCCCTTTGGCCATATTTGGTATTCAGAAAGTCTATTGGTATCGTGTAG
>JALUTR010000430.1 GCA_027021785.1 Fidelibacterota bacterium | reverse complement strand
AGTCCCGGGATATGAGTGTGGCGATTGTCACGGGCCCGTCGGCTGGGACGTCCTGGAATTGCGCGGATTTAATCATCAAACCACGGCGTTTCCGTTGGAAGGGGATCATCGGATTCAACCCTGTGACCGTTGTCATCAGGGCGCTACCGTCCGCGAAAAGCACAACTTTGCTGCCGGTTCCACCGCTTGCGTGAGCTGTCATCCGGACATCCATGAGTCGCGACTTGGGAATGAGTGCCGCCAATGTCACGGAATGTACACCTGGCAGGTTACGACGCAAACGTTCGATCACGAAGATACACGCTTTTCCCTGTTGGGCGCTCATCGGCCGGTACCCTGTCAGGATTGTCATACCGAAAAACCAATGATCAGATTCGCCGTTGTAGCGACGGATTGTTATGGTTGCCATCGTGAAGATTATGGCCGGGTCGAAGATCCATCCCACACACTGGCAAAATTGTCCACCGATTGTGAGCAATGCCACCCCGTCAGCCGGACTTCCTGGCGACCGTCCGTATTCAATCATGACCTGGGCACCGCTTATGTCCTGACCGGTAAACATAAAAGCACACAATGCTCAGGATGTCATACCGGTATTTTTGTCGGTACACCACAGGATTGCCGGAGTTGTCATCAAATGGATTATGAACTGACCGGTACGGCCGCTTACCCCGAGGCGCCGGTTCACGCCGCTGATCCGCAATTCAGCGAGAATTGCGAACTATGTCATACAACGGATACATGGAAAAATGCAAATATTAACCATGATTTGACTAATTTCCCTCTCACGGGAGCCCATTTCACCACCGCTTGCAATCAATGTCACGGTACGGAAAATTACGATTTGCCCCTTGATTGCGAGGGATGTCATATTCCCGGCGGATTGGCACAAACCAATTACGAATCGACGGGGTATGATCACCTGACGCACAATATTACCGAAAATTGTCAGGCCTGTCACACGACCGTTCGCTGGGATGAAAATATTTTCGATCATCTGGGTTTTTCTCAGTACCCCTGTGAACAGTGCCATTTG
>JALUTR010000429.1 GCA_027021785.1 Fidelibacterota bacterium | reverse complement strand
TTGACGCCGCGTTGATAGCCAAAGAGGGCAGAATCGGCAGAAATTACTACTACCCTTTTTGCGGCTCAAATTACGTGAGAGACACGATTACGATAAACGGCTCGCTGGCGACTCGCAACCGTTACGGCTTTGCCTATACGGACGGCAGCGGATACAAATACAGAAACCTGAATTACGACAATAACTTAACCTTTATCCCCCCTCCCCATTTCCCCACGACGGGAGAATACACCTTTATCTCGTGGAAGGAAAAATAACCCGAAGGCTTCACCATACATAATTCTCGTACGCCCACTCTATCAATTCTCTTGTTTCCGAGAAACGGGAGTCCTTTGACTCTCCTCCCAAAACAACGGAGATCATTTCCCGCCCATCGCGATCAACGAACTTGCCCACGAAAGAATAACCGGCAAGCTCAAGATAGCCCGTCTTCCCGCCGGTAATTCTAATCCCGTTTTGGGGAAACGCGCCCAACAGCCGATCGGTGCTGTAAACCGTTTTTTTTCTGCCGCCCAAAGTGGTTAACGTGTATTCCTTTGACAGAGTCGCTTCACTGATATCGCCGTTGGTTAAGGCAACGGCGGCAAATTTCGCTATTTCTTCGGGAGTGGAAACATTATTATCGCTTAATCCCGTTGGATCCTCAAAGACGGTGTTGGCAAGCCCCATATCGCGCGCCTTATCGTTCATCTTTCGCGTAAACTCGTCTTCGCTCATTCCGGTTGAGCGGACCAAGGCGATAGTGGCCGTATTGGCCGACCCCACCAAGCTTAAATAAAACAAATCACGGACCCTTACTTTTTCGCCCGTATATAAATAAATCCTTCCCCCTTCCCTTCTGTCCTCCCTCTTGATTTGGTAAATATCGTCCCAGCCCGGATTATTGTCCAAGAAAACCATGGCCGTCATCAGCTTGGTTATGCTGGCGATGGGCCGTTTCCGGTCGGCGTTTTTGGCGAATATTATTTTATTGTTCCGAATATCCATCACGGCCCCCGCGGCCGCCTTCAAGGCGAAAGGCGCGATCGCCGGTTGGACA
>JALUTR010000428.1 GCA_027021785.1 Fidelibacterota bacterium | reverse complement strand
CAATAAGTGATCAATGGCGCATCCTTACCTTGCAGAGAATCCAGTTTAAACGTTAACTCCATGAAGTTGGCATAAGGATAGGCCCCTTTTATGTGCCCCTTGTCAAATTCCTCCACTTCCCGGGCATCCACAAACACTATTCCTTTATCAAATAAGGATTTGGCCTGTTCCAGGTCAATCGCATGAATTTGCGGGGTTGTACTCGTATTCGCAACCTGATCCAAAGACTCCACTGTTTCCAATTCCCGGGCCAATATGGGAATTGAATCGGTGCGAATCACGTTAACGCCGATTCCGATTATAACGCTTATCAAAACGATGGCAAGAGCCTGGAGAACCGGTGACCGTGAAATCATTGATACCCGTGAGAAGAACGTTTTAGTTTGGACGGCGGAGTCGCCGTCTTTTTGATATTATTCTTTTTAAGCTTGCCCTTTAATTCATTTTCATAGGCCAGTACTTCACGGATAAAGGCCAGCATTTCCGGATCGTCTTTAACTTTTCTATCCAGGGGAATACTTTCGTAAACACTTTTGTTAACAGCTCTTGCCAAGAGACGTTCGGCTTCATCCATTTGCCGTCGATAGTCTTTGATTAACCGCAATATGTTCGGTTGGTCGGCATAAATTTCTTCCAGTGGACGTTTGGGATCGCGTCTTTGCAAACTCGCAAATCGTTTTTTCACATTTTCAATTCGCTTTTGACTGGAAGACACATCAACAAAAGGCGAATCAATGTTGGTAATTGTCAGTTTAATAACACTTAAATATTTCCCTTGTTTACTGCTGGAATATTGGAACGGTCCGTTCGGCGGCTGTTCTTGCTGCGGACGTGTTCGTAATGTTCCGCGGCTTACGAAAATATAGTCAGCGTCTTTAAAAGCTTTACTGGCCGTCGCGTAATCCCTCCGTGGGGCATTTAACAAAACGACCAAAACATCAACCTTGTCACGCAGTTTTTCAATAAATGTCTGTCCGGCCTTGATATAATCATCCATCGTCAATTCGGTAATCCATTCGGGCACCAAATTGGTAACGCCTA
>JALUTR010000427.1 GCA_027021785.1 Fidelibacterota bacterium | reverse complement strand
GCTGTCCTGACATCGATCCACCCGACGAAACACCGCCTCTCAACGGGCGGTGAGGTTTGCGATGCAAGTACCGTTTTCGGGGGAATTTAATGCCGGAACCAATGGATTCTAAACGGAGTTGATCGGAGGCTTACCCTCCTTATGGCTTTTAAACTTATCGTTTCCTTTTCCCTATTAAAATCGCAGCGTTTGGATTCGAAAAAACGATACCACAGGCAACAACCCAATCCCCCTTGACGTCTACAGAAAAATACCGAATATCCCAGGTCGGCCAGGAAAAATATTTTTTCACACTCATTCCATTATAATGCAAAACAACATCCCGACTCCCTACCGCAAACCAATCATTTAGGGCATTTCCCTTTATATCCCATATAGCCCCCTGCGGCTCAACATGGAGTATTTTATAATACGATGCGTAACCATGAATTCGATGCCGGACCAACCACGAATCATTGACACCGGCATAAGAGATATAGCCAAAATCCCCCTCTAACCACACCGCATCCGGGTGAGTGTGATCATCTCCTGTCCCAAACAAAGGATGTTGTTCATCAAACAGGGTTCTTATGGTTAAATCAGGCCCTATTTCTAAAACCACCCCATAATAATACGCCGGACTGACACCCACAACCCATACTATTGGATCGATTCTATGTTGAATGCCTGAGATATTTACCAGGTCTATCTCCACCCCACTCTCCAGCCGACGCCAGCGACGACCATCGTAGTGGGCGATGGTGCCTTTTCTGCCCACAAAATAAAGATTGCTCAACGAAGTCCCCCAAATACGATTTACACTACCATCATTCTGATCAAGTACTCCCATATCCCATAAATGATACAGTTTCCAATGGTCATTTTCTGGCAGGTAAGGTAAACCACTGGAAAAAATTACCTGACCATCAGGCAAAGCAAACACTCCCTCCAGGGGCGCCCAATTTGGTTGTCCCCTGTATTCTACATAGATATGTTTTAACTCCCACTCCTGCCCATCCCAGTACACGGCATTGTAGGGAGGCACCCAGTTGCCCAGGCTGTC
>JALUTR010000426.1 GCA_027021785.1 Fidelibacterota bacterium | reverse complement strand
TCCGTTCCGTGGTGGATAAACGAGATCGCCTGCCTTTTCCGAACAGTGGAATTTATAACCGCTGGTTCTGGGAGTCGGGAAGCAGTCGCCTGTTGTTATCCAGCACATCGTTTACTCGAATTTTCCTGGGGTTGGAGGGGTATTATCCCCTTTCCTCCCACTTTAATTATCATCCCTTCTTATTGGCCGGAAGCGGGGATATCACCGTGCCTTTTCCGGAATATTTCGGCTTTGGGGGACAATTTCTCTTTCCCGGACTGTATGAACGGGAAAAATTGGGCCGTCAATTCCTGTTAACCGGGATCGAAATGCGCTACCGCTTTCCTTTCCGCTTGCCGGAGACGTTTCTGTTTCTGAAATATGCCCTGGGAGGGGCCTGGGAGCGTCCCGATGATCGCATTCGACGCACCGATTTTCTCCATTCGTTGAGTACGACTCTGGCTGTAAATACCCTTTTGGGACCGGTACAATTCACCATTGCTCGATTAATCAACCACCGAACGATGATTTATTTAACCGTCGGGTTCGATTTTTAAGACTATGCCAAGCAATGAGACGGCAAAGAGCATTTTTTACAATTTCGGGGTGATGAAATTGCTGAAAATTGCCGACAATCAATCGCATTTGATGGGAACTTTCGTATCATTCGGGGTGTCGGATGTGGAAATAAACAAGGGGTGGGATTCGGTGGGGGGAAAAGTTAATAAGGATTTGATTTTTTCGAAAAATATTATAAATTATCCCAGATAAAATATTCAAGACTCATGAAAACTAATCTGAAATGGGTGATCCTGGTATTTCTGGTCCAGGCCCTTTGGGCCGGTGCGGTGGTCGTAGAGTTTACCGCGGAACCGTACCGCGATAAGATTTTGCTTACCTGGCGCACGGGTAGTGAAAAAGACGTGGAGATGTTTATTGTGGAGAAAAGCCTGAACGATAGGGATTATGTGAAGATCGGCGAGGTGACCCCGAAGGGGGACAACAGCGAATATCGGTTTGAAGATAAGAACCTTTCTCAACTTAAAAATGTTTTTTATTATCGTTT
>JALUTR010000425.1 GCA_027021785.1 Fidelibacterota bacterium | reverse complement strand
AACGATTCCACCGGTTGTGTTTTATAAATGTCGAAAATAATCATGTCTCCTTCAATCACATTGTAACCGATAAGCGTTTCAAAAGGAACCGTTTGTCCGGTTATCAGGATCGTGGTTGAGTCGGGGAAGGAGGTATTTAACTGTATGGGGTAGTCGCCATGTTTTTTCAAAGCTCTTCTGCCAACATAATCGTTGGTATCCACCGGGAATATTTTTATTTGGAATTTTCCGTTATCCGGGATGGTGGAAATTTCGGGATAAATGTTCTTCTCATATGGCACCGTTAAAATAATACGTCGAAATTGATCGAACTCTTCGGTCTTCATAATAATTCGCTTTGAATGATCATCACATAATCCCACCGACGCAAACAGGGTGACCAGGGAGTATATCATGATCGGAAATAACTTTCGACCATACCCTTTTCGGGGATTGACCTTCTTCTCCCGTAATAATCGGGAATGAACACGATCAATGCCCCCCTTTTTCATTATATGCGTTGAAGATTTCATCGGGTAATCATTCTTCCCTATTGGATAATAATATCCAGTTTTTGACCCACATTGTTCATTAATGGATCGGGCGACGGTTTCCGTACTTCAATTTTCCCTGCTGCGTTTTTTTCATCGTCTTTATGGTGTACCGATATTTCAACCGTATCCCTTTCTCTTTCGTGTGTTTGCCGTTCTTCCTTTTGTTTGCGCTTTTTTGGATCCCTGGAAATGCTTTTTATCTCCTGGATGGTTTCCGTTGTGTCCACCTGAATGCCCGCGATATTTTCGTCAAACACCATTTTTCATCTAATAGTTAAGTTTTCCCCGTATTTCCTTTAATGTACTGTTCAGGATCTGGGAAACCCTGGATTCCGATATGCTCAATACCTGACCAATGTCATAGAGTGTTAATTCTTCGTAAAAGTAGAGCGCCAGAATCAAACGCTGGCGTTCGGGTAAATTCTGTACAATGGATTTTAATTCCTCTTTTATTCCCGCCAGATCCAGGGCCACATCAGGCGGTATTTGATCTTCATCAACAATGGTGTCCTTGCGTAATATGGATTCGTTTTCGTCCATGGATACACCATCATCCAGGGACAAGGTGTAACTCGCCTCCAGGAGTTCCCGGATTTGATCATACCGTTCTTCCGATACTCCTGCCTGTTCATAAATTTCCTTGGCCGAAGGTTCCCGACCGAATTCGGATCGTAATTTTTCACTGGTCAAAGCAAGTAATTTTTGTGTTCGGATTTGTTCTTTATTTAACAATCCCTCGCGCCGCATGGCATCCACTATTTCTCCATAGATCCTTTTATAAGCAAAGGTTTTAAAGATTACGCCATATTCAGGCTGAAAACGTTCCAGCGCCGTTAACAGACCAACCACCCCGAACTGATAGATATCTTCTCTTTTCAGGGACCCGTTTTCATATATCCGTAACCGCCCCACGATGTGTTTGACCAGGGGAAGAAACGCCCTAATCGCACGTTCTTTCGCCTGTGGGCTTCGGGTAACCAAATATTCCCGAACCAACTCCTCACCCTCCTGTACGTTCATCTGCACACGAGTGGTCATTTATTCTTTTTAACCTCCGGTTTTACTGTAGTGATATAAATGCCTAACCTTAACAAAATCCCCGATAAATAAAAGGTGAACAGAATACCCACAAAGACGATAGCCATCCGGATTAAACTGGTGAAGATCGATATGCCGCTGGCAATACACATTATAAAGGTTATAATCGCCACAATCAGTGCAAAACGATTCATGAACTGTTTCATGAGGCACCTCCAACAATAATATTGCGATTATTCATGACCCGATTGAAAAAAGGCGTACGTTTGCCGGCATCGATAGAAGGCAAGCGAAGTAATCGATGGGTAATTACTTTAAAAGTATGAGTAGGCGTGGAACTGGGATGTTCGAGGACCAGGGGTCGTTGTCTTCGAATGGAATCCACAACCTGATTATCTCTCAATAACGCTCCGCCAAAGGTGATTTCACTTTCGAGGAAACGTTGCACCATCAGGCTCATTTTTTTATACAGCGATTCGCCCTCTTCCTCACTCGAAACCATGTTGGCGATCATAATGATCGGTGTTTCCATGTGTGAGCGTTTGAGAACTTTAACGACACCATAGGCATCGGCTATCGCAGCCGGATCGGGGGTCACCACCAGCACCACCTTATCAGCCCCCAGAACGAACGACAGGACATTCCTGGAAATTCCGGCACCGGTATCCACAACAACCGTGTCGTACTCGTGCTCAAATTTCGCGAAGGCGTCATTCAGTTTGCGCAGATTATCATCATCACTCTGCGACACATCCAACACCGCCGAAGAGGCCGGCAGGATATCAATATTACCGGGGCCCTGAATAATTACTTTTTGCAAATCCACGGTACCCGTAAGTACGTCGGCAATTGTGTGAACGGGCCGTATACCAAGAAACAGATCCACATTGCCAAGGTGGATGTCGGCGTCAATTAACAATACTTTCTTCTTTAATTTCTTAAACAGGATTGCAATATTCACACTGATGTTTGTTTTACCAACACCACCTTTTCCGCTGGTCACAGCCAGAATTTCCGGGAGATTGTTACTCACGCGTAAATTCGATAAGGCAAATAGATTCCGTGCCGTTGATTCCATATTCTTTCCTACCAAATTTCCTGAAATTTTTCCCAGATAAATTCACCCTTGCCTTCTCTCAGATTATTGGGGACCATCTGGCCATCGCTAAAGAAAACCACAGGGAGTCCAACTTCCACCATCATGGATATGATTTTTCCCGGCCGGCTGGTTTCGTCTACTTTGGTAAAAATAATTCCGGTCGGATTTAATGTAAGGTACATACCGGTAGTTAAAAACAAGTCTTCCATATCAGCCGTGGTACTTAATACCAACAGGACTTCCGGTGAATCAATGATGGAGAAATAACTTTTCAGTTCCTGAATATAATTGGGGAAATAAGGACTGCGACCCGGCGTGTCGATTAAAATAATTTCATAATTTGCCAATCGCTCGATTTGTTGTACGAAATCATTGGTCGAACTGATACTAATTACCGGAACTGAAGCAATTTTGGAAAATGTTTTCAGTGGTTCGGCGGAAGCAACGCGATAACTATCCGTGGAAATAATGGCTGTCTTCTTCTTTCCATAAAACTCGGGATGAACCGCGAGCTTCATAATGGCTGTTGTTTTCCCTACACCTGTCGGTCCCACCACGGCAATAACGCGTGGTTTCCCCTTGCCTGTCTTTTCGGAAAGCGCTTCTTTGTTAAACAAAGCACATATTTCATATTTAATGGTATTAAATATCTTGTCTTTTGCGATATCATTTTTCCCATCCATTAATAAAAACGCCCGCCTGACGAATCTGGCCGCCAGGTCTTCGGAAATCCCCGTGCGCAACAACTGTTCAAAAACTTTGGAATACGGTTCCGGAAATTCCGGAGTAGTCAGCTTACGAAGTTGATGATTCAAGCGGTTTAATTCATGCCGAAGGAAAGTCAGTTCCTCGGCTATCGCCGGATTGGATTCGGACACTTGATCCGCATCCCGGGTAATAGTTGAATAGTATTCGCCAAACGATTTTTGCTGCAAGGAGTTGTTCCGCGCGGGCTTAATTTTTTGAATGCCGGGGCGATACCCATTCAATTCCTTGTCAACGGCCACCGTTATTTGCACAAAATTTTGTTTCCCACCGAAGGATTTATCCTTTCCGATTTCGCGTGTCTCCAGCATGATCACATCCTGTCCCAGTTCCTCTTTTGCCAGATTCATTGCTTCCTGTTGGGTCTTACCGTAATATGTTTTAAGCTTCATATGGGTACCTCACCGCTCCTATTGATTGAAGATTTGTGTCGGGCGTCAATTCCGAATACGAAACGACCGCGACATTGGGTAATACAGGTTCGATGAAATTTCTCACCTGGCGCCTTATTTGGGGTGAGACCAGTAATGCCGGTCGTGAACCGGCTTTTACCATTTCCTCGACCTTTTCACCGATCGAAACAAATAGATCGTTGACTTGTTTTGGGGTAAATCCCAGATTATTTGAATGCCCGTTTCCATTCTTTACCACCTCTATAATTCTATCTTCCAATCGCGGCTCAAGCGTGGTAACAAGGATTTCATTCTGATCCTGTTTAAAATAATCCGTAATCGTTTCCGATAAAGTTTTCCTGACGTATTCGGTCAGTACCTCAGGTTCTTTTGAAAAAGGTGCGTAATCAGCAATTGTTTCCATAATCAAGACCAGGTTTCGCACGGGAACACGCTCTTTCAACAAATTTTTCAGGACTTGCGTAACGGTTCCCAGAGAAACCATCTCCGGCACGACCCCTTCGACTACGGCCGGATGAGTTTCCTTCAGATGGTCCAACATCCGTTGTGTTTCCTGTCGATCCAAAAGCTTGTACGCGCAACTTTTCAGGACCTCCATCAGATGGGTGGCAATCACGGCGGGCGGTTCCACGACCGTGTATCCGGCTATCTCCGCTTTCTCCTTATCTTTGTCGGGGATCCAGAGCGCCGGTAATTGAAAGGTCGGTTCGGTGGTTTTGACCCCTTCCAACTGAATTCTATCATCGGGATTGAGGACCAGAAAATGATCCATCATTACTTCCCCCTCCGCCTTTTGTATGCCATGGATTTTAAAGACATACTTATTCGATCCTAACTGGATATTATCACGAATTCGGATCGGAGGAACGATGACACCCAATTCGATAGCCAGGCTTTTCCGGATCGTTGTAATCCGGCCGAGTAGATTTCCGCCTTGATTGGCATCCACGAGCGGGATCAAACCGTAACCGATTTCAATTTCAAACGGATCCGGATGAAGGTACTCTTCGATCTTATCCTCCACATCAGCAACCTGTGTTTTTGTTTCCTCTTCCTCCAATTCTTTTTCTAATTCTGATTTTTGTCTTTTTTGGACCAAATAACCTCCGCTGGCCATGGCAATGGCAACCACCATGAAAGGTATAAACGGCATCCCGGGGACAAAACCCAACATTGCCAATACAGCGGCGGTTACCAGAACGGCCCGGGGTTGGTCGGTTACCTGCTTAGTAATATCCGAACCAAGGTTGGATTCCGAGGTCGCCCTGGTAATGATAATACCAGCCGCCGTGGAAATGATTAAAGCCGGTATCTGAGCCACCAAACCATCACCGATTGTCAGCAATGTGTAGACCGAAGCCGCTTCGCCGACCGAAAGCCCCCGTTGCAGGACGCCAATGGTCAGACCTCCCACAATATTCACCGAGGTAATGATCAATCCCGCGACAGCATCACCACGGACAAATTTGGCGGCACCATCCATGGCGCCGTAAAAATCGGCTTCCTGGGATATGATTTCCCGTCGGCGGCGCGCTTCCTGATCATCAATCAATCCGGCGTTTAAATCGGCATCGATGGCCATTTGTTTACCCGGCATCGCATCCAAAGTAAACCGCGCCGAAACTTCGGCGATTCGTGTCGCGCCCTTGGTAATCACTACAAAGTTGATGATCACCAGGATGAGGAAAATTACCGTACCGACCACATAATTTCCCTGGACAACGAAATTGCCAAAAGATTCAATGATTTCGCCGGCATAGGCCTGACCCAAAATCAACCGTGTGGTCGCCACATTCAATGACAAACGAAAGAGGGTTACAATTAACAGCAGGCCCGGAAACACCGAAAATTCAAGCGGGCGCAAAACATATAACGCCACAAACAAAATGACCAGGGCGCCGGTAATGTTCATTACCAGGAACACATCCATTAAAAAGGTCGGTAACGGAAGAATCATCACTCCCAGGATCAACACGATGGTGCCGGCCAATACAATATTGCTACTGGAAGAAATGTTTTTCAAAGGAACTTTGGGTTGAATATCAGGCATACGAATATCCGTCGCTTACAGGTTTCGAATTCTGATTCATTTGGTATACTTGAGCCAGGATCTCCGCAACCGCTTGATACAGGGCGACAGGAATCTCCATTCCAACTTCCGTAACGTCAAAAAGCGTTCTGGCCAACATTTTATTTTCAATTACCGGAACCTGGTTTTCCCTGGCGATGGCTTTTATTTTTTCAGCGATTTTTCGTTTCCCTTTTGCCACCACAATGGGCGCGTCGGTGTTATTTAACGGTTTGTATTTTAACGCCACGGCAATATGGGTCGGGTTTGTAACCACCACTGTGGCATCCGGGACCGCAGCCAGCATCCGTTTCCGCGCTGTCTGACGCTGTATTGACCGAATACGTGCTTTGATTTCCTGGTTCCCTTCATATTGTTTTTGTTCGTCTTTCACCTCCTGTTTCGTCATCTTAAGTTTCTTTTCGTACTCGTACTTCTGGTAAGCGTAATCAGCAAGAGCCAGAATTAACAGCGCGAAACCGATTTTCATCGCCAGTTCCAATAAGGTTTCACCAATAAAAACCAGGGCCTGTAATACGGTGACGTTGGTCAAAATCCAATAACTGTCCACCTTTTCCACTATGACCAGATAACATATATAGCCAACAATGAACAGTTTAAATAATCCCTTTATCAAGCCGATGACCGAACGCAATGAAAAAATGCGTTTAAATCCGCTCAACGGGTTTAGTTTATTGAACTTAAGTTTTAATGCTTTTTTGGAAAAAAGTATTCCGACCTGGGAAACATTTATTGCTATTCCCGCAAATATAACCATGAACACAATCGGCGCCATCGTGGAGGCAATATATTTGAATGTAAACATAAATTGACCAGGCAGGGTTGCAGGCGTAATGGATATGGAAGCGATATCAATATAAGTCGCAGTCATAAAGCCGGCGAGACTATCGAGAAGTTTCCCGGCGGAAAAATACAATGTCATAATACCGGCAAATAGAACCGCCACTGAAGTTAAATCCATACTCCGGGCCACATTCCCTTCATCACGGGCTTCACTTCTCCGTCGCGGCGTTGCCGATTCTGTTTTTTCGCCCGCAGGTTTTTCCGCCATTGATCAAGCTCCCTTTAATTCGGACATAATTGCTTGTATGTAGGTTGCTATATCGCCATACACAACATCGAACAACAACTGGAAAATGTCCACCGAGATAATCAGCACTATAATTCCGGTGCCGATCTTAAGCGGCAATGACACCCAGAAAATGTTCATTTGCGGCATCACGCGCGCGATAAAAGCAATTGCCGTATCAACGAGTAGTAAAAAAGCCATGGCCGGTAATGCCAGCTTTAAGGCAAGCATGAAGGCCCGTGAACCACTTACAATAATTCTCTCTCCCAATGCGGGAGTGAACACGCCTCCGGCCAGCGGAATTATTGTAAAGTTTTTAAATAAGGTACTGATTAAAAGATAGTGCCCGTCGGCTACCAAAAAATATGTAACCATTAACAATGCCCAGAACTGGCTGATCACCGGAATTTGCTGGCGACTTGTTGGGTCCATGACGTTTGCTATTCCAATCCCAATCTGCCGGCCAACGAAACTTCCGGCCATCGTGAAAGATTCAAAAATTATCCTGGCTCCAAACCCGATGAATAAACCGATCATTATTTCTCTACCAAGAGCCAGGCCCAGACCGGAAAGCGTATCCAGTTCCAGAGTTGAAAAGTCCACCATCGGAAATAGAATCATTGTTAAAACAAACGCCAGCAGGGTCCGAATTTTTTGAGATATAATCGGGTAACTGATAATCGGCAAGGAAATGACTATGGCGGATAACCGGCTGAATATCAACATAAACCCCGGGATTATTTTGGTCCATTGATCGATTATTTCAAACATTGTCACTGAACCATTAGCGGTATCTGAGCATATAGATTTCGGGTGTAAGTTAGGAGAACGTCCAAAAACCAGGGGCTAAGCATTAAAATTACAAATCCCACTATCGCAATCTTCGGAATGAACGACAGCGTCATTTCCTGAATGGAAGTCACGGTCTGGAAAACCCCTATCGCCAAGCCGACTGCCAATCCGCTTCCCAGTATCGGCGCCAATATATAAATCACCGTTACCAGTGACTCTTTGCTTAAATACAGCACATAATCCACAGTCATGTTACACAAACCCTTTCACTAAAGATTCAACTGTCAAATACCACCCGTCGACAAGCACAAAAAGTAAAATTTTAAAGGGCATGGAAATCATGATCGGGGGAAGCATCATCATGCCCATTGACAAAAGAACGCTGGCAATAATCATATCGATCACCAACATTGGCAGATAGAGTAAAAAGCCTATTTGGAAAGCGGTTTTAAGCTCACTGATAATGAAAGCCGGAATGATGGTGGACAAGGGAATCATCGAAGCCGAACCGGGCGCTTCCGCACCGCGCAAATGGACGAAAAGCTGAATATCCTTTTCCCGGGTCTGTTTCACCATAAACGCTTTGAGCGGTTCACCGGCTCTTTTTAACGCTTCGGTTTGGGTTATCTCTTCCTGCAAATAGGGCTGTAAGGCCGTTTTATTGATTTCGTTTATGACCGGTTTCATGATGAAAAAAGTTATGAAAAGGGCTAACCCAATCAATATCTGATTTGAAGGAACGGTTTGCGTTGCCAGGGCCGACCGGAGAAAATGAAAGACTATAACCAAACGCGTAAAGGAAGTCATCATGATTAATATCGAAGGCGCTAAAGACAATATTGTTAAAAGAAAAACAATCTGTATTGTAAGTACAAAATCTGAGGGGTTTGTGGATTCTTCGATCCCAACCGATAATTTCGGGAATGCGGTTTGCGCGGAAATCAGGGAGGGAATCAATATTAAGAGAAGACTCAGGAACCACACCGATTTGAATACTTTTTGCATACCGTATGTCTTTCTTCAGCTCTTTGTGAAACGCTTAAATAATTTTGCGAACGGCTCCGCATTTTCATTTCCGCTGCCGGAAACCACATTTTCATCCTCTTCCGGTTCATAACTTGCTATCAGGTTAATGGAATTATCCGTTACCCCCAGCAGGAGGTTGCGTCTTTCAACGTTTACCATTAATAGAAATTGTTTCGGACCAATGTATTTCCTGCCCAGGACATGCATTTCAATCCTGTTGTTAACTTCCTGATGCACACGGTTGCGGTATATTTTCGCGATGGCAATTATTAATATAATAATGAACAGCGTAACCAATACCGTACGTAAGACATAACCGGAATAGTTTGAATCGAACGTTTCATCCTGCGTGGTAACTTTCTCCGCCGTCTGAACGGAATTCGTCTCCTTTTGCCTGTCCGCAACACCGGGAGGAGAAGAATACATGAGAATCGCACCGATTATGGTCACAACAGCAAAAACCAGGGCCAAACCGTAAGAGCCCTTTTTCGATATCGATTGTGGATTGGGATTCTTAATCATTCCAAACTTTTAATTCGCTCCACTGGTCCGGCTAATTGTGTTATACGGATACCGAAATGATCATCCACGACCACAACTTCTCCTTCCGCCAATTTGCGTCCGTTCACAAAAATCTCCAACGGTTCGCCGGCTGCTTTATCCAGTTCGACAACGGAACCCTTTCCCAATTTGAGGATATCCCGGATTACCATGGTTTTCCTGCCCAACTCAACCAATACTTTTAATCCCACATCCATTAACATATCCATATTCCGGGGCTGTCCGTTTCCATTTCCGTTCGTGGTAAAGGCATCAAAATCGGCGGGATGGACACCGACCAGGTCATCCGTTGCAACATCGTCGGTGGGAATATCAACCAGGGATAAATCGTCTGTCGATACATTCTCACTTTCCATACCCTCTCCGGAGACAGATTGGTTTTCGGCCGCTTGTTTGGTTTCTTCCGCTTCTTCGGCTGCGACTGTTCCCCAAATATAGTGAAACACGGAAAATGATTCTTCACTCACCGTAATGTTGTAAACGGCCCTTAAACCTTTTTCAGCGGGAATTTCCGCGTCAGCTTTTTCAGCGGTTTCCACGATTTCCAATTTTAGGTCCTCTACGGTAAAGGATGTATCTTCCCCTTCCGTAGCAGCCTGTAATTGACCAAATATCTGATTGGCACCCTCCGATAAACCCTCCAGGTGCTCATCGGTAAGAGATTCCTCTTCATCTTCCTGAATCATCCACGCAAACAGTTTAACACCCAGTGCAGTAGGCAGCACAAGCCAATGTTGGTATTGATTCACCCCTTTGGTTGAAAATCGGATATGGACAAATGGGAAATCCGTCGCGGAGAAAAGTTTCTTTAAATCGGGCTCCTCATCTACTGCTACCTCAAACGAAATCTCCTTATTAAATAATTGTTTAAATGATTCGGTAACGGTGGCAATTAACCCGTTATATCCTTCTTCAAACTTTGATTTTAATTGTTCAAACTCCATCTAATCCCTCTCCTTTTATTATTGAATGGATCCGGAAGGCATAGTTGTTCGATTTTTTCCCGACCACTGCATTATACAGGTGACGATTATGTGAATAGATTGGTATTTTACTGCCGATCCTGGAATCCAACCGGATAACATCACCGATTTTCAGATTAATAAATTCACCGATTGTAATGGTTCTATGTCCCAGGATTGCCCGAAGGTGAACCTTGGTTGATTCCAAGCTTTTCTTTATCAACTGTTGTTCTTCGGCGGTTGCCTCGTGAGACCCGAATAATATTTTCTCCTGAATCTCAGGACTCGACATAATACCGGATATCCACATATAAGGATAGCATATGTTCATCATTGATGTATTACCGTGGATTTTTATCTCCATTGAGACAACTACCACCGGTTCGGAAGCCGGAACAATCTGAACAAATTCGGGATTGCTTTCGAAACGTGAAAAGCTACATTTAAACTTTTTTACCGGTTTCCAATTTTTAGATATCTCCGACGCAATACGGTCGACAACACGTTTAAGAATTCGTTGCTCAATGACCGAAATCGGCCTGACCGTGGATGTAAATTCACCCGCTCCTCCGAAAAGACGTTCCACAATAAATATCCCAAATTGGGGACTGACCTCCAGAATAAACTGGGAGCTTGGGTTATCAAAACTTCCCAGGTAAATAGCCCCGGGAGTGGCGATAGACATCATAAATTCCGAATACATGATCTGATCAACCGCCAGCAAATTGATATCCACAATCATTCTTAACTGAGCGGAAAGAAAAACTCCGAAATTCCGCGCCAGACCCTCATGAATATTTTCCAACAAGCGCATTTGCTCTTTGGAAATAAGATTCGGTCGTTTGAAATCATAGACCGAAATTTTCTTCTTTTTGGTGGCAATATCGGTTGCTGTTTCTTCGCCGGTGGAAACACTGGCTAATAAAGCGTCAATTTCATCCTGTGATAATATCTTTGCCATTTGCTATTATTTACTGACGGGTTTATTGGACGATCAGCTTGATATAATACAAACTGTCAATCTTCCCATTTCTTAACTTGGAATTCACTATATCCATTAATTCGATTTTCGAGTCCTCTTGAAAAGAGCGACTTAAAATCTGATCGGCGGTGTAGTTTCGAAGATACTTAATAATTTCATCCCTCAACTGCGGCTCTCTGGTTTTAACCTCTTTCATGATCTTTTTATTTTTCGATTCGATAGCATATTCAGCGACGACAAAACGACGCCCGTTGGACCGGAGTGTATTAACAGTCAAATCGCCAATCACATGCACATATCCCATAGTTTTGTTATCGCCTGCTCCCGCAATGTGTTTCGTTATCCGATAGGCTCGGTACTTTGGCAACAGAATGAACTTGGTCAGGGAAAAAGCGCCTGCCAATGAAATAATAACCACCAATACCACCAGTGTCCAGGTCAGCCAGACAGGCAACTTTTTGGAAGTTTCTTCGTTTTCGTTTTCCTGATTTTCTTTTTTCTCCGTATCTCGATTTTCGTTTGGCATCCGTCCTCTTCTATCTTGATTTTAGTAAATCCTCAACACCCATCCTGGGACTCAAATATGGGTGTGTCTTTAACATGTTTACCTGAATTGGTTCAAATTCCGTGCCATAATTATTCCTGTATTTTAACGAGTGAGAATAACGGATGTAAAATTCCTGTCCGATCCTGCATAACAAAACGGGAACTTGAAATGTTCACCTGATTCCACCCGGAACCAGCCGATCCATCCCGGATTATCCTGGTAATAGATATCATTTTATTCCATTGTTATTACAGTTACTTATATTGCACACTCATTCAACATGCGGGATTCAACATAATTTATTTTATTCCAACATTATTGTATGAAAGATTCCCGCGAAGAAATAAAAACGATGAGGGGTGCCCACCAATTAATTTTGAGAAGTAAAAGAAAACAGGAAAATATTTCCATACGGTTTGCTCTTTTTCCGATTCAGCGGAACAAAATAGTTCGGATTAAAATTCAGTCCCTGGACCAGAGCTGGAAATAATTTCATCTCATTTAAATGGACAACTGATTATGTTAATGTTCAGCGCAAGGAAACCGGATTAAGATCCTGCGGGTAGAATGAAATATTGCATCGGTTGGAAAAACAATACCGGATAATTCATGGAAATCATCCGATCCTGCGCATTGACAGAACCGGGTTTTTATTTCCAGGTAACCAGAAATTCCACCCGGCGATTTTTCCGGCGATTTTCAGGCGAATCATTCGGAACCAACGGTTTGAACTCCGAATAACCGGTGGCCCCCAGGATTTCCGGCGGCACCCCGGCTTTATCAATCAAATATTTCACGACATTCACCGCCCTGGCGGTGGAGAGTTCCCAATTCGACGGAAAATCAGGACTGTTAATCGGAATATTATCGGTGTGTCCGCCGACCAGCACCTCTCCTGCCTGATCCCTGATTGTTTTCCCGACTATATCCAGGATCGGAAGCGCTTCCGGTCTTAATACCGCCTTCCCCAGGTCAAACAAAATTTTATCACCCAATTGAATGAGCATTCCGCTTTCCGTCACTTTAATTGAGACAGCTTCTTTATACCCCATTTCTTCCGTAACTTTCTTTAGTTCATTCACACTTTCATATATGTCAAGTCTCCTTAGTAAATCTTCCTCCGTAACACTAATGGACTTATTTTTCAGAATTGATTGATATCTTTCCAATATTCCCAGGGCTCCTTTAAGAGAACTGGCAGCTTCCTCAAATTTTACTTCATCCAGACTGGCAAAAGAGAGTAAAAGGACAAAAAAGGTCAAAAGCAAGGTGACTATATCTCCATAAGTCACCATCCAGAGAGGCGCTGAAGGACGTTGATTATCGGAATTCCTTCTTCTTTTCATTCGTATTCTATCTTACCCCACTGCCTTGTTCATATTGCGGTGATTACTTCTTTTTTCAGGCGGGATGAAGTTTAACAATTTCCGGCTCAGGTTACGGGGGTGCTCACCGTATTGAATTGCCAATACCCCCTCAATAATCATCTCCTTAACAATAACCTCCTCATCGGAACGATTCTTTAATTTACCGGCTATTGGCAGGAAAACGAGATTGGACAGGAAAGCGCCATAAAATGTGGTTATCAGGGCTACCGCCATACCCATTCCGATAGAAGATGGGTCATCCAATGTCTTAAGCATGGAAATCAATCCGATTAATGTTCCGATCATTCCGAAAGCGGGAGCGTATGTTCCCAATGAAGTGAAAATTTGCTGGCCCTTTTTATGACGCTCTATCAGATAGGTCAATTCCGTTTCCATCACATTACGTATCGTTTCCGGTTCCGTGCCGTCAACGGCCATTTCAAGACCGGACCGCATGAAATCATCTTTTATTTCCGATAATTGACTGTCAATAGCTAAGATACCTTCCGTACGGGACCTTTTCGATAAATCGACATAAAGGTCAATAACTTCCAACTCCCTGGAATCGCCTCCCATGAAGGCCTTTTTGACAACTCTCATAACTCCGATAACTTCATTCAAAGAGAAATTCACCAATGTTGCCGCCATCGCACCGCCAAATACAATCATCATGGAAGGAACGTGAATAAAAATATCCATATTACCACCGCTAAAGATGGTATAACCTATCAATGTCAATCCTGACAATATTCCAAGGATCGTCGCAAGATCCATTTACGTTCTTTTTCTTTCTATATTTACGTTGGGTGGACCGTTATACAACGGCCCACCCAACGTATGATTGTTTAAACCAGACTTGTGCTTTGTCTTGTGCTTTTATCCTAGTCTAACCGTTTCCTCAAGGAAATCGGTATACGTCGATAGCACCCTGGCCGCAGCCTGGAAAGACCTTTGGGCCTCGATCATCTGGGTCAGTTCTTCGGTTAAGTCCACGGTGGAAGATTCCAGCGAACTGGCTTCAATATTCGAACTGATACTGTCGGCTGTTCCGATCTGGGCAATACCACTATCGATAGTATCCACAAAGTTGCTTCCGGATACTTTCTGTAATCCGCTCGGATTATTGAACTTGGCCAGGGCGATTTGCCCCAGTTTTTGTTTTTCGCCGTTGGTGAAAGAACCATAAATCGAACCGTCGGTATCGATCTGGAATCCGTTAAGCGAGCCCGTTTTTCTTCCATCCTGTTCACGGGCAATCACCGAAGAAACGAAATCGAATTGTGAAAGTCCGGAAAAACCTTCCGACCCATGCCCGTGAATTTGAATCGTTTGTGTCGCTGCACCGTCACCGGGCGCAAAGGTAAGTCCGTCAACACCGCCATCGTATTGAAAGGAAATGAAATTTCCATTGGAATCGAATAACACTCTACCCGTTCCTCCACTCACGATCTTTTCCTCATCCGAACCGGTAATTTGCCATGTCCATTCTCCGTCATTGGCAGTTTTCGTAAACTCCAGGATCAGGTTGTGGCTGGCGCCCAGGCTGTCATAGACAACCATGGAAGTCGTCTCCCTGCCGGTGAATCCGGGAACCGAATTGGAAAACGTCGGTATGGTTATTTTATTGCTCACGCTGGGGCTCCCCACCGCCAGGCTGATTTGGGATTCACTTTCACCCGGGATATCGTCGGTCATAATAATCTCTCCGTTTTCCAGAGTAACGGTGGATGAGCCTGAAAAAGTGGCGTTCATCACAAGCACCAAGTCTCCCAGAGTAGTTCCGTCGTAACCGCTACCGCTATCACCATAGGTATAGGTTCTGGCAACCGACGTGCCATCGCTGGAGCTGCCCGATATATTCAGGGTATCACCGGTAACAAAATCCTGATTAATCTGGAGTAAATCATTGATTTCCGTATCTTCGGTTGCCACATCACCGGAAGTAGCCACCGATCCGTCTACAAAACCAAGATATGCCAATAAATCATTGGTCCCGGAACGCAGCGTTAAATTCGTACCGCTTTCACCGTCTATCGCCCGGAATTTCAGTACGCCGTCGGAATTGTATGCTTCCACTTTGTCAACCAGGTTAACATGATTGGATATCTGGGCATTTATTTCCGTCACCAGGCTGTCGACATCATTGTAAACACCGGCTGACAAGGTAATTGTCTCCGGAGTTCCATCGCCGGTAGGCGGATCGTGTTGTATTTTGAACTGATCATTCGAGCCGCTCGTAACCGTTAACGGATAGGTAATCCCGGAACTGGTTAATATGGCTTTGGTCGTGAAGGTACCGGTTGTTTTCCATACTTCCGCCACCGGAGTCAAACCGGCGTCCAGGTTTCCTGACAGGTAAACATTCTGGGTTGTCTTCGCGGGCATGATCATATTCGGATCGATGATCACATTACTCAGTTGCGTAGAGCTTTTGGTTGATCCGGTACTACCATCGATATTATTCATCCAGCCCTGAACCACGTATCCATCGGCATTACCCAATTTGCCATCGGAATCGATGAAGAATGCTCCCGACCTGGTGAACACACGCTGGTCACCCTTTTGTATTATGAAGAACCCGCTTCCATTGATTGCCAGATCGGTAGGATTACCTGTGAATTCCAGGGAACCCTGTTGAAACGGAGAACGGGTGACATTTACAATGGCACCCAATGTTTCAACGAACGTCATTCTGCTGGTCTTGTAACCAGGGGTATTAATATTCGCGATATTCGTGCCCAATAGTTCCAACCTCTCACGTTGGTTACTCAGAGCGGATACCGCAACATCAAATGAACTCATATTTCCCTCCTTTTATTTCATTAATATCCGCCTCTGTCGTTCAGCGGATGGAGGGCCTCCCTTTCGGGACCGGCCCGTTTTACTATACGATTGCCACACTGTCAATATTGGTAAACACATTATTCGTCATCGCGTCAGTCTTTAACAATGTCACAACCGTTTTATTATTAACACTCACTATGTATGCCATATCATCCATCAGGATCAGGGAGCTGCGTCCTCCTTTTTCCTCAATCCGATTTAAACCGTTCTCAAGCCGGTTCAGATTATTGGATGACAGATTAATTTGTCGTTCATCCAGTCGGCGGACCGCATGCGCCGAGAAACGCAGCCGCGTAGTCTCTTTTACCCGATCGGCAAGAATATCCCGAAAGGATTTTTCCCCGGTTGCAGCCTTATCAATCGACTTGGTGGCCGGGTTTAAATCCGGGCTTTTAACCTGCCGCGGCCTGACCGAACGAACGTTGTTTAGTAATTGAAGCTCACCTGCTTTCATGATTGGACCTATTCTTTGTCCGGGTTCGATGATCCGATTTCCAGGACCGAAGCGAAATTCACCGACTGATTGTTAAGCAGCAGTACGGCGTTTCCGTTCTCATATCGCACACCCGTAACAATGCCGAACATTATTGGTGTCACCGGTATTTCCTCCCCTTCCGTATTGGTCGCTTTGACTTCAAAACGATAAGTCCCTTCCGGAAGGGTGTTACCATTGGTGTTTTTCCCATCCCAGGTTAAGGAATGGTCACCTTCACCCAATGGCCCGACATTAAGCACCCGTACGATCGTACCGGAGCTGTCGGTAATTGTTACTTCCACATTTTTGGCTGCGGCCTCCAACTGGAAGGAGTAATTTCCTGTGCCCGTGGAATCAAAAACGACCGTATCGCCCATCGCTTTGGCCTCTTTGCCGATGATCGTTGAAGCCAAAGTATTGTTGATCGTTTGGGTCAGGACCAAATCCATATTGGTACCGTAACGAATATTCTCATCAATACTCTGCAATTGCTCCAAAGAACTGAACTGCGCCAATTGGGACGCAAATTCCTGGTTATCCACGGGAGCAAGGGGGTCCTGGTTGCTCATTTGAGCAATCAGGAGCTTCAGGAAATCGTCCCGGGCCACTTTGGGAGGTCCTTCCATTGTTCCAATCAAAGATTGATCGGGAGCCGTGTTGCTAATGTTTGTTGTTTCAACCATAGCTCATTTTCCTTTATTCTTAAGCCAATACCTCAATAGTATTGTATCCAAAATCCCGAACCGTATCCAGGACGGGATCTATTGCCTCATTCACTCCCCTCTGTTGCGGAAGTGTTGAAGTTTTGATTGAAGGTTTGACCTGTTTACGATTCCCGGATTCCCGAGGCTGATTATTATTCACCTGGACATCCACGGTAGACAGATCGATCCCTTTCTGAGATAATTTTTCCGTGACAATGGGCACAAATTTTTGAATGACATCACGTACTCTTTCGGAATTCACAAGAATCGTGACTCGGTTACCCTCATTTTCCCGGACAAACCGAACATCAAGCGCCCCCAATCGGCCACCGTCAATTACCACACTGGTCTGTATTCTGGATGAAAACGCCGATCGATAAATAATTTGACTTATCTTCTGAATCATCGCGAGCATTGACGGTTTCATCCCCTTGACCAACGGCATGGTCTGCCTTAATGGTTCCGGACGAAGCGATGCTATTTTCGCAAATGCCGGCGCTTCCTGTTTCCTTGGCACGATCATTTCATCCTGGTTCGGTTTCAACACCGTTTTTTCGCCATCGCCGCCGGTTTTGAGATTCTGATTTGAATCCTTCATCGCCGGCGAATCCTGATATTTGGCCGGTTGTTCGCTCTTCATCCGAATTGTTTCGGGCGTCGATTCCATTACCGATCCGGATATTATCTTTTTCGGATAAATACCCCTGTTAACCTGTGCCTGTTGCGTGGGGACAGCCTTGCCTTGCCGCATATCGGGAGTATTGTTCCGATTCCCCTTTTTCGCATCGTCGGTTTTCGCTTGTGCCGGAATCGTTTCCGGGCTTTGGTAATTCCTGCCGACACTTTCTTTGATTTCAGGGCCCCGCTCACTCACAAGCTGTAAATCGGTATTCCGCAAAGACAGAATGTTTTGGTTATTGCTAATATTCTTTAAAACCGTTTCCACGCTTCCTTGGTTTTCCACGACCGGTTTTCCAACCTGTCTCCGGACCACCGGCATAACCAAATCATTGGTTTTTAAAGCGATGTCAAACAAATTATTCAGGTCTGCCACGGCCTTACCCGGAACCGGTGGTTTTATCGATGTTCCCGGTCCGCTCTTAATAAGATCAGAATCCAACCGGGGAATAGATTTTTGTTTGCCATCACCGGTGGCAACGGGCCCGCCCGGATTGCCGGCTTTTATTTTTCCATCGGCAATATCAGTAGAGTTGTTCACCGTAACTTTGGAGGGGGATGTATTAGCCGTATCCTGTGGAGGAGCCGCAATGACTGCGGAAGGTTTGTTTTGTTCCGTAATCTGCCGTTGTAGCGCCTGCTCGGGTTCTTTTCCAACAGGCTTTTCCGTCACCGCCACATTTACAGGGGGTAGGATTATATTTCCAAAAACGATATCGGACTCCGGCGCCGGCTTCTTTAGCGGGTCAGGCACAGCCGTGGCGGTAATCGAGGATTCAATATCCATTATTTTGGAATTTCCAATCATCCCGTTTGAACCCCGGCCAATCGTTTCGTGATAATTGCCGCCCTATCGCCCGGCAAAGCCTGGAAAATAGATTTCCTGCTCCGGCTACTCATATTTTTATAAATCGCTATCACCGTTTCATCATCGACCTTTTCGAGAATTGGACGCATTTCACCCGGTTTCATGGTTTCATAGGTTTTCGCCAGTTCTTTAATTGAAACGGATCTTTTATTTGCTCCCAAGAGATCTTTATTCAGATTGTCGATTGTCTTTTTGTATCCTTCGATCAACCCGTCTCTGAATTCAATCTGTTCTATCAGACTGTCTTTTTCCAGATTCGCAAAAAACAACATACTCTTTAAATCCTTAATTTGCGTTTTCAAACTATCCAACTCAGACTCTTCGACGGGTGGAAGTGTGGCCTGGGTTGAGGCATTCTGGTCAGGCGGTTCGGCGGCCACAGGATTTTCATCAACGGGTTCCAGAAAAGACAGGGCCAGGAAAATGATGACTATTAACACTATGAAACCCCCAACTCCTATCCCCGTCCATAAAAGAATTTTCTTCATTATTTATTTCCCGCCCAATCATTTCTTGCCATTATTCGAATAGCAATTTCATTTTCCTTGCTGGTCTCTTTCCTGCGGCAATCTTTATTATAATCTTCGAGTCTCCGTTCCCGCAGTTTTTCGACGATCTTTTTATTTTTTGAAGCTTCTATGAGAACACTCCTATCCTTGGCAACAATTTCATCGGTTTGTCGTACTCTGCGCATCTGGTGGGCTATTGTATCGTTCAATTGGGATATATAATCCATTGATATTTTAATATTTCTAAGAGAAAAGGAGCCGTTTGTCGAACCGTTGTTTTGTTCCTGATTTAACATTGTGTTTTTCTTTTCCTTGAGACTCTCCAATTCTTCCTTTTCCTGTAACAACTTTGCCTGGGACCTTTTTAATACTATCGCTCGCGAATCTTCGATAATCTCTCTCAGGTTCAACACTTTTTGTAAGGGAAATTGAAAAGACTTAGCCATTGTTTACTCCAGATTACTCATAATCGAATGCAAGGTCTCGATTGTTTCGCTCAGACTCGATGAGTCTTTCATATCCTGCCGTAAGAACCGATTCATGACATCCATATTTTTTATTGCCAAATCGACTTTCGGATTACTGCCGGCGACGTAAGCGCCGATATTGATCAAATCTTCCGATTCACGATAGTTTGCCAGGAGTTCCAGAAACTTTTGCGCATCTTCCTTTTGGTCATCTTTTGTAATCTCGTTTTTCAAACGACTGATACTTCTTAATACATCCACGGCCGGATAATGGCCCTTTGTGGCCAATTTTCGTGACAACACGATGTGACCATCGAGGATGGCCCGTGCGGCATCGCTGATCGGTTCATCCAGATCATCCCCTTCAACCAACACGGTAAACAGACCGGAGATACTACCCCTCGCACCGCACCCCGCGCGTTCAAGCAATTTGGGCAACAGGGCAAAAACCGACGGTGTGTATCCTTTTGTTGTGGGGGGTTCCCCGACGGCCAACCCGATTTCACGTTGCGCCATTGCCACCCTGGTCAGGGAATCCATCAACAACATGACATCCATCCCCTCGTCGCGAAAATACTCGGCAATCGATAGCGCGATGAGGGCCCCTTTTATCCTCACCATTGCCGCCTGGTCAGATGTTGCCACAATTACAACCGAACGTTTTAATCCCTCTTTCCCCAAATCCCGTTCGATGAATTCACGTACCTCACGCCCCCGTTCACCGATCAGGGCAATAACATTCACCTCCGCGTCCGTGTAACGAGCCATCATTCCCAGCAACACACTTTTACCGACACCGCTCCCGGAAAAGATACCCACTCTCTGCCCTTTGCCAACGGTAACCAATCCATCAATAGCCCGAACTCCGGTGGTGAGGATGGTATCGATTTTTTGACGCAGCAGGGGATTCGGCGGTGTATTATAGACCGGGCGACGTTGTTCGGCACGAATGGGACCTTTGCCATCAATCGGATTCCCCAAACCATCAATTATTCTCCCCTTCAATTCCGGACCGACCAAAACCGATAGGGGCCGGGGACTTAAACGAACCCGACTACTGGGAGAAATCCCAACCGTTTCATCCAACGGCATTAACAATACCTTATCTCCCCGGAAGCCCACGATCTCCGCCCGAATTACATTACCCGTCTGGGTATGTATCTCGCATAATTCCCCAAGCGTTCCGTTGTGAAGCGTCGCCTCGATTACCAAACCTATCACCTGGGAAACCTTGCCGTCCGGTTGAATCGAATCCAGTAAATCGATTTGGTCGACGTAACTCTCGAATCTCTCCGTCAGATCTTTGCTTAATTCTTCCATAATTCTTCCTGCAGCAAAACTTGTTTCTCCAGGTTTTCCAACTGTCGTGATAAGGAGCCTTCCAGGATATATTCCTCACTTTCCAACAAACACTCCCCGGCTTTTATTTCGTTGTCTTTTATAAAATTGATTTCGGCATTGGAAGGCATCTGAAAGCTATCAAGTATTTTAGTCCCCGTTACCCAATCGAGCTGGTTCGGGTTAATATGAATTGTAATTTTACTTTGGTCGGCCGCTTCGATTAACAACTGTTTAATACGACGACGCAAAATTTCATAGTAATCATCCTCCGTCTTGATTTCCCTTCCGATTATATTTTCGGCAACTTTTATCGCCATTTTGACCAACGGTTTGTTCATTTTACCCAACACCTGAGAAAACTGTGCCTTTAACGAACGGATCATTGCCATAAATTCCTCGGAAAGGTCCTCAATCTGACGCTTGGTTTCGGCAAGTGTGGTTTCTTTCCCTTCCTCGTATCCGGCTTGAAATGCCTCCTCCTTTGCTTCCTGCAAGGCTGATTCCAGAACCCGGATGCGTTCTTTCAGCA
Organism: Fidelibacterota bacterium; assembly: GCA_027021785.1. Classification (GTDB taxonomy): domain Bacteria; phylum Fidelibacterota; class Marinisomatia; order Marinisomatales; family JAADGP01; genus JAADGP01. The sequence goes on along the minus strand of JALUTR010000425.1, from coordinate 62 downwards.
TTTCAATATTCTTCCCGTCCATATCCGTTGTAATTACAGGATCCGTGGCACCGTTCATAATC
>JALUTR010000424.1 GCA_027021785.1 Fidelibacterota bacterium | reverse complement strand
CGGACCGATGGTCGCCCGGAGGAAACCCTGGACAGTGATTATGTGATTTATGCCGGGACAATTTACCAATTAAGTTCCCTGACGGTCGAACGGCAACGGTTGGAGGATTTTGAATATTTCCGGCAGATATATCATCCGCCGATTACGGTTTTGGTCCTCGGTTTTAAACGCGGGGATGTGCGGCATCCGCTGGATGGATTCGGAATGTTAATTCCCAAAGTCGAGGGATACCACATCCTGGGAGCGCTTTTTTCTTCCACTTTATTTCCGGGCCGGGCTCCTCAGGGCCATGTTTCCCTCACGGTTTTTATCGGTGGGGCGCGGCAACCCGAATACGCCGACAAGCCGGAGAACGAACTGGTGGAAATGGCGCTGGGTGAACTGAAAATTTTACTGGGCGTAACCGGATCGCCAACCTTTGTCAAACGTGTGTACTGGCCAAAATCCATTCCCCAGTATGACGTGGGTTACGGTCGGTTTAAAGATAAATTGAACGCGTTAAAAAAGCAGTATCACGGCTTGTATTTTGCCGGGAATTATGTTAACGGCATTTCCGTGGCGGATACCATCGTCCAAAGTTGCGGCGTAGCCGATGAAATCATCGAACGGGCGAAAGGCGCCGAAGCCGAAAAGGAGGAATCATGCAATTAAAAAACAGGGGACTTTTGTATCGACCGCGCAGATTGCGGAACAGTGAACTTTTGCGCAGTCTGGTTCGGGAGACGATCATTACGAAGGATGATTTTATTTATCCTCTATTCGTGGCCGCCGGTGAGGGGATTGAAAAGGAAATTTCTTCCATGCCGGGTATTTACCAGCGATCGATCGATCGCCTGGGGCGGGAAATCGACGAATTGCTGAAAATCGGTGTCCGCAGGGTCATTTTGTTCGGTATCCCCGAGCGAAAGGATGAAATCGGATCAGACAGTTTCAGTGACGAGGGGATTATCCAGCAGGCGACGCGGTATTTAAAAGTGCATTATCCTGAATTGCTTGTTGTCACTGACGTGTGCATGTGCGAGTATACCGATCATGGTCATTGCGGA
>JALUTR010000423.1 GCA_027021785.1 Fidelibacterota bacterium | reverse complement strand
TCTTACTACGTGTCGGTGTTGTGGTCTTTTTCATGGCTATCCTTTCGTTGTGGTTTGGTTAGCCATTTTAGACTGCAACCCGGCACACTTACAAGACTTTAATGAACTTTCCTATGGGATGACTGTGTATCAAAAAGGTAAAGGAACTATCACTGCGGTGATTGAAACCCTAATAGAAAAAACAAGGCAAAACATTAAGTCTGGTCAGTTTCCTAACGGCAAATCATTTCTAGTCCTAAATTTGAGTATAATTCCACCTTTTCGTACCGAAAACTTTGTGCTCAGACCAGCGTATTGTGATGATCATATGTTCAGAAAAGCAGTGAGCGGTGAATTGTGGATGATAGCCTTTGCACAACTAGGTGCTCCAATATTAGGTATTCCTGAATTTGAAGGGAAACCTGGAGTGGAATCAATCATGGAAAAGTCAGGGATTCTCAGTGACCCTGATTATGAATACATTGCAGGCATTTTGTTGATGATTCATCCTTGGAGAAAGAATACAGATATCTGGGGCTTATATTCCTATGACAAATTTATAACATGGGAAGATAATGAACCAGATGTCGTGAAAACTCTATCGGCCTTAACAGGAAGTAACTGGAACGATGACAAAGACACTAATGGTTGGCAATTAAGTGGCTAATCGGGATAGGGGGTTGCTAGAGCGGCTCCCTATCCCGATTATTAGCTGTTTTTGATGGAAATGAGAAGAATATACTATGAAGATGGAACGTTCCAAACGTACTGTACGTCTGAAGACTACTTGATATTTCTTGCCCTATGTGCCTTGATTTGGTGCGCCTATGTATATGCAAGAAGAGATAGGAGGTCGACGGAATATCTGTATTTAAAAGATGTGTTTGATCACAGGGCTCGATCTAATATGACAAGTTTACAGGAACGTCAGTATCGAGAAGATAATAATTATGCCAACCGTAGAGTAGTTGGGGAAGGCATTGTTAAATCTGTTTTATATATAGAAGGTTATTATGACGATGATAGTGGCAAATCTTCTGATTACATTCTTGTGACAGTCCAAATGCTGCCACCTTACAACAACAGTACGATAGATCTTGAATTTTCGCACAACCTAAGGGAGCAGCTATTAGCTTTAGGTCACGGTCAACATATTCGGTTCTCTGGAAAATTTCCCTACGGAATCGTAGAAGAGTTTAAACATCGTCTTGATGGCTGTTCGTTAATGAGCCTGAAGAATAAGTCCGTTTGAGACTATTTTTCACAGCTTTCAATTCTAAAAAAATGGGGTCTGCCTGACATGGGACATGGTTGCACACTATGCAAAATTATTGACAAGCAAGACTAAAAAACATCACACAAGTGTGATATGCTTTCAATAACTTGGCACTGAAAAGGCACCTGATTCTAACAAAATAAGGATTAGTCCTGAGTCGAACGAAGTGAGTGCTCAGGACTAATCCCTGGTTCAAGAAGCCGCGGTTGCTAAGTGAAGTACGGGACGTTGTGAAAGCGCCGGGATAAGCCGGCATAGAGTAGGGGATGGAAGAGCCCTACATGAAAGGAGTAGCTGCTCCATCATGGCTCCGAGTCATGCGCGGGCAATCGCGAGGTTGCACGTGAAGCGTTGACAGGGGGAAGTGCAGGCCAGGTATTGAGCTCCGAAATCACCCATTTGGGGTGCCGACCACGTACAACGGTAGGGAAGGCAACACGTTCAGCGATGCTAAAGAGTTAGTTGCTGTCCGGCCCCGCGGAGTCAGAGACCCTGAGCATGTATGGACACTCTATGTTCGAGAACCGGGAGATCTCATCAGTACCCGTTAGTATGAAATATGACGGGTCGGTCAGGGAAGGTCTGTGGCCTCAAGCCTGACATGTACGCTGTTGAGAAGTCAGACATCGGCATAGTGTGCGCTGGGCAGCGCATTAATCAGGAGGGTTAAAGTCCCTCTGGTGCTCTGATAGGGAGCGCCATATCCAAAAGTGGGGGTAATTCCTTACTGGCCAGAATCGGAAGGTTTTGGAGGACAGGGTGTCCACCGCGAGGTGGAATCCGAAGGGTTTGAGGAGAAACACCGGGCCGTAATCGAAGAGGCGACTCTGTAGATGAACCGGTCGGCCAAAGATGGGGCAAGGTCGAGCCTGCACTATGGGGGCGAAGGCGTTCTTATCCACCCATCGAACCAAGGTGTGTGCGGATGGCACGGTGTGGAAGATTAATGCGTGACCCCAGGAGAACTCATAGGATTTCCAGGTGGCACTGGAATAAGCAAGCCTATAAGTGAAAGCGAAATGGTGAGCGAAGTTCTATGAGTAGTCGGACGACTGAATAGTACCTTAAGGCTTATGAAAATAAGGTGACCGCCCCAGGCGGCGGCAGAGTGAGCCGGGGAAGTCAGTCGGCAAGGTGGTTGGACAAAGACAGGAAACTAACGAGTAAAGTTTATGGCAAGGAACAGTTCCTTAAGTGAAAAACCCCTAGGCGATAAACCGAGGAGATTAGTGCATTGGCTGAATCCAACAGGAGAAAAGAAGGTCCACTCATTAGTGGATAAGGTGTACAAGTTGAAGAACTTGGAGTTAGCTTGGGAAAAAGTGAAGCGTAATCGAGGTGTGGGAGGTATAGATGGGCAGAGCATTGAGGAATTCGAGAGTGACCTGGAAGGGAATCTCAGACGATTGCATGATGAACTGCGCACGCAAAAGTATCAACCGCAACCGGTGAAGCGACACCTGATCCCCAAGGCGGGAGAGCCGGGCAAATTTCGCCCACTTGGTATACCGACTATCTACGATAGGGTATGCCAGCAAGCGCTATTGAATCGGCTGGAACCCATCTTCGAACCGGTATTTGATGAAGCCAGCTTTGGATACCGGCGAGGGAGATCAGCGAAGGACGCTATGCGAAAGATTTGGTGCGAACTGGAGCAAGGCAATGAGTGGGTGGTAGATGCTGATCTGAAAGACTTTTTTGGTTCAGCGGATCACGACAAGCTCATGGAATTGCTCAATCAACGAGTGTCAGACGGACGTGTATTGAATCTACTGGAATCATTCATGAAAGTGGGTTACTCGCAGGATAAACAGATCCATCATACAGAAAGGGGGGTACCCCAAGGCGGTGTGATTTCACCGCTGATCAGCAATGTTCTTTTAACTCCGTTTGACCGAGAGATGCGCCGCAATGGGTATCGATTGACAAGGTTTGCTGATGATTGGCTGGTGACGTGCCGTACAAGAGGGCAAGCTCAGGCGGCATTGGAATTTGCCTCTAAAGTTCTGGAAAAGTTGGGAGTGGTTCTGCATCAGGATAAAACTCGAATCGTTCATGTTCGACATGGATTTGAGTTTTTAGGCTACAAGATCAAACGCGGTACTCGGCCACTTAAGCTGCCGCCGCACAAGATCAAAAGTGGCATCCAACAGGGTGGGCTGTATGTCTATCCTAAGCAGAAATCAATTGACCATTTTAAAGAACAAATCAGAAAGCGAACAAGGCGAAAAGCACCTGTGACAATTGAGGGGCTTATCGATGAGATCAATCCGGTCATCCGTGGCTGGGACAACTATTACAGGAAAGCCCATGTCAGGAAGCTATTCAACCAACTTGACCGTTGGATCAGGAGACGACTTTGGTCGCACCGTCACAAGCGGTGGCATAATTGTGGCTGGAAATCGCTACCGGAATCCAAGTTACATGGTGAGTTGGGACTTGTGAGTCTTATCAAATTAATACCTTCTCTAAACCGGCGATAAGCAGCCTTGTGAAAGCTGGATGCGGGAAAACCGCACGTCCAGTTTGAGCGGCGGACGGAGGCTAGCCTATGAGTAGGCGCCTCCTCCGACCCGACACCTAAGAAGGAGCCGAACAAAGTGGTATCATGCCATTGCGGAGGTTTTGGAGGAAAGGCCGGTGACCGAGGGAAATTTCTGTAAAGACGTCTGCGACCTGTACGCAGAGACAGGAGTAAGCATTGAACGGACTTGACAGGATACGTGAAGCAGCGGTTAGGGAGAAGGATCTTCGTTTCACCAACCTTATGCATCATATTACGTTGGACCTGCTTCGGAATGGTTACTACGCACTTAAGCGTAACGCAACTGCCGGAGTTGACGAGGTAACATGGTATAAGTATGGTGAGCAACTGGAGGTGCGGCTATCGGATCTTCACTCGCGTGTTCAAAGTGGCAAATACCGAGCGAAGCCCTCAAAGCGGGCCTGGTTGCCAAAGCCTGATGGTCGTCAACGACCAATCGGCATTGCTGTACTTGAGGACAAGATAGTTCAACAGTCGTCAGTATGGATACTAAACCAGATCTACGAGCAGGACTTCCTTGGTTTCAGTTACGGGTTTCGCCCTGAACGCAGCCAACATAATGCGCTGGATGCAGTATGGGTAGGGATCACACAACGTAAGGTAAGCTGGATTCTGGATGCGGACATACGGAGCTTTTTCGACACCATAAATCATGAATGGATGATGAAGTTTCTCGAAGTCCGCATAGCTGACCCTCGGATGCTCTGTCTGATTCAAAAATGGCTCAGAGCCGGAGTTTCAGAGGATGGTCAGTGGTCGAAGACGAGTGTAGGTACGCCGCAAGGGTCAGTAATATCGCCGTTGCTCAGTAATATATACCTGCACTATGTTCTTGACGAGTGGGTGAAGCAGTGGCGAAGTAGTCAAGTACGCGGAGAAGTAATAATCGTCCGCTATGCGGATGATTTTGTTATGGGTTTCCAGCACCGCTATGAAGCGGATCAGTTTCTGGTGGAATTGCAGAAGCGCTTTGCGGAATACGGACTAGAAATTCATACAGGTAAGACCCGTCTTATCGAATTTGGCCGATTTGCAGCATCGAATCGATCTGATCGCAGAGATGGGAAACCTGAAACGTTCGACTTTCTCGGTTTCACGCATATATGTAGTCTGACACTGAAGGGTAAACGATTTACAGTTCGCCGTAAGACTATAGCCAAACACCTTCAGGCAAAGATCCAAAAAGTAACGAAGGAACTCAAGAAGCGACGTCATGCTCCGGTAGCCGAACAGGGAAAGTGGTTGCGCTCAGTTGTGCAAGGTCACTTTAACTACTTCGGTGTACCTGGCAATAGACAGTCGATCGATTCCTTTCGTACACAGGTCAATAGGACATGGCTTCGCGCCTTGCGACGTCGAAGCCAAAAGTCCAGAAACCTGACCTGGGATCGGATC
>JALUTR010000422.1 GCA_027021785.1 Fidelibacterota bacterium | reverse complement strand
CTGGAGAACAAGATTTTGGGTCTAAAACTTTTGTCCGAATGAAAGGTAAAAGGACCGTTCCTGATATCTCCCCCGGTAAAAAGCCCACCCGTAATCCAGACGCATAATCTGGATAACCGGGGTCGGCACCAGTAGTCCGAAGCCAACCCCGATAAGGGGTGGTTTTCGTAACAATTCCGCCCGCGTGCGGCCGATTACGCCCACGTCCAGAAAAGCGGAAACCGACAGGCCGAATTCGTTCCGGAGCTTCGTGACAAATTTGGGTAACAGGGTTTGTCGTAATTCCAGAGACGAAACAAGCCAATGATATCCGAAACGGTAATTGCGTTCTCCGCTTTGGTAAATACCCCGCGTGGGGATTTTCCAGCCGCGTACCGAATAAGCGCCGCCGAGGTATTCCATCCATTCCTCCGCAAGGGCTCCGAAGGAGAAACGGCCACGGAGATTCAATCCCAACACCAGTCTTTTTTGTTTCGGAATTAGGGTGCGAAACCAACTATAGGACTGTTCCCAAAACAATATGTTCTGTTTATTCCCCGTTATGTCAAACATGCTGTAAACATAATTATAATAATAAACCCCCTGCGTCGGATCGGAATAAATGTCGCGGGTATCATAGGCAAAGGTAGCCTGTGGCGCAAAATAACGGTATTCGTAAGTTATTGAATCGCCAGCAAAGGTTTTGGATGCGGCTTCGAAACCGATTTTCATTTTACGCTGATAGCCAAAATAGCGGCCGATATTCGCCCCCGCCGTCTTAATGATCACGTCATACGGCAGGAAAGGATGTTGCAGGAAGACCTTGTTGAGTCCCAGATCAAACGAAATATGATCGCCGACAATCCAGGGATCAACGAACTGGACTCCGAAAGATTGTCGACCGCCGATTTCACCACCCACGGCCAGTGATTCGTTCCGACCGCGGAAATTGTTCACCAATAACCCGATTTGAAGTGACCATCCGGTATCCTCTTTATATTGAGGCAGAACACCGGGGAAAAACCGCCAGGATTCGATCACTGTGTACCTGAGTCTGACCGTCCCATCCTCCAGGGGAACGGCCTGCCAGGAAACATGACTGAAAATACCCAGGTTATCGATCCGATCACGACTGTGTTCCGCAAGGGCGCTGTCCAGCGGCACTCCCACCGGATGTTGAATTTCGCGACGGATTATGTAATCCTTAGTAATCTCGTTGCCGATAAAATCGATCTGTGAAACAATGGGGGCCTGTCCCACCAACACGGTTACCCAAAGCATCAGGAGAACAGTTCGGGCCAACCGTTTTAATAACTGTATTATATTTTCCACCTTTCAGTGTTCATTAAGGTCAAGGGCGAATTATCAAATTTTAATCGTTGTTCTCCGGGACAGCGGGTCCGAAAGACCAAAGAGGCGCCGGCTACAGGTCAAAGTCTTCCATCAATTTTTGTTTCTTTTCCTCGATACCTTCATCCGAATAGACGTCATTGAGGGCTTGCTGTAATTTCTTTTCCACGGCCAGGCTGCGAAGGTCGATAATAATGTGACGATTGTCCAGTTCCCGGACTTTCATTTCCGTATTTTCATCCTGGTAGCGGTGCCAGATACCATCAAATTCCCGTGGAGTTCCGTAGACCATCAGAATTTTATGTTTAATGACGTCCCCGGCCGTTAATTGCGGAAAACCGGTGTCACGTAACTCGATTTTCTTGACAACTCTTTCCAAAACATAATCAACGGACTTATGATTACTGATATCATAAACGTAATCAATATTAACAAATTGCAGTTCAATCGTATTGATCGACAATCGATTGGTATATTCATATAAAACAGTGGCCCGTTTGATCGGAACTCGTGTTCCGTTACCGGTAGTATAATTCGATTCCCAATAATTGACTTCCGGGACGGAGTCCGGGATGGTTCGTGTTACCTGGGACAGGTCGGTTCCCCAGCGCGCGAGGAGTTCTTTCCGTAAGACCCAACCTTCCGGTAACTGCTTTTCCGGCAGGGATTTGGTCTCATAGGTTGTGTTCAATATCCCCGTCGGGCCGGAGGAAGAACAACCGATAATAATGGAAACAAGGATAGATAGAGTAATCCGATTCATAGTGTGGATGGAATTTAACCTGATTAAAAAATAATGATATACTATTTAATCTCCGGGTACATCAGTCCGGATAAAATTGGTTTTCGATAAGGATCGATACCATCGGATCGGTAAACAAAAAGGCCTTCAGGAGAAGGCCTTTTAATTAAGGGTGTTTATCAGGAGGTTATTTACGACCTCGGGCCATCTTTGAGCGCGCCACGTTACCGTTCTTATCAATATAATAAAGGTAACCCACTTCGCGCTGAACACCTGCATCAGCTACTTTTTCAGCATTTCCGCCGCCCTTACCAGCGCGAGCCATCTTGGAACGCCACACGTTTCCGTCCTTACCAAGATAATACAGATATCCCTTCTCTTTCTGTACACCTGTTGTTTTTACAACTTCACCCATGAATTCCTCCTTTTCTAAGGGTTAATGAACAATGGTTAATCTTTTTATCGCTCGACGGTAAGTGTACTACCTACAATTCATTAATGTCAAGGCTTTTATCGACGAGAAATCCCATAAATCAGGTAAAATTTCCCGGGGAATTTCACCCCCAATTATTACGCAATAAAGACCGGAAACCGGGAGGCGGGATGTGTAATCGATACGGAAATAAACTTTTTATGCCGGAATGCTTTGATGGAGTTGATTTTTCCGGTTCCCGGTTTTCCGCCGTTCTTCAGGATTTCGCTTCGCATTCCGCTGCCGGCGGACCAGGCCCCCGATATCCACCGGGATTTTACTTCACTCAACTTGAGGCTTGAAAAGGAAATGGTGTTTGGGGCATTATAAAACCACACCGATTTGGTTTGTTATTTGGTTGTCATGAAACCTAATTTTCGCCGCTCTTTATTGGAAAAAATGTCCCGGTAGCCCCGAAGTAATCGGGACTCCCGGTGGATTGGTACCAGGAAAAAATGTTTAGTTAAAAATGCCCCGGTAGCTCAGATGGATAGAGCAACGGACTTCTAATCCGTAGGTCACAGGTTCGAGTCCTGTCCGGGGTGCTCTTCAATGATCCCTTTTTTAAAAGTACAGAAACTTATGGACTTAACTAATATTGGCTGATTGTAGAAGGTTTTGTTGTATCAAGAGGAATCCCCTACTGATATAGCTGCAATCTAAAGCCTGGTATTACATATACCCAAGCAGGTGATCGGTCACCATGTGTAAAAAGGCACCACCTTGATAAGGATAACGATAGCTCTTTTCCATAGTATTTCATCACTATTACTAAATTGTGAACATGAAATTACACTACCCGGTCGAGGATTAAACTTCTTCTTCGTAGGTCCTCACCAACTCTTTCACTGCGTTCAATGCTAGTTCAGAGAACTGCTCGATAACTGTGAGTAAATCCCTGTCCATGCAAGCCTTGATCATGTAATTGTCCAGTAATTCCATCTTCTTGATATTAATAACCGTCGTTGCTATGCTTATTTCCTTTTAGTGGTGCAGGTTTCTAGGGCTTTACTGTGAGCGTTATCCCAGGCCGTTAGTTTTCTTTGTAGTTCTTTAAATTCCATGGAAGATCTCCTTTTAAGCTTGAAACCCTATTGACCGATAACTCTTTTCGAACATACTGGCACTTTCTATCTCGCAGTACTTGACCAAATCACCATAGGTGAGTTTTTTATTTCGCCCTTTCAGCGCTGCCGCCTCGGTGGCAGCGTTTTTTACAATGATACTAATCTGACCTCCAGTGAGGGGATAGGCTTTTGCAAGAGAGACTACGTCAATACCTTGGGATCCAGGGATCGTTTTCGGTAGATGTAACTTCCACAAGGCGATCCTCTCTTTTACCCTGGGTAAGGGAAATTCTACTTTCAGATGAAATCTACGACTGAAAGCCATATCCAGGTTTTCCCGGAGATTGGTGGTAGCAATCATTACCCCCCGTAAGCGTTCAAAGGCTTCCAGGAATAGATTCTGCATGGTATTGTACATGACATCCACCGAGGTGTTCATGTTGTTAACCCGTTTACTTAAAAATTGATCGGCCTCGTTTAATAGTAACACCGGAGGATTTTCGGTACGGCGTACAACCCGTTCAAAAACGGAGAATAACCTACGAACGTTTTTCTCACTCTCCCCGACCCATTTAGAATGAATCCTGGAAATATCGGAAATGAGCAGTTTCTTATTTAAGGCTTGGGCAATACATCCCGCGGCAAAGGTCTTCCCGGTCCCCGGGGGTCCGTAAAAGAGCATCAACAGTCCCGGCTCTAATTTTTTATGAACTTTCCCTACGACCGTCATTTCACCGGTAAATAATCCCCAGGATGACAGCGTTTTTTCTACATTGTCTTGATATTGAGAAAGAGCAGTACGAAGGGTGCTTTTCATTTCACGGGGTAAGATGAGATTGCGCATGCTGTGTGTAGGCTCAAGTAACGTAAAGATATCATCACCTTTTAGAATTTGTGACAGACGTTCGTCATCATTAACCGGTGTTTTCATGATGATCTGCCGGGTGATATCGGGGGAGATGCGTATCTCACCACCCCGGTTGCGGAAAAAGATATTTTCCGATAACTCCACGAGACCATGTTTCACTAATTTTGCTTCCACGGTCACATATTTGCGGTTCATGTACAATTCATGTTGGTCACGACTGATTAGACCAATAACCTCCTCCGTATCCACTTGACCCCCCTCCAGGTCTTCTTTTACCAGGTACATGAGAATGACCGCTTCCTGGTGGTCTAACTTATACTCGTCGATTATATCTAAAAGGGGAAATTCTTTGTGCGTCTTTTTCAAACGCCGTTCGATCCGAGCTTTCCATTCCATGGCTTTCAGGTAGTCATTGGCCGGACCCTCATCCAGTTCACTGTCAAACCGGCGATTAGAGAAGCTATAAAAACTGAATTCACGCAGTTGACTCACGTATGAGAACCAGTCGGCAACGAATTCCTTATTGGTGGCATAAGGTTCGTCCAATTTTAACCCTACGTCTTCCGTTTCGTTTAAGAGTTTCTTGGTGAAGGCCCGGTGGAAACAAATATCATATTCCAGTAAGGTGTATTTAGAATATTTCACCTGAGGTAGAGAGGCCTGTCCTCCACAGGCGTTGTCTATTAACTTTTTCTTCCGCGTATAGAAAATGTTCTTTCGT
>JALUTR010000421.1 GCA_027021785.1 Fidelibacterota bacterium | reverse complement strand
ATCTTTTATGGAGAATCCGGTCAGTGACGATATCTTTGATCCACCCTCTTTCCGATCCCCGGCGTCCGGTAAAATTTACTTGAATCCTACCGAAATTGGCAGCATATTGAACCTGAATTTTCCAACAGAAAAATTTGCTCTCCCCGTATCGTACGGGATGTTCCGCAGGCCGATTAATTAGCTGACAAATTAAAGTAAAATACGGACGATGAAGAACATGTATTATGGAAAAAGAGGATCTTGCCTTGTCTGTCGGGGCTGAATGTTCCCGGAATGAAGAAACGTATACAAAAGTTCTTTAAATTAATTGTTTTGTTGTCACCTTTATGGGGGGGCGATAATTCGATTTACATCCTCCATTCCAATAATACCAACGGGGCCCTGGAGAATTGTTATTGTCCCGACCACCCCCTCGGTTCAGTGGAAAAGCGTGCGGTTTACGTGCCGGAATTTATCAAGGAACATCCCAACACAATTGTAGTTGATGCCGGTGATTTTTTTTCGGTAACCGAAAGGCATCCCTTAAAAGACAGTTTGATCGCTGTCGCCTATGGCCTGATTCCCTATGACGCGGTTCTGCCGGGAGATCAGGAAGTGACCCGTAACCCGGCGTTTATAAATCGCGTTTTACCACTTGTCGGGGCTCAATTTGTCATTACAAATCTGCGGTCCCCGCGATTGCCGAACCAGGTTCCGTACAAGATCGTCAAGCGGGGCGATATTCGAATTGGAATACTGGGGATTTTAGGGCCGACCGCGTTTAAGTATTACCCCGAAAAGGTACGGACAAAAATAAGTCTGAAGCCCCCCCTGGAGGCGATCAATGAAACTCTCCCGGAAATTGTTGAAAAAACGGATTTGATCATTGTCTTGACGCACCAGGGATATGATCGGGATGTCCGATTGGCGCAACAACTTAAAAATGTTGCCGTTATTGTGGGTTCTCATAGTCAATCGGTAATAAAGAAACCGGAGCAGGAAAACGGTATATTAATAACCCAGGCCGGGAAAGAAGGCTATTACGTCGGTGTAATCAAGATTGAATTAAACGACCAGGGTTGGATAAAATCAAAATCAGGTAACCTTGTCCCCATGACGCTGGAAATGCCGGACCATCCGCGCGTGATGGAGTTGGTTGAGGAGTACGAAAAGCGATCGGGTCTGGTAAACCGCAATAAATTAAAAATGAAATCAAAAATGAATAAGGGAGAATAATGGAGCAATTCATCGAAACCTTAACTGCTAATCCCGTTTACCTGATTGTCGCCGTGGTACTGGCGATTGTCATCCTGTTCGGAGCAGTGAAGAAATTATTTAAATTGGTATTGCTCGTTCTTGCCGTATTTATCCTTTATATCGCTTATATGGTCTGGACAGGGAAAGAAGTAAATATGAAATCCATCACCAGGGAAATTCAGACTGCCGGTGAAAAAATGCAGGATGTGAAAAAGAAAGTCATTGATGAGGCGATAGATAAAATAACGGAATAGTGATTGTTATTCTTACGGGTTAGGCGATTTCCTGTTAAAATGAAATAATAGAGAAACCGGTTTGTCACTTAATGGCGTTTCGCAGACGGTTGGTCAGTAATTTTACAATTCCATGCATGATTTCCATGTTGCTGCTCATTAATTCGTAAAAACCTTCCTGGGTAATTTTCAGCAAGGTAACATCTTCCTCGACGGTGGCGTCGGCTGAACGGGGTTCCTGATCCAGTAATGCCATTTCACCCAGACAATCGCCTTTCCTTAAAAGGGCAATATTTCTTTCACCACGGTGAATACGGACGGTTCCGTCGAGAATAATAAACATGGAATCGCCGTGATCCCCTTCTCTGAAAATCGGTGTCCCCGCGGTTAAATGCACCTCTTCGGCAATTTGCGCCACGCGCGATAAGTCCTCACCGGGGATGGAGTGGAACAACTGGACGGATTTCAATAGAATGGTTTTTTCTAATGTGGAATACATGGGTAATTCCTCAACCCCTAATTTAAAGTCATCGGGGTTTAATTGGGGGATGAACAATGTGCCGTCCCTGATGGTAAATTGCACCAGTTCCCGGTTCAGATCAGAGGTGAGCGCCAAATCCCAATTAACACGTGAGAGTACCGGTTCCCGGCGCGTTCGCAGGGCAAAATCCAGGGCAACGGTGGACAGCCAGGTGTCATTGGAATGGATAGAGGTCAGGAGAACCCGGTTCAAGTCGGCGGGTAATCCCGGGAACAGTTGCCGACCGATACGGCAGCGCTCCGTCAACGTTAGCATGTCGACCAGGGGAGTAACGATTTCCCGTTCTTCCTTGGAGTAAATGTTTTCCAACAATTCCAGGACAAAAGGCAGATGGCTCACGTCTTTTTTGCGCACGTAATGAATGTACGTTTCGATGGGCGTGTCGGGAACATCCAGGATTCCGAGTTTGAGTAAAATCGGCAGCGCGGTTTGAATTTCATGGTGAAAATAGTCTTTCATCAGGACCGTGTCCCTGTCCGGGTAGGGGGAGAGTAAATTGATAACCTGGTAATCGGAATAAATTTTCTCCGCCAGCCGGCGCGTTTCGGTTTCGAGCCGGTGTAAAACATCCTTTGACAAAGGCGCCCGGCGGGCAATGAACAATAGACTGTCGACACATTCCCGGTAGAGGGTGATGTCGTCCGGTGGAAGCAGCCCGACTATTAAATCGACTGACTTCAGTCGGGGATATGTTTTTAGGGTACGAACGATGCCGCGAATGAGTTTCAGCGGTTGGTCGGTATCACGACAGATCTGCTCAAAAGTGTTCAGGACCAATTCATCGGGAAAATGTTTCAAAACCTTACGGGCCGTGACCGCTGTTTGAGGAAACTCCAGATTGGCGGTCACGACGCGGACTAATTCGGGATGGGGACGTCGTTGTACCACCCGCAGGGCGGTTTTGCGAAGGGTGGGAGAACCGTTTTTCAGGAACGTTTCCAGTTCCGGAATGGTAAGCAATTCCGGGTGATGAACCAGTTGGTTCAAGGCAATTCCCCGGAGTTTTTCATTCTTATCGGTTAACAACGATTGCAAATATGCTTTGGCTTCGGAAACGGGGCCGTCCCCGATGGATAAAATCGCCTCGGCAGCGACGGAACTTTGCAAGGGAATATTTTTTCTTAATTGTTCGGACAGGAAGGGTATGATGGCTTTCAGTTTTCGTTTCCCGGCTACATGGATCGCCTGTAAGGAAAGATCGGACCCGGACCGGCTCGCGGCGATTATTTCATCGTCGGAAATGATTTCCGGGGCGTTCATTGCCATGGACAAAATCGTTTTCCGGACGGTTGGTGTACCGGTTTGGAACAAATGGTTCAGGGTATCTTTCCAGGGGGTCAGGGGCATGTCCTTTATCAGTTCCAGGGCGAATACCTGCTGGACCTCTTCCGGGCTGCGCAAAGTCCGTTCGATTGTATTCACCATGGCGCTGTCGGTTATGTCCAGTTCCAATTCCTCAAAATTGAGTTGTCGTTTCTCGATCGCCGCATTCAAAGCGGCAAGGTATCCGGAACGCAAACGGATCGTGGAAAAAATCCAGATTATCAGGGCCGCGGCAGCGAAAAGGCTCAGGTATTGAATGGCAATATATTTAACGGCAAAGAAGGTAAACAAACCGGCCAGGCCTTCCGCGGCGGTTTTTATGGTACCGTCGATTATCGGTTTCACCCGACGTTTTTTATCGGGAGCCACCGGCAACCATAACAATTGGGTGGCCGTGTTGTTTATTGTGAATTTGAAGGTCTGGTCGGAAAATTTGCTGATGAAAGCATTGATCAGCAGGGGGCTGATGAAGAAAGCCGAGAACCCGAATAATAATGTGCAGGGAAGGACGAGCAACCCAACCAGGATACCATACCGGGACAAAAGTCGTGCCGTGATGAAAAGCTGGATGATCAGCGAGGCGGCCCCGGCAACAGCGTAATACGTTCCGAAGAAACCGGCCAGGTGGTTCGCATCGGGGAACGCCCAACTGGCTGTCATTTTAAATTGATAATCGGCAAGGGTGCTGGTAACGGCGGAGAGTCCGATGACGATAGCAAGGGTTCTTAAATAAGGATCGAAAGTTTTCCGGCGTGTTGGTCCGGTGGTTTTGGGTGTGTCTTTTTTAATAGCGCTGCGGTTGAAAAAAGGACGGGCAAGATGTGCCATTACGATGGTCAGAAGAATAAACCCCACGGTGACGATTAACAGGTAATTTGATCCGAATTTGTGGACAAAGGGTTTGATTCCGAAACCGATCGCCACGGCGCCCATAGATCCACCGGCTCCCAATAAACCAAACACCCGTTTCGCCTGACGGGGATTAAATATTTCGCCGGCGATGGTCCAGATCTGGAAAATGATGATGGTGACGATCACATCCATCCAGACATACAATATGGGAATAACCCAACCTTGAATGCGAAATTGAAGAATGGCCAGGGAAACAGCGAAAATAGTTCCGGTGACAGTAACGGTGGATACGATGGAACGATTTTTGGTGATGCGGGTGTAGATGAAAACCGCCAGGGCCACGATGATCGCCACCGCCACAAACATCAGGGGGAGATAGGTCTTGTCGTATTGACTAAGGAAATAGGTGTCGCGGGCGGTTTTGCCGGTGATGTTGATGGTAACGAAGGAGAAAAAATAAATGAAAAGCAACAGGACCGGCCACCCCTCTCCGGGCTGGAGTTTGAAGATTTTACGGAGCAGGTTCACTTCGTAAAATACTCAAAAAGTCGGATTACGGAAAATCAGTTGCCGGATAATTCTCAAATGATGAGTTCGGACGCCGCTGCGCCTAAAAGAAGCGTGATAAGCACAACACCGATGATCATGAGTAGGGCAAGCAGGTACACAAATCCGGTCAGGAAAATATATGTACGTAACAGGTCCAGGGCGGCTAAAAAACTTTGGGAATCTTTGAAGTGGACTCCATAGCGTAAATGAGCGGCGGAGGAAGTAAGGCGCGTGCCGAGATAGATTAGAAATCCGCCAATACCTAAGGTCGGTAAGATTAACAGGAATTGATCATAATAAATAAAAATGGCCAGGCTTTGAAATATCCCGGCGATGATGTTTACTACGCCAACAAAATTGCTCCAACGGGCCAGTTTTGCGAGGATTTCCAGGCCCCGTGAATCCAGCGGAAATTGCAGATAGTTTTCGTCTTGTGGTTGTGTATTGGGTTCTGTCATTTCGATTCCATATTCCGGTTTAATAAAGTTACTGCCCCGCCGCCTGACGACGGAAGCAAACGGTTTCCTCCAATCCGGTTACAGGTAGAATGCATGATCCCGGTTAGAGCAAATCGCTGGCCAATTCCGCCAGGGGTGATCGTTCTCCTTTTTCAAGGGTTATATGAGCGTAGACCGATTGTCCCACCATGCGGTTAATCAGATAACTAAGGCCGTTGGAGAGGGTGTCCAGATAGGGTTGGTCGATTTGGTGGATGTCACCGGTAAAGACGAATTTGGTTCCTTCACCGGCCCGGGTAATGATGGTTTTAATTTCATGCGGCGTAAGGTTCTGCGCCTCGTCGACGATAAAAAAGACCTGTTGGAAACTACGCCCGCGAATGTAAGCCAGGGGCGTTATCAATAACTTTTCGGAATCCAGCATCTCCTGGATTTTCTGGTACCGTTCATCCGCGGAATGGAACTGGTGCCGAATGACGGCCAGGTTATCAAACAGCGGCTGCATGTAAGGATCGATTTTGGATTTCACATCGCCGGGGAGGTAGCCGATATCCCGATTGCTGAGGGGCACGATGGGCCGGGCAAGGTAGATTTGTCGGTATTGAGAGCGGCATTCCAACGCCCCGGCCAGGGCCAGCAAAGTTTTCCCGGTTCCGGCCTTGCCGGACATGGTAACCAGCGAAATTTTCGGGTTGGTAAGGGCTTTCAGCGCAAAGGACTGTTCCGCATTACGGGGGATGATGCCGTAAGCAGGTTGTTTATCGACACGCACGTATACTTCTTCCATCGCGTCATAGGTTGCCAGAACCGATTTCTGGTTATTCCGCAGGATGAAATTTTCATTAGGAACCGGCGCTTTTATTTCCGGTAGCTTGGCAGCCTCAAGACGATACGGTTCCCGGTGCAGGATATCGATAATCGCATCGGGGATATTTTCAAACAGACGGATGCCCTTGTAAATCTTGTCGATGCTCTCAACCTTATCGGTGGTATAGTCCTGGCTCATCAAACCCAGTGATTTGGCCTTCATCCGAAGATTCGTGTCTTTGGAAACCAGGATGACTTTTCGTCGCGGATATTTCTTGGCGAGTTGATAAGCGCAGTTAAGGATGCGGTGATCCGGGAGGTCATCGTGGAAAACGGATCGGAGTTCCGGGTCCCAGCCGTGGTGGACGACGACCCGGATTTTGCCGTGCCCGTTATTGATCGGCACACCCTCTTCGAACAAAACTTCCCCCGTGAGGGCGTCCAGTTGACGCAGGAATTCCCGGGCATGGTAATTGATTAATTCATTACCCCTTTTGAAATTATCCAGTTCCTCCAAAACGGTAATGGGAATGACCACGTCATTTTCCTCGAAGTGCCGAATGCAACTTGAGTCGTGCAGAATTACGTTGGTGTCCAGAACAAACAATTTTGGCGGGTTAGCCCCTTTTTCTTTTGTCATTTCGGTTTTCCTTTAGTGAGGAGGAATGGAATATTTAATGAAAGCATGATTCGGATAAATTTACTTTTCGCTTTGGAAGACCACAAGTGTTTGACGAATTAACGGTTGAAAACATAAATGATCGTGAGCGCGATAAGAAAAACGGCCAGCGCCAGAAGGCGAATCATTCTATGACCGATTTGGTTGATCGAAGCAGGAGTAATCGGGTGGGGTTCGTCAATTTTGTATTTCTTGCGATTATAAGCAATAAGTTTAGCGCTGAATACGAGCAAGCCAAACAGGAATAATAAGCCGCCGATTAGCGTAAGTGTGTCCATGGGAAAACCTACCGGTTTTTAAAGGAACGAAGCAAGGTCTGTTGCCGTCCCGAAAATCAGGTTTTCGATCAATCATTCAAACGTTGATCCTGCGGTCCGCCGACCGGCGGACGACCCCGTAGCGGGAGGAGCCGTGTTTTTCCGCAGAATTGTCCTCCGCCAGCCCGGCATGATTGTTGGGTCGGTTTCCAAAATTGTATTCTCTCCTGCCGGTAAATATCCTGCGGTTCATGGTCAGGAGACCATGAACGATCAGGTTAGGTGTAAGAATATCCGATCCTGCAAGGTCTCCCGACCTTGCACCCTGACTCCTCAGCGGGAATGAATTCGATTTGTCTATTCCGCAGGATCAGGAGATCCTGCGGGATCATCTTTGGTGGCAGGCTTCCAAACTTGTGTCACGTCCTTCTTGCAAATGTTTATCGGTTCATGGTCAGGAGACCATGAACGATCAGGGTAGGTTTTAGAATATCTGATCCTGCAAGGTCTCCCGACCTTGCAGCGGGATGAGTTTTTACCTCCCGTCTTTCGATCCTTGTCTTTTGAACTGTTTTGTCTACCGGTAACCGCGGGGATTACCCGAAAACAACATTTCACCTTGCTCGTTATCTCCCACACCCGGAAACTTACCGGTACGTATCCACCCAAAAGTGAAAGGTAAGTGTTATGTATCGAACGGATTTATTGAAAGGTAAAACGATCATTGTAACCGGGGGCGGAACCGGGTTGGGGAAAGCCATGGCTTCCCGATTTGGCGAATTGGGCGCCAATCTGGTAATAGCCAGTCGGAAGGAGGAAGTCCTGAAAAAAACCACCACAGAATTATTGAAGGCCGGTGCGAATGTTCTGGCGCTTACCTGTGATGTGCGCAAACCGGCTCAGGTAAAAAAAATGGTCGCGGAAGCAGTGGAATATTTCGGTTCCATCGATGGATTGGTCAATAACGCCGCCGGGAATTTTGTTTGTCCAACCGAGAAATTATCGGAAGGAGCTTTTAAGGTAATTGTGGATATTGTTTTGCACGGAACGTTTTACTGTACCTCAGCGGTCGGTAAGGAGATGATCCGGCGAGGGGGAGGAGTTATCCTGAATATCGTAACCACCTACGCCTGGACCGGCAGCGGATACGTGGTACCTTCCGCGGCAGCGAAAGCGGGGGTGTTGGCGATGACCCGTTCCTTAGCGGTGGAATGGGCGAAATATGGTATCCGCACCAATGCCATTGCTCCGGGACCCTTCCCGACCCCGGGGGCCTGGAGCCGGTTGGTACATCCGGCCTATGAGAAGAAAATGCAAGACCGGATTCCCCTGAAACGATTCGGGGAACCGCATGAATTGGCCAATCTGGCGGCCTTCCTGATGTGCGATGAAGCCGGCTTTATCAATGGTGAAGTGGTAACCATCGACGGCGGGGAATGGCTCCAGGGGGCGGGAGAGTTCAATGCGTTAAATGAATTGCCGGCTGATATTTGGGACCAAATGGAAAAACAGCGGTCGTAGATAACTTTTATTTTGATGTGATATTTTAGGTCCGAATTATAGGTGTCATGAGGGGCTAAAACATCGGATCAGGTAGTCGTTAACGCCCGATCCAGTACGATATTTTCAGCGCCAGGACATTATCACTTTTTGCCTTTATTAAGTATCCCAAATCGCGATGAAGATTAAAATCACCGGGGTTTTGAAAATCGGTGCCATTCCTGGTCCAAACAAGATACAGTGTCGAACCCGGTTTGAATTCCCACCGTAAAACAGCATTTCCTACCAAGGCCTTATAATTGTAATCCGGATTGTAGATAAAAAATGATTCGCTGTTTTCACCCGGAACAACATTGTATCCGTGTTCCACGGGGGTTATGGTTGAACCTTCCGCCTCACCGTAAATGATAAAATCGTATGTTTCGGGGGCTTCGAATTCCTTGAATTCGCTGTATTTACCCACGGCAATAAACGGCTGGAAATAAGCCTGCAGGGAAAGCGTCGGTGTGAAAGTGTAATCAATGCGGATATCGGCCGAGAGGACGGTCTGATCAATCCGGGCGACGATATATCGTTTTCCGTACATGGCTTCGGCGGTTTCATCGGTAATGCTCATAACATATTGATCGAGGGTTTTGCTTTGGGTAAAATTGGGATTTAAGTTAAAACTGAGTTGAGTGCCCAATTTAAATTCGGCCCAGCTCCAGAAACTGCGCGCCCAATCCCCGTTCTCGCTTCCCCTGAAACTGCCGCCGACACCGAATATAATGTCTTTGCGATTATCGGAACGGATATTCAGGTTTGAAAACCATCCGGCCGGAGAAATGACCATAGGACCGCCGCGAAGTTTTGTATCGCTTAAAGTCTCTGGCCCCCAACCCATGAACCCGTTAAAGCTCCAGTAATTTAATAATTGGGCGTAACCAAAGAGAAAAACCGTTTCGTTGACTTTCACACCGCCGAAGTTATGATTACTCGCGTAAGCGAGATTAATTGTGGAATACCGGAATACTTTACCGGGGTCGTACCATTTATAACCCAGAACCAGGTGCTTGTTAATACGATCGGTCCCGAAATTAAGCCCCAGATCGTTGCTCTCAAAACCGGGAGATATGACACCCAACCCGGTGTTAAATGTAAAATGCCCCTTTTCTTTGTTTACGATCATTCTGCCGGCAAACCCGCGCATTTTTGTCATCGTAGAATCGATTTCAACATGATCCGCGTCCGGCCGTTGAAAATAATGACTGGAATTTTGTTGCAGGGACAACATGCGGGTCTTGGTGCCGGAGACATCGGTCAGGCCCATCCAACCGGCTATGACCCAATCACGTTCGTTATTCAAAAATGTCCACCCGTCCACTCCAAAGGCGAAAGCGTTGTCGGATAAAATGTCCCGCAGCTCCTGTCGCTTGAAATCCCTCTGAACATAGGTACTTAAAAGCCCCAATCCCTGTAGTCCTTTATTGAACTCTTTTTGAGTCCTGATTAGGTTATAGGAAGTAAGCGGCTCTATTTCTTCCTTACGGATATTCCCATCCTCATTCACGCGGGCATATTCGCGTTTGGTTAAAGCCGACAGGCCTCCGATTGACCAATCGCCGTTTAATTTGCCGCTGATTTTTGCCGCCCCCAGGATTGAAGTGGTTTGGGGTTTATCCACCCAGCCGTTGGTGGAGACCCACCCCTGGGGAGGACGGCCGATTCGTCTGCTGTAGAAAAAATTCGGTTCGGAAAAATTAAATCCCCAACGGTTTGAAGGGCCTCCCCGGCCAAAAGAAAAAATGTTGGCCCCTTCAACGAAAAAAGGACGCTTTTCTTCATAATAGGTTTCATAAGCGGAAAGATTGATTACCGAGGGATCGACTTCCACCTGTCCGAAATCGGGATTAATAGTGGCGTCGATAGTAATATTATTACCAATACCTAATTTTATATCGGTACCGATATTCAGTTTGGTGTCCGAACCGTTGTAAAAAGGATTGTCTTTAAGAGAAGGGAGAAGACTGTAACCGGAAGTGAAATAGGGTAAAAACTCCGTTCTCTTGGGTGGCGTTATATCGGCAATCCCTTTTAGTATGGCAAAACGGGAGACAATTCCGCTTACGCCCCTCGGATAATAGGTAAAGAAGTCTTGTTCATTCTTACGTTTTATGATTCTTCCGAACCCGATTCCCCACACGTATTCGTCCTGTTTGGAAAATCGTAATTGGGAATAAGGGATGCGGATTTCCACGGTCCACCCCTGGTCGTCAATGACCGCCTTGCTGTCCCAGACACCATCCCAGGTGTTGTCAAACCAACTGTCATTGGCTATGGTACCGTCCTGGATGGCACCTGAAGGATTGATTAAAAAGAAATAGCCGGAGCGTTTGTCATGGTAGGAGTCGATTGCGACTTGAAAAAGATCGGAATTTGTATCGTTGTCGCGCCGGCCCATCCGGCCGATGATGGAATCCGGCCGGCTATCCCACAAACGAGCACCGATATACAAGGCGTTGTCATCGTATCCTACCCAGACCTGGGTCGGTTCGGAAGCCGGCTTACCATTGTCAGGATCGACTTGAATAAAGGTTTGATTCGGAGCTGTATCGTAAAGGGGTTCGGCAAGAATACCGTCAATTTTTAAAGGATGTTCCAGCCGGTAGGCAATTACTTCCCGGTGTATATATGCCTCCGGGTCAAACGTTGAATCAGTTCCCCATAACAGGGTTATTGACAGTATAAGGTATGGAAGTTGTTTCATGCTTTACCCAAATCCGTTATAAAAATGTAACCTGTTCGACATGGGGGAAATCTAAAAGTTGTCATTACGGGAAAGCTTTTATTAAACGGCCAACATTTATATTTCAGTGCCTTCAACCCCTCGATCAATATAGGCTTAAAAACGTATTTTTATTTGTCGATTATCGTTTCCACCCAGGTTGTAACAATTCCTCCCAATAACTTGTAAATAATGACCGTATACAGGATGGCAACGCCCATAAAATAGAGCGGCGTAATCCTGAATTCGTTTGCGTAAGGGTTGCTCTTTTGTATATGCTGATACCATTGGCGGATGGCAACCAGGGTTACGTGAGCCAGAAAACCGGCGATGATGAAAAACCCCAGAATTATAATGTGGTCCAGAAGGGTGAGGGAATTTAACCATTGACCCAATGTCATAATTTTGTCTCCAGGAATGCCGCGCCAAAAACGCCGGCGGAATCACCCAGTTGATTTTGCACTATTGGTGTGTCCACAATATCGCTAAAAACGTACCGGTGAACATACTGAACTCCCTCATCATATAAAAAGGGAATATTGGAAACACCACCTCCCAACACAATCACATCGGGGTCCAATATGTTAATTACGTTGGAAAGGGCCAACCCGAAATTATTTAAAAATTCGGTTTTCCACCGGACCGCCGGGTCCGAAAGTCGATGCGCAATCCGGGAAGTGATTTCCTTTAATGTTTCCGATCTGCCGGTAAGCGTTCGCCACTGTCTTTCCAAAGCCGGACCGCTGATGTACGTTTCGACGCATCCTTTTTGGCCGCAGTAGCAATCATTCCCCCCGGGATGCAATTTGTGGTGTCCCCATTCCCCGGCAATGTACATCCGTCCCCGGTGGACATGTTTGTTGAAGACGATTCCACCGCCGACGCCCGTTCCCATGATGACACCGAAAACAACTCCATAATCCCTTCCGGCCCCCAGGGTCGCCTCGGCGATGGCAAAACAATTGGCGTCATTATCCATGACGATTGGTTGCTTAAGGGCCGATTCCAGGTCCTCTTTCAGGGGCTTCCCGATGAGGCAAAGCGTGTTGCTGTTTTTAATACGGCCCGTTTGGGGGGAAACAGCTCCGGGTGTACAGATCCCGATTGTACACCGGTCTTGCGTTTCGGATCGTAAACTTTTAATAAGCGAAACGATTCGCCCGACAACCGCGGTGTACCCATCCTCCCGTTGGGTCGGAATTCGTTTCCGCTCCAAAACGGTTCCGGCGTCGTTCAGGAGAACACCCTCGATTTTGGTGCCGCCTAAGTCGATTCCAATCCGGTTCATAATATTTCTCTGAGCAGGGTTTTGAATTCGGAAAGGATCATGGCCGTGACTCCCCAGACTTTGTGATCGCCAAATTTAAAGAAAGGAATATGCATGAAAAATCCGCGGACCGTTCGTTCTTCCTTGTCAATTATATTGTCATCGATAAGTGAATATACGGAAACGGAAAACAATGTCTCAACTTCGGCGGGATCCGGTTTGGGTGTGGGTTCCTGATCAAGCCAGCCAACGAAAGGGTGAATCATGAAACCGGTTACGGGAACGAATAATGGTGTCAGCGCTCCCAAAAGGCGGATTCCGTCACCTTTAACACCGATTTCTTCATACGTTTCACGAATTGCGGTGTTCGGCAACCGTTCACCTTCTTCCCAGGCGCCGCCGGGGAGAGAAATTTGGCCTTTGTGATGCTCCACCGCGTGAGTACGTTGCGTAAGATAGAAGCGTATGTCGTCATCGCGAGGGAACAGAAGGATCAGTACGGCTGAGGGGATGGCATGGTCGGGTGAACCGGGATATTTAACGGGAATTCGTGGACGCGCCATCATTTTTGTCTGCGCGGATCGCCCCGGGAGTGGTTCCCTGAAACGTTCGGTAAGTCTGGTGATTAGAATATTATCGTTCATCGTCCGGGTAAAAATATACCCGAGAAAATTATCTTATTTTCAAATAATCCGGGTAATATTTACCTGTCCATCATGACTGTTAAACATATTATTTGGGATTGGAACGGCACCCTTCTGGATGATTGCTGGTTGTCCGTTGCGGCCATGAACCGGCTGTTGAAAAAGCACGGCCTGGCCCCCCTTACGAAAGAACGGTACCGGGATATATTCACATTCCCGGTTATTGATTATTACCGTGAATTAGGATTCGATTTCGACCGGGAACCGTTCGTTATTACCGGAACCGAGTTTATCAATTTCTATTCCGATCGCGCATTTGAACCGCGACTGCATCGCCACGTGACCGGGATATTACGAACCTTGCGGAATTCAGGAATAACCCAATCGGTTCTTTCCGCCAGTAAACAGGCGTATCTGGAAGGGCAAATAAAATATCACGGCCTGGGAGACTATTTTTTAAGGGTAATCGGCCAGAACGATCACTATGCCCATGGAAAGACCGAAGCCGGAAAAGCATGGATAAAAGAGCTGCATTGTGCCCCGCAGGAAGTCCTGTTGGTGGGGGACACCGTCCATGATTATGAAGTCGCCCGGGAAATCGGAGCGGACAGTGCCCTGGTTTCAAATGGACATACCAGCCACCGACGACTGGCGGCCACCGGCGCGAAAGTTTTTCGGAATGTCCGTGAAATAGCGGATTGGGTTGTTGGCTCTTCGCAAGTTACCACCGATTAACAAGCGGACCGGTACTTGTATGGGACCCTTCCGTGGAAAATATTTTCATGGCGGTTAAAAATTGATTATAAAACCGAGATTTACGTCCAGATCTTCTTTTTTCACTCCTTCCGGCGGCTTGGAATTATATTGGTAAACGGTGGTAATGGAGATATCAAGCCACTTTATCTGGGTTTTCAGGGAAACAGTGAGCGTCTGGTTGATCAGATAGTTGGAATAATCACTGAGCAAAGGCTGATAGAACAGGATCCACTGCGTAAAAGTACCCGACTCAAACGTGCGTTTGTATTTGGGCCGGAAGGACAGTCGCGCCTGCGACACCAGACCCTGGTTTATGTATTTTTCGTTTTCCCAAAGGCCGGCGGCGCTGATTGAAAATCCTTTCGTAAGGCGGACCTTGGCTCCCAGACCCATATTGGAGCGATTGTCCAGACTGGCCAGGGAATCATATTCCCAGGAGGTGAACATGAAGGGTGAAAAAGTGTGATTGGCATGGTAATCAAAAACCAAACGGATATTCCCTTTGTTTTCGTACAGGGTACCCTTGTATTGCCCCTTGGAATGAGCAACGACCAGACTGAATTCCGAATCCGTCAATAACCGCCCCATAATTTTTATATCCCCTTTGGTGGCGCTTTTGAGTCCGATCGCGTAGGAAGTCAGGTTTGTATTTCCACTTTTGGATGAAAATGCCAACGTTAGATTATTGGTCCAGTTATCGGCCGATAAAACCGTGAGCATGAGAGGCAAAACAAATGCAATCATCTTTTTCATTCAAACACCTTTGTTTATATTAATTTGCGGGGGAAAGTCAGACGGCTCCATCCGTATGTTTACTTCAAAAAAGACTGATTATCGGGGGATGGAAGATAAAAATGAATCGACACCCGGCAAAGTAGTTGTCAACAGCAAACCGGACTTTTCGTGATGCAGGCAATCCTTTTCTTCTCCGGTCCGTAATACCTCAGTTTGGGTGGAGAACCGGTTACAGGATCGGATTACACTTTAACCTGATCGTTCCTCCTGACCATGAGCCAAAGGAAATACGCAGGAAGAACAGGACGAAAGTTTGGAAGTAGACAATCAATGCCGGTAGATATTTCTGTTTTCGCGGCGTTTCCACCACTGATAACCCCGCAGGATCTCCCGATCCTGTGTGTAATCGCAACTCATCCCGCTGCAAGGTCGGGAGACCTTGCAGGATCGGATATTCTTACACCTAACCCGATCGTTCATGGTCTCCCGACCATGAACCGAAGAATATTTACCGGGAAATTGCGTCAGTCTGTGTTTTGTAAACCCGGTGGTTGTATCTATTATTGTAAGAGCGGCATATTTGCGCATGGAAAAAGACGTGAAAATCGAAAAGTTGCGGAATCAGATCGACGAAATCGACGACTGGATCCTGACGCTGATAATCAAACGTATGGCGATTGCCGGTGAAATCGGCGCATTAAAAGGGACGTTGGGACTGGTTGTTAATGATCCGGTACGGGAAGAAAAAATACTGCAACGCCTGAAACAAAAATCCGGCGGGCATTTAACGGAGAAACAGATCCGACAAATATTCACCGCCATTTTTCAATTATCCAAAGATATTCAAAATGGTCGATAATCTGCTTGCCCTTTCTTAAGAGGAACACGTAATATCCGCCCGACATGAGCACAAGAACAGACCGATTTAACTACTACTGGTATTACCAAACGCGAGGGTTGGAGCAGCGACCTTAGGGCATTTGTATACCCGTAGTCTCATTCCAACCCCGATCAAGTCGGGGTTTTTTGTTTCCAGATTCGGATGAATAAATGAGAACCAAATCATGATGACATTCCCGGAATTCGAACGCCTGGCCCGAAAGTACCGGACGATTCCGGTCTACGAACGGATCCTGGCTGACCTGTTGACGCCGGTTTCAGCCTTCATGCGTATTTCGAAGGCTTCGAAGTACGCCTTTCTGTTGGAATCCGTGGAAAAAGGGACCCAATATTCGCGCTACTCTTTTATCGGACGAAACCCTCAGAAAATTATCGCCTGTAGCGATGGAAAAGTAACGATTACAGAGAACGGAACGACCCGTGACAGCGATGAACCTTTCCTGGAAATCCTCCGCGGGATCA
Source organism: Fidelibacterota bacterium (assembly GCA_027021785.1). Taxonomy (GTDB): domain Bacteria; phylum Fidelibacterota; class Marinisomatia; order Marinisomatales; family JAADGP01; genus JAADGP01. The sequence continues at coordinate 5,823 of JALUTR010000421.1, read as the reverse complement.
GGCGGAATTACGCGGCACCCGAATTGCCGGGGGTGCCCCGTTTTACCGGCGGATTGGTGGGCTACCTGGGATATGAAACCATAACCTGGGTTGAAGATATTCCCACTCACGCTCCGGACAGTCTGAATGTGCCGAACGCCGTATTCATGCTGTTTGAAGAATTGCTGGCCTTTGACCATTTAAAGAATGAAGCCCTGGTAATCAGCAACGTGAGCGTTAACGATACCACGGATCTTCGTGAAGCCTACCGCAAGGCCCGGGAAAGAATCGATGAAATCGGGGAGGACCTTCATACCGATATCGATTATCAGACACCGAAAAAAAGCAAACCGAATCCGCTGTATTCCAACATGACGAAAAAAGAGTTTGAGACAAAGGTACTGAAGGCGAAAGAACACATCAAAGCGGGTGATATTTTTCAGATTGTCCTCAGCCAACGTTTTCATCGGCGCACGACGGCGGAACCAATCACGATCTACCGCGCCCTGCGGACCATAAACCCCTCACCGTACATGTTTTATCTGAAGTTGAACGATTTTGAGGTGTTGGGTGCGTCCCCGGAACTGTTGGTGAAAGTGGAAAATAAACAGGTGGAGATACGGCCCATTGCCGGTACCCGCGGCAGGGGGAAGGATGAGGCGGAAGATCAGTCGCTGGCGGAGGACCTGTTGTCCGATGAAAAGGAAAAAGCGGAACATCTGATGCTGGTGGACCTGGGTCGAAACGATGTGGGACGTGTATCCGTTTATGGCACGGTGGAGGTAAAGGAATTCATGATTGTTGAGCGCTATTCGCACGTGATGCATATTGTTTCGGATGTCCGGGGACAACTCCGGGAGGACCGGGATGCCCTGGATGCCCTGATGTCCGGTTTTCCGGCGGGGACCCTCTCCGGGGCGCCGAAAATCCGGGCCATGGAAATCATTCATGATCTGGAACCAACGCGCCGGAATATCTATTCCGGGGCCGTTGGGTACATGGACTTTACCGGGGATCTCAACACCTGCATTGCCATCCGGACATTGCTGGCCAAAGACGGAACAGTCTATTTCCAGTCCGGGGCGGGAATTGTGTATGATTCCGATCCGGAAAAAGAGTATGAAGAAACCGTGAATAAGGCCAAAGCCATCGTAAGCGCGATTGACTTTGCCGAGAACGGATTGGTGAAAAACAAACCGGAATCCGGACAATGATACTAATCATCGACAATTACGATTCATTCACCTACAACCTGGTGCAATACGTCGGCAGCCGAAATGGGAATCTGGAAGTATTCAGGAACGATGCCCTGTCCCTGGCGGATATCAGCCGGATGAAGCCGGAAAGGATTGTTATCTCTCCCGGTCCGGGAACACCGGAAGAGGCAGGTATGTCCATCGATATCATCAAAAAATTCGGGAAGGATATCCCCATTCTCGGTATTTGTCTTGGTCACCAGGCAATTACCGTCGCCTACGGTGGAAAAATCGTCCGGGCACACACAATCGTACATGGAAAAACATCCCAGATTACCCATACCGGATCGGCCATTTTCAAAGGCATCCCGACCACTTTTTCGGCTACCCGCTATCATTCGCTGGTGGCGGAAAGAGAATCGTTTCCCGAAAGTCTGATCATTACTTCATTCACCGCGGACGGATTGATCATGTCTTTGGAGCATAAGGAACATCCGGTATTTGGTGTGCAGTTTCACCCGGAGTCCATCGTAACGGAGTTCGGAATAACCATAATCGAGAATTTTCTTGAGGTGTAAATGAAAGCAATCATCGAACAACTGCTGGGCAGGGAAGACTTGACCCGGGACAAAGCTTATCAGGTAATGTTGCGGATTATGTCCGGAGAATTTGACGACGCGCAGACCGCCGGTTTTCTGATCGCCCTGCGCGCCAAGGGCGAAACTCCGGCGGAAGTTGCCGGTTTCGCCCAGGCGATGCGGGAAAAGATGACGCCCGTTTCGATCAGCAGCGAGGCCATCGACATGTGCGGCACGGGCGGCGATGCCAGGGGAACGTTTAACATTTCCACCGCCGCGTCCATTGTCGCAGCCGGCGCCGGGGTAAAGGTGGCCAAGCACGGCAACCGCTCCATGACGTCCAGGTCCGGTTCGGCGGATGTCCTGACGGCGCTGGGGGTCGATATTGCCATGCCGCCGGAAAAGATGGCCCGTTGCGTGGATGAGATCGGTTTGGGATTCCTGTTTGCTCCCGCCCTGCATCCGGCGATGAAGCACGCGATCGGGGCCCGGAAGTCCCTGGCCGTGCGGACGGTTTTTAATATCCTGGGGCCCCTGTGCAATCCGGCGGGGGTGAAGCGCCAGGTCATCGGCGTATTCGGCGGTGAATTGACGCAACCCCTGGCCGAGGTTCTCCGGCTGTTGGGCGCCGAAGAGGCGTATGTGGTCCATGGGCAGGATGGGATGGACGAATTCACGACCACCGCTTCCAGCCTGGTAAGCCATTTGGATCCGACCGGCAAGATTGAATCCATGACATTGTCCCCGCGGGATTTTGACCTGGAAACAACCACGCTTGAATCACTGCAGGGTGGTGACCCGTCGGAGAACGCGACCATTATCCGTTCCGTATTGGAGGGTGAAAAAGGTCCCCGGCGGGATGTGGTGGTGTTGAACGCCGCGGCCGGAATCGCCGTGGGCGGCAAAGCCGCCACGATCCGGGAGGCAATCCCCCTGGCCGCGGAATCAATCGATTCCGGCGCGGCGTTAAATGTGCTGGAGAAATTGGCCCGGGCCTGATGAATATCCTGCAGGAAATCGTTCTTCATAAACAGGCGGAGGTACGTCAGCGCCGGTCTCGGCGCAGTCTGGAATCTTTGAAAAACGCATCCCGCACCGCTCCTTTGGTACCGTTCGGAGCGGCCCTGGCCCGTGACGGCATCCAGGTAATCGCCGAACTGAAACGAAAATCTCCTTCGGCCGGGGAAATCTTTGCGGCGGCCGATCCCGAAACGGTCGCCGGGGAATATGAGGCGAACGGCGCGGCGGCGATTTCCGTTTTGACGGACCGTGAATATTTCGGGGGGTCGCTGGAATTCCTGCGGCGGATCAAGGCGACCGTTTCCATACCGGTGTTGCGTAAGGACTTTATCGTGTCCGAGTACCAGATATACGAATCTTACGTTGCGGGCGCCGACGCGATTTTGCTCATCGCCGAAATCCTGGAAGAACAGCAACTGCGCGATTTTTATACCCTGGCCCGGGAACAGGGTCTGGAGGTCCTGGTCGAGTTCCACGCCCGGGAAGAACTGGCGTCTGTGCAACGTCTGGAGCCGGATATCGTGGGGGTCAATACCCGCAATCTGGAATCCATGACCACCGATATTCGCTGGTGCAGGGATGTTTTTGAGGAATTACCGTCGAAAGCGGTGAAGGTCGCCGAAAGCGGTGTTCATACTTCCGCGGACCTTATCTTTGTGGAGGAATCGGGTTATGATGCCGCGCTTGTGGGCACGACGCTGATGAAACACGGCACCCCGGGGGCTACCCTGAGAGAATTGCGGGGGGGAGAACTGAAATGATCCCGGTCAAGATTTGCGGTATTACAACCGCCCGCGATGCGCACCTTGCGGTGCAGGCCGGTGTATCGGCTATCGGATTGATCTTTTATCCACCCAGCCCCCGTTACGTGGACATGCTCAGGGCCAGTGAAATCGTGAAAAGCGTTCCGGATAATGTTGCCAAAGTAGGGGTGTTCGTTAATGAAAAGGCGGAGGCCATCCACGCCATCGCCGATGCCGTGGGGCTGGATTTTGTCCAATTGCATGGTGATGAGGATTCGGATTTTTGTTCCGCGATGAGGCGACCGGTAATCAAGGCAATCCGGCTGGGGAAACGATCGCCGGGCGGAAATATGGAAGGTTACGAGGTACACGCGTTTCTGTTGGATACGTACCGGTCGGGAAGTCCGGGCGGAACGGGAATCGCATTCGATTGGGATCTGGTTCGTGACCTGCGGCTCGGGAAGCCGTTGATATTGGCCGGAGGACTTGCCCACGGCAATGTGTTGGAAGCGATCCGGGTCGTAAAGCCCGCCGCCGTCGATGTGAACAGTGGCGTGGAAATTTCCCCGGGACAAAAAGACCCGGGTAAGATCAAGGCCCTTTTTAACCGGTTGAACACTACCGGGGAATATGAAAATATATTTACTCCACGGAGGGAGGAAAAATGATGGGAAAACAGGGATCGGCAACCTATTCGTTCCCGGATGAACGCGGGCATTTCGGAGCTTTCGGCGGGAAATATGTCCCCGAAACCCTCATCCCGGCAATTACGGAACTGGAAACGCTTTTCCTGGAAACCAGGGATGATCCGGGGTTTCAGAGCCAACTGGCGGGATTATTGAAAGAGTATTCGGGTCGCCCAACGCCCCTCTATTACGCCCGGCGGATTTCCGATGAGTTGGGATTCCACATCTATCTCAAGCGGGAAGACCTGAATCACACCGGCGCCCATAAAATCAACAATACCCTGGGACAGATTTTGCTTGCGCGGCGGATGGGGAAGACCCGCATCATCGCCGAAACCGGAGCCGGCCAGCACGGTGTTGCGACAGCTACGGTGGCGGCGCAATTCGGGTTGGAATGCGTGGTGTACATGGGAGAAGAAGATATCCGCCGGCAAAAACTGAATGTGTTCCGAATGGAATTGCTGGGAGCGGAAGTGCGCCCGGTATCCTCGGGAAGTAAAACTCTCAAGGACGCCACCAACGAAGCGATTCGCGACTGGGTTACCAATGTGGAGAACACCTATTACCTGATCGGTTCCGTCGTGGGGCCTCATCCTTATCCCATGATTGTGCGGGAATTCCAGGCGGTCATCGGGCGGGAAGCCAGGGTGCAGTTTGCCGAACGTCCCGGTGTGCCGGAGATTCCGGACGCGCTGGTAGCCTGTGTGGGCGGCGGGAGCAACGCCATCGGATTATTTTACGCGTTCCTGCAGGACGAAGTGCGGTTGGTGGGGGTGGAAGCCGCCGGTTTGGGCACCGATACCGAGCAACACGCCGCCACGTTGACCAAGGGCCGGCTGGGCGTGCTGCACGGCTCCGCCAGTTATTTACTCCAGGACGATGACGGACAGGTAACCCTGCCCCATTCCATTTCGGCCGGGCTCGATTATCCCGGCGTGGGGCCCGAGCACAGTTATTTAAAGGAATCGGGCAGGGTGGAATATTTGTCGGCCACCGATGAAGAGGCGATCAGCGCTTTTTGTTGGCTGTCGGAACGGGAAGGCATTTTGCCGGCCCTGGAATCGGCCCACGCCCTGAGTTTCCTGCGAAGGAACGATAACGGCCTTCAACCCGGTTCGCACGTTGTGGTTTGTCTGTCGGGCCGGGGCGATAAGGATGTAAACACGGCGGCGGATTACCTGGGGAAGAAATTATGAAGACGGATCAAATACAGGTTAAGAAACAACAGGGGGGCGGGGAAGCTCCCGGGAACAGAATCCAATCCCTTTTCCGCACTCCCGGAGAAAAACTGATTCCTTTTATTACCGCCGGCTATCCGACAAAGGAATTAACGGTGGAGCTTGTTCTGGCGGCCGAACGGGCCGGGGCGGATATGATCGAGCTGGGAATGCCCTTCTCCGATCCGTTGGCCGAAGGTCCCGTGATCCAGGCTTCAAGCCAGGCGGCCCTGGAGAACGGAGTAACGTTAAAATGGATTCTCGACCAGGTTCGAATCATCCGTGAAAGTTGCGAAATACCCCTGGCGCTGATGGGATACATAAATCCTATCCTTCAGTACGGAGTGGAAGCGTTTGTGAAGGATTGCCGTGCGGCGGGCGTGGATGGCTTGATTATTCCCGAC
>JALUTR010000420.1 GCA_027021785.1 Fidelibacterota bacterium | reverse complement strand
GGACAAGAATTTCCTTCGCCCGGTTGCGCGGTTCCTTTATTCATTGGCTGGAGGATAAAGGAGGGCAGAGAACATGACGAAGCGGGAGAGGGAGCTGGTGGTTGCAGGCAGGCTGTACGACCCCAATATACACGTGTTATCAGCGTTATATGAGCGAGTTCCGTGTTTGACGTTTTAATGAGGCGGGGCAGTGAAATACGATCCCAAAAAACATCATCGTCGGTCCATACGCCTGAAGGGATATGATTATTCACGGGCAGGCGCATATTTTGTGACCATTTGCACACAAACCCGGGCATGTTTGTTCGGGGAAATATCGGATGGAAAAATGAAATTGAATGATCCTGGAACAATGGTTCAAACCGTTTGGGATGAAATCGAAACGCATTATCCCGTAATTGAAACCGACGAATTTGTAATCATGCCAAACCACATCCACGGAATTATCGTCATCATTGGGACAAATCACGCAGGGGCAGGCCCCCGTGCCTGCCCCTGCGATGCGCAACCACATAAAATGGAACAACCACAGGGAGGGCAACGAAACGAAACAGGGCACCCACAGGGTATTGCCCCCACATTATCATTACCGGACGTAGTGCACCGGTTCAAATCATTGACCACGAAACGATACATTGATGGTGTCAAGCAAAACGGTTGGCCGCCGTTCCCCGGTCGTTTATGGCAACGGAATTATTACGAACATATTATCCGCAATGAAAACGAATTGAACCGGATAAGACAATACATCATCAACAATCCGGTGCGATGGGAAATGGACCGTGTTAATCCGAATATGGGAGGATGATTATTGGGATTGTGCGTATGCGATTGTGGCGCCCACAGGGGGGAATTGAAGAAAGAAAGTGATAGAGACGCCGGATGTAATCGCTCATCCCAGCTGCGTAGAGGTTATGCTGAACAATAAAACGCGATTGGGGCACCCACAGGGGGGTGCCCCGACAAGAAGATGAACTTACGATGAAAGCCTATCCCTCATACCTCGCGCTTTTCCGCAGTGGAGAAATCACGCGGCGCGTCGAAACGGTG
>JALUTR010000419.1 GCA_027021785.1 Fidelibacterota bacterium | reverse complement strand
ATGGTTTTTTCGCAGCGCTATCACGGCCGACCGGAAACATCACGCCGGAACCCCGGTTGGGGCATACATTAACCAGGTGTCTGCGAGAGACAACCCGGAAACCTGTAACCAACAATAAATAACTTACCGATGAAAGAGATTACATTTAAATGTCTGCGGTGCGGGCACGAATTCACCGGTCCGTATGATAGGAAGGTCCCGGTTGAGCGTGCCTGTCCCAAGTGCAACAGCAACAGCGTACGCCCACTGAGGAAAAAACCGGCCGGGGCGTAAGCCAACACAATTACGACCCCATCAATGATCTCTGGGGAAGGAGGACAAAATGATGGATCAACCTGAATATCGTTTTTTCAGGGCTTTTGTCAATATCAGTAAAGCGATCAGTTCCACCCTGGATCTGAAGGAGGTGTTGGACCTGATCGTAAAAAACGCCGTCGATTTCCTGGAACTGAAAGCGGGGGCGATCAGCCTCTGGAACAAACAGGAAAACCGACTGGAGATGATTGCCCATCTAAACCTCAGCCGGGAATTCCTGGACAAGGGACCCGTTTACGCCGATCGCAGTATGCCGCGGGCCCTGACCACGAAAAAACCGGTCATTATTCCCAATATTAATCACGACAGCCAACTTCAATATCCCGAAGCCTGCAAGAAAGAAGGGATTAAGGCAATTCTGTCCATTCCCATTATCTTTAAGGATGACGTAATCGGCGTACTCCGTCTATTCGATTCCAGGGTTCGCATGTTCAGCAAGGAAGAGGTGGAATTCATGACCGCCCTGGCGGAAATGGGCGGCATTGCGATCAACAACGCCCTGTTCATGAAACAGTTAAAAAAAGATCACGCCCGGGAAATGGATGAATTGTGGAACTGGTACAGCGACATGATCGATCGACCCGATTATCAATAACAAATCAACCTGTATTAAAAGCTGTCGAATTAATCAGGCTATTAATACATCAGGTGACATTGTGACATTTATTCTTCAATATCATAACTCGTGAGTTGATATATATCAATAGCATCAAATAATCGCCCGGTTCCATTCGGA
>JALUTR010000418.1 GCA_027021785.1 Fidelibacterota bacterium | reverse complement strand
GTGTTGGGTGTGGATTTCCAAGGCGATACGCTTTGGGTCGCCACAGCCAAGGGTGTGAGTCGCGGAGTGGTTCAGCGGGAATCAATAATGAAGTCTCCCTGATAACAAATTTAACTATGAGGTGAAAAAGGATGACGGAATCTATATGCAGACCGGAAGAATTATTGATTGATACAACAAAACTTTCGGATGGTGAACGTGAGGAGATGATGAAGCTGGGAATATTATCGGAAAAAGCTGAAATCCAGTCATATATTCCTCCTCCCTCCTGTCATGAACACCGCCGTCTTCAAAAACGTGCGGTTCATGCCCCCGATGATCTCAATGAAGCTTACGATTACTTCCCCAGGCCTTCTTCCTTTTCGCGCGCTTTACGTATTGATATTAAAGGTTACACAATCCTGCTCATTTCCGGTACTGCCAGTGTGGATGAAGCGGGCAACAGTGTTCACATAGGAGATTTTCGGGCGCAGTGCTGGAGGACTTACCGCAATATTACAGCCCTGTTAAATGCCGAATCGATGACCTGGCATGATATTGTTCGCACTTCGTGTTACTTGCGGGATATCGAAAGGGACTATCGTGATTTTAACGAGGTGCGAACGAGTTTTTTCAGTTGGTTAGGGCTTGATCCCCTGCCTGCCAGTACCGGAATCCAGGCGCGTCTTTGCCGGGAGGATTTGTTGGTGGAAATCGAAGCCATTGCCGTTTGTCCCTCAAATCCTAAGGATGAATCATAAGTCTACCATGAGTTTTCGTCCGGTTTGTTTGATACCGCTACCGGAGAACCGGAAATGTAAAAGTGTGCATGAATGGAATTCCGGGAGGGATTCCACTCTACCCCCATCTCCGATACAGGAAAGTGGTAAAAAGTCCGCCCATGACTTCACAGCAAAGGTCTGGGGCACCCTGTTGACGGTGGTCTTCCTGATTCTTTGTCTTCCGGGCCCGAACCTGTGGGGACAAAGCAAGGGAACCGCTTATGGCAATACTCCCAAGGAATTGCTTCCCTACCGCCGGTTTCAGACACCCTACAAGTATTTTTTCACGGAACCACAAGCCTTTTTGGGACCTGGGCGGGAAAAGGCTACCCCGACCGGTCTCGAGGCGGTGAAAATCGGATTCATGGGTCCCTTGGGGGGCTCGGCGGAAGCGCCGCTGGGGCGACGGATGCTGCAGGGCGCGACGCTGGCTTTGGAAGAAGCGAATGGGGAGGGGGGCTACAAGGGACTTCCGTTTGTATTGGTAAAGCGCAATGATACGGGGCTGTGGGGCGCGTCGGCCAACGAGTTGGTGAAACTGTACGATGAAGACGTTTGGGCTGTTTTGGGTTCGATCGACGGCGCGAACACCCATATCGCACTGCGGGCGGCGTTAAAATTGGAAATACCGATTGTCAACACCGGCAGTACGGATCCCACGCTTACCGAAACGCGTATCCCCTGGATTATCCGCTGCATCGCCGATGACCGCCAGAACGGTTACGCCCTGGCGCTCTATATTTTTGAGCAAAAGGGATATACCCGCGTTGCCATGTTGCGGGACAACAATCGCTATGGGCGTACAGGGATTGTCGAATTCAGAGACGCGGCGCGCCGGTTGGGATATCCTTTGTTGTTTGAACTGCGTTATACTACCGGAGACACGGATTTTACGGCACAACTTGAGCGTATCCGCCGGGCATCAGCGGAGGCGGTTGTTATCTGGGGCAATGCGAAAGAAGCCGGACTTATCGTGCGACAGATGCGGGATATGGGTATGCAAACGGCTGTCTTTGGAGCTGACCGGTTGGTGGCGGGGGAATTTCTCCGGACCGCTGGCCAGGCCGCGGAAGGGGTGGTGGTTACCTCTCCTTACAACCCCGATAGCGATGATCCCGTGTTACGGGAGTTCCAACGTCGTTATTATCAGCGCTTTGGTGAATGGCCGGATGAGTTTGCGGCCCATGCCTACGATGGAATGACCATATTGATCCGGGCCATCCGAAGCGCCGGCCTGAACCGGGTTCGTATCCGCGATGCTCTGATGGCCGTGAAGACTTTCCGGGGCGTCACCGGGGAAATTGTATTTGACGCGACCAACAATGATATTGGACCTATCTGGTTGGCCGAAGTCCGGCAAGGCAAATTCTACTTTTTCCCTTCCCCCTGAACCCGCGAAGTAAGGAACAGGGTGTTGGCAGTTTTTCCAGTGGGGAAACTGGTTATGAAAAGTGAAAAACAGACAAATTTTTCGCTCGAATTAGTAAATCGGGAGGCAAAACCGGAAGGAACGGTTCTGAATGTGGAGGGCGTTCAAATCGGCGGTCCGGAAATTGTGGTCATGGCTGGGCCGTGCGCGGTGGAAAGTTGGGAACAGTTGCTGACGACCGCTGAAGCGATACAAGCCGCCGGCGCAAGAATATTGCGGGGCGGCGCTTTCAAACCGCGTTCCTCCCCTTACAGTTTTCAGGGCTTGAAAGAGGAAGGCCTGAAATTACTTGTCCGGGTCCGGAAAGAGACGGGATTACCGGTTGTCACCGAAGTCATGGATACACGCCAGGTGGAACTGGTATGCGAATACGCGGATATTTTGCAGATCGGTTCCCGTAACATGCAAAACTTTGCTTTGTTAAATGAAGTGGGTTTGTGTCGGAAACCGGTATTACTGAAGCGTGGTATGTCGGCCACGATTGACGAATATCTATTGGCCGCTGAGTATATCTTTAAACAGGGTAACGATAAAGTCATCCTTTGCGAACGAGGTATCCGTACTTTTGAAACATCCACGCGCAATACCCTGGATTTGAATGCCGTACCGATGTTAAAACGTCGCAGTCACCTTCCTGTCATCGTGGATCCCAGTCATGGAACCGGGCATTGGTGGATGGTACCGCCATTGGCAAGAGCCGCAGTCGCCGCTGGCGCCGATGGCCTTCTGATAGAAGTTCACTATGATCCCCAAAAGGCGTTGAGCGATGGGGCTCAATCCCTTAAACCCGACAAATTCGGTCAGTTGATGAAAGAACTAAGGGCCGTGGGTAAAGCGGTTGGCAAGGGAATATCATCTTAGACTAAACTTTTACAGTTGCAAAAACGATGTCCAACAATATCAGTATTTACAGAGGCGTGAAAAGACCCTGGCACTACGTTTTTCTTTGCAGCATATTTCTTGGAGGTGTTCCGGTATTGACTTATAGAGCAGGGATCTAATCTCATTCCGGCATTAGTTTCCCGGGAGCGTTGCCTCCCCTTTGAATGGGCAGACTGAATTTATCTCCAATCCAATCGCTAACCATATCGGTTAATTCTTCTTTGATAACCGTCTCTTTTTTGACATCATAAATGTAATAGGTCATGCCATTAAGTATCCGTTTTATCGGAAACATAAACGGCTTTTCAGCGCCTGGTTTTGCCTTTGGCACTTTATTATACTCAATGGTTTCATCTTTCTTTTCGAAGAGCAGGTAATTCCTTTCATGTACGGTGCTTTGTGTTCGTAGGTACTGCAAATCATCGGGCCGGTAGTTCCAAAGGAATAATGGAATTAAATTAGATTGATGAAACTGCTCAGATTATTTTGTCTATCAGGCGGTCTGGTAGCCGGGTTGATGGGGGGAGAACCTTCGGCAGTATCGGCACCGGGAATACAATCACAAGACACCGAATACCCGAAAGTCGTGAAAGTAGGGCTGTTAATCCGTAAACAAGGGGGAAGTGACAGCACATGGTTGTTCGCGAAGCGGGGCGCGGAATTGGCTGTTTTCAAGGCAAATGAAAATGGAGGATATGACGGACGACCTTTCAAATTGATCGTGCGCTCAATCAACGGTCTCTGGGGATCGGGTTCCAGGGAGATTGTAAAACTGGTCTTTGAAGACAGCGTCCGGGCGATTTTAAGTTCGTTGGACGGACGCAGCGCTCACCTGGCGGAGCAAATTGCCACCAAAGGGCGGGTGGTGTTGGTCTCCTCCCGGGCGACCGATCCGACACTGACACAGATTAATATTCCCTGGTTTTTTCGGTGTGTTCCCGATGATCGACAACAGGCAACAGCTCTGATTAAGGAAATTTACCAGGTAAAACAACTGAAACAGGTGGCGACAGTAGCGGATGAAACGTATGATGCCCGGATGGCGGCCGATTCCTTTATCGGGATTGCCACGTCCGAAGGTTATCAGGCTCCTCAACGGTTCTCGTATGGAGCGTCTGGTGACGATTTTCAAAAGGTACTCGACGAAATCGGACAAACACCCGTGGAGGGCGTGGTGCTTTTCGGGCGACCATCGCCTGCGGTAAAATTTATCCGGAAAATGTGGGCGCGCGGAATGGAACAACCGCTTTTGGGACCACTGTCCCTGATTGCCGGCAATGAATTATTGAATTCAGTCGGACCGGAATTAGGGAATGCGGTGTTTGTTGTTTCGGGTTATCAAAACACACCCGCGGGGAAGGGTTTTGAGCGGGAGTTTCAGGCTGTTTACGGTTCATCCCCGGACGCGATAGCAGCCTATGCCTACGATGGGATGTCCCTTATCCTGGAGGCAATCAGGAGAGGCGGGCTTACCAAGGGGAGGATCAGGGAGGCTCTTGCCGGGATCGAATATTCACGGGGAGTGACCGGTCCGATCCGGTTCGACGACAAGGGCAATCGCATGGGGACTGTGAATCTTATGAGGGTAATCAAAGGACGCCCGAGTGTTGAAACGGCAGAGTAGGGAAGAATGCCAAAATCAGCGGAATTCGTATCAAAACGAACGGATATTTATGAATAAAGTTTTGCCTAAAGAGATCGATGACCAATGGATCCTGGCCCGACGCCCGGCGAAAAATCCTGTAAATCCGACCAAACCGTACGCTTATCTTTCAGAGAAAGAACGAACAGCAAATGGTCAAATAGAGGACGTGGCCACTATTTTCCTGACGAACCGGGAATGCCCGTTCCGTTGCCTGATGTGCGATTTGTGGAAAAATACGACGGATAACCGTGTACCTGAAGGCGCTGTCCCCGGGCAAATTCAGTGGGCCTTGGATCGCCTTCCGGCCGCACAACATCTAAAGCTTTATAACAGCGGCAGTTTTTTTGACCGCCAGGCAATACCTCCGGCTGATATTCCGAAGATCGCTGAGCTGCTCAGCGATTTCAGGAGCGTCACCGTTGAAAGTCATCCCCGTTTGGTGGACGGGCGCTGCCTGGCGTTTAATGATCTTCTGCAGCCAAGCCTGCACGTTGCCATGGGGTTGG
>JALUTR010000417.1 GCA_027021785.1 Fidelibacterota bacterium | reverse complement strand
TTTTGGGTCAGGGATGAATTGTTGGGGGGATATTCCGACCATATGGCGGTTTCGGTGAGCATAGAAAAAAGATGAAAAATTCCAAGTCTACCGGTTGCCAGATATAGGAATTATCCCTAATTTTATAAGCTTATTTTAACAAGAATTTTTCAAACCGATCGCGGGGTGGAGCAGTCTGGTAGCTCGTCGGGCTCATAACCCGAAGGTCGTAGGTTCGAATCCTACCCCCGCTACGTTCAAACGCCCCGTTTTACGGGGCGTTTTCACTACGCGGGGCAGGCCCCGCCGGTTGATATCGGATGTTCTTTGGGTATAGGATATCCGTCATTGGAATAATGAATGATTTTTTATGCACAAAGTTGGCTACGTTCAAACGCCCACATGAATCGGTGCGTTTACATTACTTGGGACGAGCCCCGCTGGTTGGTAAGGAAGTATTTACAATATACAGGGTTGAAAATTGAGGAGAGTATTAATAACACCTATCAACCTATCAATGGTTACGTTCAAACGCCCCGAGGACCTATGGTGTAGGGTTTCATTAATTATGGAAAGTTCCGCTTATAGGTAGATGTGTTTTATGCAATATACGGTTTATGTTTTACAGAGCAGGGAAGGGTTTACCTATGTTGGTTACACCAACAATCTCCGCCGTCGGCTGCGTGAGCACAACGCCGGTCAATCTAAGGCGACCCGGAAGGGGACCAATTGGAGAGTTGTGTATTCGGAATGTTGTTCGACCCGACCGGAGGCACGTCAGCGTGAGAAATATTTGAAGTCGCATGCCGGGAAGGAGTGGTTGATCCGGCACGGATATCTTTAATAGTGAGGTTCGAACTTGACCGGCGTAAAGGATTGAAGCCGGTTCCTACCCCCGCTACGTTCAAACGCCCCGTAAAACGGGGCGTTTTCACTACGCGGGGCAAGCCCCGCCGGTTGATATCGGATGTTCTTTGGGTATAGGATATCCGTCATTGGAATAATGAATGATTTTTTATGCACAAAGTTGGCTACGTTCAAACGCCCACATGAATTGGTGCGTTTACATTACTTGG
>JALUTR010000416.1 GCA_027021785.1 Fidelibacterota bacterium | reverse complement strand
ACCGCGGCAAAGACCGTTGAACCTGACGCAAAAGGCCTTGTCGCCACCTCCCCGGGCAAGGAAACGTCCGCAACGGAATCTTCCGTTTCGCCGCAATCATCTCCGGGAATTTCCCAACGACAAACCGCCATTTCCGAAACGGCGTCTTCCCCGAAGGGGAAAACCAAAAGCGGAACCGTTGCCACGAAGACACCGGCCGCGGAAGGACCGTCTTCCACCGCCGCCAGGACAGCTTCGTCGGGAAAACGCTCAACCCCAAAAGTCGCCACCAAACCATCGCCCAAAGCGACCGATCAGAAAAAATCCGCCGGGGCGACATCCGGTCAACCGGAAGAAACTCTCCTTGCCGACCAGTTCGTGGACCAACGCCAAACTTCCTTTCCCATCACTCCGGAAGTGCTGTTTCCGGACAGCAGTTTCGAAGGGTACATGATCCAGCCGGGAGATTTCCTGATCAAGATCGCGAAGAAGGAATACGGTGACTGGCGTAAATGGCGCGATATTTATCGTTGGAACAGGAAGGAAATCGGCGATAACCCAAACCTTATTTATCCTTACCGTTTCCTGGACCTGTTAAAACCAATCGACCAGTTGAAGACCTGCGAATTAAAGTTTTACTCCCGCCTTGTTAACACGGGCGAATCGCTGTGGACCATCGCACGGGAAGTATACGGTGACGAACTGGCCTGGATCGTACTGTTCTGGGATAATGAGTCCCTGATGAAAGCAAACAACGGCGTGCTTTATCCCGGGATGGAGTTGAAAGTCCGGGAACATATCGATCCGTGTAACCCGGCCTCGTAATTGCGGGGATAGCGACCCTTTGCCAAACGTCAGGCCACGGCAACCAAATTAGCGGGGGATACTTTATTTCTCAGCGCGTGATTTAACGGCGAATGCCATGGCATTCGAATAAACCGGACATACCCTTCGATGAATAAGGTTTCATGTCCTTTGCCGACCCACAACAGGCAATTTCAATCCGTCGTTTATCATATTGGTTTACATCTCCTGATAGAGTTATTTTTAAAATGAATAAAAAGCCGGAACATGCTTTTCACCAACCTAATTCAAACTAATTTGTTAACCGACTCTATCGGCCGGACGATAGAGTATTACCCCAGTATTGACTCCACCAACGCCAAGGCCTGGTCGCTTATTTCATCCAATGTCCGCAACGGCACCCTGATCATAACCGACCACCAGAGCGCCGGACGGGGGCGGGGCAAACATTTCTGGGTATCCTCCCCGGAACGTAGTCTGACTTTTTCGATCAGTCTCTATCCGGAGATTGAAGCGCGACTGGCGGGGATTTTTCCCCTGTTGGCCGGGGTTACAATCTGCGACACATTAAGCAAAATGGATATCCATGCCCTGTTGAAATGGCCGAACGATATTCTCCTGAACGGCAAAAAAATCGGCGGCATTCTCTGTGAGAGTAAAATTTCCGGGGCACAGATAAAAGCGGTGGTTTGTGGAATCGGTTTGAATGTAAATGAAACAAAGTCCGATTTCCCGAAAGATCTGCTTGACACCGGTTCCTCCCTGCGATTGGAAACAGACCGTTATTACCAACGCGAATTGATTTTAGCCGGTATTTTGAACGATTTCGACCGTAATCTCAGGCAATTGAACAAAAACGGTCCCCAGCCAATTATCAATTCCTGGATCGGATACTGCGCGCATCTGAATAATACCGTGCAATTTCATGACGGCAATCGGATAATAAGCGGAAAGTTTATCGGTTTATCCAAAAGCGGCGAAGCAGTCCTGTTGATAAACGGGACCGAAAAACATTTTAAGAGCGGTACCGTCACAACCTCCCTTGATCGTTGAGCCCCCGATGGAACCCCGCTTCTTTACCGGTTTCTTCCTTCATCCTGAATATCGATCCGGCTGATACCGTACGGATAATGGATTAAGCAGGACCATAATGCTCCTCATTCATAACCATGTTCCGGCACAACCGATTCGGATTTTCCAATTTTTCCACTCGGAATCATGTAACATCTGAAACAGGGGCCTGACCATGTCAATACTCAAAGGGAAAAATATTCTCCTGGGCGTTACCGGTTCCATCGCCGCCTATAAGGCGTGTGAGATTGTTCGTCTGCTCACGAAAACGGGAGCCGGTGTTCAGGTTATGATGACTCATTCCGGCACCAGGATGATTGGCCCGGCAACCTTCGCGGCCCTTTCCGGCCGCGATGTCCTTACCGATCTCTTTCCGAAAACGCCCAAGGCCGGACTGGAACATATTCACCTGGCGGAAACCCTGGACGCGATAATCGTTGCGCCGGCAACGGCAAACATCATCGCCAAAACGGCCCATGGAATCGCCGACGATCTGCTTTCCACCACTCTCCTGGCCTGCGACGTCCCCAAGCTTTTCGCACCGGCCATGAACTTCCGGATGTGGCGAAACGAAGCGACGCAGTCGAACATCGCGGTAATAAAACAGCGGGGGGTGTCCATCATCGACCCCACACACGGCCAACTCGCCAGCCTGGCGGTGGGTGAAGGGAGAATGGCGGAACCGCAAACCATTGTGGACGCTTTGCAAAAATTATTAGGGGGAAAACAAGATTATTACGGGAAGCGGGTCTTAATCACCGCCGGGCCGACCCGGGAACCGATTGACCCGGTGCGTTTCCTTTCCAATCGCTCCAGCGGGAAAATGGGATACGCCCTGGCGGCGGCGGCCCGCGAACGGGGCGCCGAAGTCACATTAATTTCCGGACCGACGGCGCTCGAACCTGTCGCAGGCTGTGATTTCATCGCCGTGGAAACGGCGGAAGAAATGGAAAAACAGGTCCGGGAAAAAGCGCCCGATCAGGAACTTATCATCATGGCAGCGGCGGTTGCAGACTTCAGGATTGCCCACCCTGAAACACAAAAAATGAAACGGGAAGGTTCAACCCCGATTTTAAAGCTTGAGCCAAACCCGGACATCCTCAGAAAATTGAGACCGATTACCGACGCTTACCTGGTAGGGTTCGCCCTGGAAATGGAAGAGGGACGGAAAAATGCCCTGCAAAAACTACGGGAAAAGAACCTGGACGCCATCTTTCTGAATTATGCCGACCGTGCCCAATCCGGCTTCGATAAGGAGACCAACGAGGGGATTCTGTTTTTCAAAGACTCCGAAAAGGAAATCCCGTTTGAATTACAGTCCAAAAACTCCCTTGCCCACCGGATTTTAACCGCGATCCGAAATGAAATGAGCGGGAGGGAGAAACGTAAAGGGTGAAGGGTGTCGAACATCCCGACGAAGCGCCGCGACCGTCGGGAAAACGTGTCGTGACTTCACGCACCCCACTTCGCACTTCGAAAAACCAGGTTAAGCGGAGTTAATAAGCGGGGACGGTTGGAGGTCGACAATCTTCGATCGAAAATCCTTCAGGCTTTTTCCAATGCTTGTTTCAGGTCGGCGACAATGTCGTCCGGGTCTTCGATTCCGACGGAAATGCGTACCAGGCCGTCCGTTAATCCCCGGGCATAGCGTTCTTCTTTCGGGACTTCGACGTGGGTCATGGTGGCGGGATGGGTAATCATCGTTTCCACGGCGCCCAGGCTTTCCGCCAGGGCGCATAATTCCACGTTGTTCATCAGCGCTTTCCCGGCCGGGATACCACCCTTTAATTCGAACGAGATCATGCCGCTGAAACCGGACATTTGTTCCCGGGCGATGGAATACTGAGGATGGGAAGGTAAACCGGGATAGGATATGGTGTCGATTTTGGGATGGCCTTCCAGAAATTCCGCCACGATCTGGGCATTGGCCGCGTGGCGTTGCATTCTCAGGTGGAGCGTTTTTACCCCCAAAAGCGTCAGCCAACAATCGAAGGGACTGGGGACGGCGCCGATCGTTTTCTGTACAAATTTCATTTCTTCGTAGATTTTTTCATCGTTTGTGATCACGATTCCGCCGATGAGTTGGTTATGCCCGCTGATGTACTTGGTGGTACTGTGGATGACCATGTCCGCGCCGAATTCCAGGGGCCTGAGAAATACGGGGGTGGCAAAGGTGGAGTCGACGGCATAATAGAGATTGTTGTCCCGGGCGATATCGGCCATGGCTTTCAGATCGGTCACTTTCAGGAGCGGATTGGTGGGCGTTTCCACCCAGAGCATTTTTGTTTCCGGCCGGATCGCATCCTTTACCTGTCCGGGATCGGAAGTGTCCACATAGGTGAACCGCAAACCGTAATTCACCAGAATATTGTTAAAATGGCGTGAGACCCCACCGTACACGTCATCGGAACAAACGACATGATCCCCCGATTTCAGCAATTTGAGACAACTGTCGACGGTCGCCATGCCGCTGGCAAAACAAACCCCGTACCTGCCGTTTTCAATGGCGGCCAGGTTGGTCTCGAGCAGTTGCCGCGTGGGGTTCGCGGAACGCGTGTAGTCAAACCCCTTATCCCGCCCCACTTCTTCGAGGACATAAGTCGCTGTCTGGTACAGCGGAGGAATAATGGCGCCGGTTGTCGGATCCGGTTCAATGCCTGCACGCACGACTTTGGTATCGAACTTCATTCTAATCACCTTTCAATTTTTCCCGAAACGATAATTCGTTTGAATTAATTCACCTGAAAGAGCACAACATACTCCGTTTGCATACCCCTGCACGGCCGTTAAATTATTCAGGAAAGATTATAAAGAGTAGAATTTCGTGCAGGTTTTTACACCGGCGGAAAATCCAGGGTGAAGCGCCGGCGTTTTTCAATGAGGGCCTTGAAGAAACATCCGTTTGGTATCATAGGGTTCACCGCCGAGACCCAAAGGACGCAGAGTGAAAGTTTCAATTCTTGTCAGGAACATGGGTAAAATGCCTGTACATATATACCGGTATAAATGTCTATATGCATATTTAATTATACCAGGATATTTTCGGACGGGTAATGCTTCCTGTAAAAAGGAACTCCGTCAGGTTAGGGACGGAGCGACCTAACCCGATCAAGCGGCGGTGGGCGGGTGCTTTAGTTTCAATCCTCTCCGCCCAATTAAGGACGGAGCAACCGGTTTTGAATTTTCTTTTCTTTGCTGTTAATCAGTTTCAATCCTCTCCGCCCAATTAAGGACGGAGCAACTATAGATTTTGCACATATCAATCTATAGGATGGGTTTCAATCCTCTCCGCCCAATTAAGGACGGAGCAACCAATCAATCATTCTTTGAAGGTAATTAATCATGCGTTTCAATCCTCTCCGCCCAATTAAGGACGGAGCAACACTT
>JALUTR010000415.1 GCA_027021785.1 Fidelibacterota bacterium | reverse complement strand
TCCCCTGCGCGTCCCGAAATCGTCCAGGAGTCTTAACGTCTCCCGGCGTACGATTTCCGGCGCGGTATTCAGAACCACCGGATCCAGATTGCCCTGAACGGCCACATTTCCACCCATTGCATCATGAAATTTCGCCAGGGAGGCCGTCCAGTCCAGACTGTAAACATCGCAGCTTATTTTCCGCAGTTTATCCACCCAATGATGTGTCCCTTTGGAAAATAGAATCAGGGGGACTTTCTTCCCTACCGCGGCGACAATTTCCGCCAGGTATTTACCGGAAGCATCCCAGTAGGTACTTTCCGTTAAAAGGCTTCCCCAACTGTCAAACAACTGAATGGCATCCACCCCGGCGGCTATTTGCATTTCAAAATACCGGATCAGCGCGGTTGTAATTTTCTTCATTAATGAATCAAACAAGGCCGGCTCGCCGTAAAATAACGCTTTTATTTTCGCGAAATGAGCGGAACTGCCCCCCTCCACCATGTACACCGCCAGGGTCCAGGGGGCTCCTCCGAACCCAATCAACGCGGTCTTATCGCCCAATTCCCGGCGGGTAAGTCTGATCGTCTCGGCCACGTAGTCCAACTTTTCCAGGATATTCCCGGGAGTCAGAGCGTCGATTTGTTCCTGTGAAGAAACGGCGTATTCCATCGCGATACCACCCTGCTTGCGAAAGGTATAGGGCTGGCCCATGGCTTCGGGGATTACCAGGATATCGCTGAACACGATCGCGGCGTCGAATCCGAATCGTTGGATGGGCATCAGCGTAACCCGGGTGGCCAGTTCCGGTGTCTGCACCATGGTTACGAAATCGTACTCGCTTTTCAATTGGCGATATTCGGGCAAATAACGTCCGGCCTGGCGCATGACCCAAACCGGCGGTCGGTCCAGCGGCTTTCGGGCACACGCGGCGAGGAAGCGTTCACGGGAATTGTATGAAACGGGTGAAACGTCTTTTGGAGACTTACTATCAGAATCCATCATTCGGCTATGCTCTTTCCTTTTGCAAGCGGGCAACCCGCATTAAATAATTACTAACATTAATGTATAGTAGCCTTTTTATATTGTTTAAAATAGAGTCATATAATATTTGGTCAATGATTTTCATAAATAATGGTTTAACTTTCTATTAATAAATACTTACGTTTATCAATTCCGATTGAAAAATTTCGCTTACCGAATACCCTGATCCTGCAATCCAAACTTTTCTGAGCCCCACCCCGTATGCCTGCCCCGACGGAGTCGTGGGTAATAGGAGGGGGTAGGGGGTGGTAATAATATCTGATTTTATCCTTTTTCTGTCTAAATACTGTCATTTCAGTTACTTATTCACCTGTAAAATAGAGGAAAGCCCGGAAAACATAATAAGACGTTGCCATAATTTTTGCTCCCAGGGAGTGAGGTTATTCCTGAGGATCCTTCGGATTTGCTTTTGTTTTAGTCTGTTGGTGACAGGATGGTTCATGGTTCAAACGTGTGGAAACAAGTTCACGGTTTTATTTCTTCGAATGATACTCAGATTAAAGGATGTATTCAAATTTTTTATACCACCCCTGTGGTCCCCTCCTATTACAGGAGGGGACGATGCCTCTGGTAAGTAGTAAAGAAAAAAATACCATCGTCTGGTTTCTATTTTATGATGTCTCCGAATTATTCGGGGCTTTTGGTGTCCGCCGACTTGTGGGTCTTTCCACCGACTGACGGAAATAGTACGAATCAAATCTACCATAATGCTTAATGCCATATCTTTTTAAATAACTTCCTTCAAATCAATTTCAATAATAAGAAATTTGCGAATAAACACTTCACCTCGAAGTGAGAAACGTAAGATAATCATTTATGTCAGGTGTTACCAACTCCTCGAAAATATGGCCACCGGATGATTGTATTTCGGCGCTGGTTGTGGGGCCGATGGAAATCAACCGCGATTCGACATTTTCCAGGTTCGGCAGTCCCGTGGATTTCAGAAACCCCTTTACGGTGGAGGGAGAAGTAAAAACAATGTATTCATCCGGTTTATTCCGGAAAAGTTCCGCCAGGCTTTGATTGTGTATAATCCTGGTCGCGTAGACTACCACCCGTCGATACTCCCAACCCTGCTTTTCCAGCCAGAGCGGGAACTGCGGCCTGCTTTTCCTGGCGCTGAACAGCAAAACCGGTTTTGGGGGTATGGTTTCAAACGCCCGGATCAACCCTATGCTGTTTTGCTTCGGCGGTCGGACGGCCGATAATCCGAATTTTTCCCGGACCATCTCAGCCGTGGCTTTCCCGACCGCCCACACCGTCGATCGATCAAGCGGGAGCGAGAGGTTTTCTTCCCGAACCCAGCGCTCCAATCCGATAACACCGTTTTTACTGAAAAACACCACGTAAGGCTCCCGGTTCAACCATTCCGAAACCGGCGCAAAGTCCTCCGGGTGTTCATACTCGATTCGAATTGTCGGAACATGGTAATAATTGACGCCCTCCGGGAGTGATTGAATCGACTTATTTTTGCTGAGTCCCGTGTACAGGATCGTCGGGGTCATCGGCTCAGTATTTCCTTCCCTCCCAGGTCGATAAATTGGTCCGCCAGTTCCTTCCCCAGTTCCTCCGCCCGCTCCGGGTCCCCGGTAAGAGTACGGTTCAACGCTTCGCGCCCCTCAAGATCGGAGATAAATCCGGTAAGGATCAGACGATCATCCCGAATCCGTCCCCAGGCGCCCAGGGGAATCGAGCATCCTCCTTCCAACTGTCGCATAAAGGCCCGTTCGGCCAGGACGGCCTGCACGGTGGTGGAATCGGAAATCGACTCCACCAGCTCCATAACGTCGGTCCGCTTACTGTTCACTTCAATTCCGATCGCTCCCTGGCTGACGCTGGGAATAAAGGTTTCCGGATTCAGGTACTCGGCGATGTGTTCCTCTTCGCCCAGCCTTTCCAGGGCCGCGGCCGCCATAATAATCCCGTCCCAACCGGCCTCCTTTAATTTTCGTAATCTGGTACCGATATTGCCCCTGAGTTCCACGAATCTGACGTTGGGTTTCTGCAGCCGGATCAGGGCCTGTCGACGATAACTGCCCGTGGCGATCACACCGTCATCCGGCACGTCGGCCAACCGGCGCCATTTAAAAGAAACAAAGGCGTCCCGCGGATCCGCCCGCTCCGGCGAACCGGCAAAAACGAGACCCTCCGGCAGGGCTGTCGGCAAATCTTTTAAACTATGGACGGCACACTGGATTTCATCGGCCAGCAACGCATCCTCAATCTCCTTCGTAAACAACCCCTTACCGCCGATCTTCGGCAACGGAACATTCCGGATTCTATCGCCCCGGGTCCGGATCGTCCTGATTTCAACGGTTAGATTCCCGTCTTTTTTCTGGAACAAATCACGAATATAGTTGGCTTGCCAAAGGGCTAATTGACTACCCCGCGAGCCAATCGTCAGCGTTTTCACTTTTCTTTTCCTTTAAATTCGTGCAAACGGAAAAACTCCCACACAACCTCAATTTTGGAAAGATCCAGGTTATGTCCGTTGGACATACCCCGTAAACTGATGATGGGATAATGCAGCAATTTCCGGATAATGCTTTTTGATAATTGTTCCATGTGGGAATATTCTTTTTCCGTGGTCTTATGGGCATATTTTTTAAGTTCCTGGACTCGGATGGCGTCAAAATATTCCGTCAATTTGGATATGGTTGGGACAACCTCAAGCGATCTCAGCCATACCAGGAACTCCTCCCGGACTTCCGCGACAATCGATTTGGCGGCCGGGATTTCCTCTCTCCGTTTTTCAAGATTATCCGCTATAACGTTTTTCAAATGATCAATATTGTACAGGAAAGCTTCGGAAATATCGGTTACGCGGGGATCGATAACCCGTGGTGTGCTGATATCGATCAGCAGCAACACCCGGTATTTACGGCCCTTCATTGCCTGCATCATATCATCGTATGTAATCAGGTAATCCGGGGCTTTTGCAGCGGTGACAACAATATCCGCTTCCAGTAACGCGGAGGGTATTTCCTCCAACGGGATCGCCCTTGCCCTCCCATTGAACCGTTCCGCCAATTGTTTCCGCCGCGCTTCCCCGCGATTGGCAATGATGAACTGGTGGCTCCCGATTTCCCTGAAGTGTTCGGCCACCAATTTTGATGTTTCCCCGGCTCCAACCAGCAAAATATTCCGGTTCTGAAAGGACTTGAATATTTTTCGGGCCAATTCGACCGCCGCCTGACTCACCGAAACCGCTCCGCGACATAAATTGGTGCGGGTATGAATGGCCTTGCCGGCCCGAATTGCGGATTGAAAAAGCCGGTTGAGAATCGGGAAGGAATACTCCTTGGAAAGGATCAAATCGTAACTTGATTTCACCTGGGACAGGATTTGCCTCTCCCCCAACATCATGCTTTCCAAACCGCCGGCGACACTCAACAGGTGCTCCACGGCAGCTTCGTTTTGTAACATTAACGGTTGAACATCCGGATCCGTAATATCCACGTTCATTAAAGAACGATATTGTGCTTCCAGCCACAGTCTCAGCTCCGTAAGGGCAACCGGCGAAACAAAATAGAATTCCGTCCGGTTACAAGTCGATAAAACGGCGATTTCGCGGATGGATAAATCCGCCCCCATCGCCGCGTCGATGAACCTGGACGCCATTTCCTCATTGACGGAAATCCGATCCCGGAATTCAACCGAAGCGTTTTTGTGGCTAAAGCCGATTATGATGATGGTATGTTCGGAATTCATGAAAACCGATGAAACGTTTGGAGGAACATGCTAAATACGACGATAGATATAAACAAGACAAGAAACCCCCAAAAAGTAATCAAACTCATTCTCAGTCCCCGCAAACCCAGTTTCCAGGAAACAATCCAGCCAAGCGCATAAATCATCCACGCAATGTCGGTAATAACGATCTTAGGATCCGTTGTGAAAAAATACCCCAGAATTTTATAGGCCCACAAATGGCCAAGGAAAACTCCGATCCCCAAAAAGATTATACCGAACCCGGTGGCAAACATACCCATTTTCTCGACGGTCTCAAGCGCGGGCAACCGGTCGTATATTACACCGAAATGATGACGTTTGATTTCCTTTGCCAACATGAGATACATCAAGGCGTACAGGGCCGCGATCGCCAAAGCGGAAATACCCAGTAACGTCAGGGTGACGTGGAACCCGAACATGGGATTCGACAACAATTCATTTGATGTTCCGAATCCATTAATAAACATCGAAGCAATTAACTGAAACAGGAAAATAATCGAGAGGAAAAATAAACCGGTGGCTCCTTCTTTATTCGTCCGTTCGATAATATAGTACAATACGGCAATATTCAATGCCAGCATGGAGAAGGATTCCGACGTGTTTGAAATGGGGAAATACTGAAAATAGAGCCCCTTCCCCACAATATAAATAACATCGGTGATAATCCCGATCAGGAGTATCGATGACGCCCATTTTCCATACCTCGGTTTCTTTGTGTTAAAATGGCTGACATAAAAAATGAGTGACAAGCCATAGAGCAATGGCAACAAAACATTTACCGCTTGTAAAAAGATAGTCATGATCCTTGCCCGGTTAAATTGTGAGAAAATAGTTACTGGTCATTGCTAATCGGAATGCGTGATTAGCCGAATGCGTTCCGTAAAATATTTTTAACCTGAGCACTGATCCGGAACGATTCCGCTGTTTCATCTTAGATATTCATTACTTGATGTTTTTTTATTGAATACAAGCAGCCCCCGCAATCCATCTAAATGATTGGCTTTTCCATGTTTGGAATCTATCAGGTTTATCCTATTTCCGCAAAGCGCTCAAATACGTTCATAACCCACGACAAAGAACTCCCGAGGCATGTAGGAAGCGAAACAGGAAACCGGATCGGACCTGATACATATTCCTTGCGGCGTGGGTCATTACCTATCGGTAGGTAATTTGTCCGTAATGTTCGCCATTCTTGTACTATTCCCGTCAACCGGCGGATACCAAAGGAATTAGTCGCTGTGCTTCAATTGATGATTCGTGTTCCGCTTGGAAGCGAAGCGACGATGTACGGTTTCCACAAATTGCTCCAATTTTTCAAAATGGGACCCGGGCCAATAGATTTTCCGGCAGTTCTGACATTGGAAAAATTTGTCATAAGTTTCTCTGGTCATCGGCGGCAGCCGGTGTAAAACATCCTCTTTCGGAACCGGTTTCAGCAGACCGTTGCAACGCAGACAACGCGAAAACGGCTTCAGGTTGTTTCCAAGATCGAAACGCCGGATCACTTCCACGACCTGTTCATCCGGCTGATCGGAACGAACACAGTATCCCCGCTGCACTATATTCGCCATCAGCAACTGGCGGTTCCTGGTCAATAACACTCTCTTTTGCGACACCGCCTGTTCGATCAATTCGCGACCTCTCACGTGTTTATCAAAGGTTACATCCAGGCCCAGGAGCCGCAGCCGCCGCACCAGCTTGCCCAAATGGGAATCGGCGACAAAACGCAGTCTTCTCAAAGGACGTTCCTGCAAACGGGTCACGTCCGATATATCCAACGTTTCAAATACCGGGTAAACACTGACGTCATCCCCATCCCCGACCCGGTAATCGAAATCCACCGAATTACCATTCACCAAAATCAGGTCCACCTCCGTGTGGGGAACACCGCAGGATTGGATAAGGTCCTTAACGGTCGTCGGCAGCAATAACTGTTTTTCAAATCGCACTTTGCGCCGCTCGGGGGACAAAAACTCATTCAGTTCTTCGTAGAAACGGAGATGAACAAGGATCATCAGGCGAACCGTTTTAATCCGGCGGAAGCGGCAATCTCCAGGGCCCTTGCCCGCTCACCGGCCGTTAACGTCCGGTTAATTTCCGGATAACGCGAAACGCTTACCTTATATTCCGGGCGGTATTGAAACATAACGTTAACCATTGTCTCGGGGGAAATCTCCCGGGCAATAAATGTTAATATTTCCCGTGATTCCTCTTCGTGATTGGGCATTACCAAATGCCTGATCAACAATCCCCGCCGGGCGATACCAAATTCATCGAGCGTCAGGTCCCCGACCTGTTCGTGCATAATCCGCATATTCCTCCGGGCCGCCACGGCGTAATCGGGAGCTTTCGCGTACCGTTTGGACGTCGCCCCACTCCAAAACTTGAAATCGGGCATGTAAATATCGACGATACCGTCCAGCAAGTCCAGACTCTCCGGGCTGTCGTAGGCGCTGGTGTTGTAAACGATTGGCAGGCACAATCCCCTTTCGACGGCTACCGCCAACGCTTCCAGGATGGGGACAACGACGTGCGAAGGGGTCACCAGGTTAATATTGTGACATCCGCGTTCCTGGAGATGGATCATCATTTGGGCCAGTTCTTCGGGAGACACCGGCCGTTCGCGATTGTTATGACTGATATCCCAATTCTGGCAAAATACACAGCGCAGGTTGCAACTCGTAAAGAAAATCGTTCCCGATCCGCGAAAACCGGTAATACAACTTTCTTCGCCAAAATGCGGGAAATAACTGCTCACCCGGCACCGGTAATCCGTCCGGCAAACGCCCTTCGCTTCCTTGAAGCGATTGATTTCGCACCGGCGGGGACAGAGAACACAATTTTGCATCAAGGTCCTGCCCGTTTCTATTTTTTGATTCAAAACACCCTGTTTCCAGGCTTCCAGATAACAGGGTTTGAACGAGCCGGGCCGGGTTTTAATAGACGATTCCGGCATACCCGACACCATAAGTAAATGTATCCGGAGGATCGGATCCATGACTCGTGGCATACTCCACCAGGTAACCTCTTTCCCTTCCCCGCTTATTTACGGCGCTGATCAGCGCCGCCGCCGCGCCGGCTCCACAGGCATTTCCATGAACCGCGGCTTCCCGCAATACACCGTCGGCATCGGCGGCACACATGCAAGCCACCATGCGTTTATCATTCTCCCGCAGCCAGTCCAATCCCTTCGCGCCAATCCCAACCGGCAAAAAACCATACAAAGAGCCATAATGAGTCAAATCGGTTGTAGCCAACAAAACCACATTCCTGTCTATCCTGTTCACCAGGGATCCGATTCCGCTTCCCAAGCGGGCGCTGTCCGGATCCGGCCGGACAATAATCGGAACGATCCGGATTCCGGGCCAGAAATATCGCAGCATGGGTAAAATGACTTCAATGGAGTGTTCGCGATCATGCGCCCGGCGGTCCGCAACCAGTTCGCCGGACAATTTCACCAACAGCTCGCTTGCCAGTTCTCCATCCACATCCACGGGGCCCAGGGGTGTCAGCCAGGCGCCTTCAGGGTACAAACTGTGTCGACGAACGCCGGTATGATCGGTGCCGAAAATAATCGCCGTATCCGGTTTCATTGAAGCGGCCAGGCAGGCCAGGGTTCGCGCCGCGACACCGCCGGAATAAACCCAGCCGGCATGCGGCACCAAGGCTCCGACCAATTCCGCCGGGATATCTTCCGGCGGCGTGAACGTCCGCAAAAAGGTCTCCATCTGTGCTCGTAAATCGCCCCTATAAAAGTGCTGCGCCGCCGGTTTTCGAATTGAGGACATTCTTACACGATGACCGACTGGCTTCGGGGATGAACCGGTTCCCGGCCAAAATGCCCAGGAATCCGAAACCCGCAAAAACCACAACGATTGCCCTTCATATCGGGTTTCTGCACGTAATAGATATTCCGGTGAATCACCATTTTACCACAATGATGACAAACGGTCTTTTGTCCGACGGAAGTGTAAATATTTCCGGTGTAAACATAATGGAGACCGTTTCGGTAAGCAATATCCCGGGCCCGAATTAACGTCTCAACCGGTGTAGGTAGATAATCCAGCATTTTAAAATCCGGATGGAAGGCGGTGAAATGAACCGGCACATCGGGATTTAATTCCCGCGCCACAAATTTTGTAAGGCTATCCAACTCACTGTCCCCGTCGTTCTCCCCGGGAATAATCAACGTTGTGATCTCCACCCAGACATCGGTTTCGCGGACCAGCCAGCGCAGTGTGTCCAGCACCGGCTCCAGGCGGGACAGGGTAAGCTTACGATAAAAG
Source organism: Fidelibacterota bacterium (assembly GCA_027021785.1). Taxonomy (GTDB): domain Bacteria; phylum Fidelibacterota; class Marinisomatia; order Marinisomatales; family JAADGP01; genus JAADGP01. Next base: position 12,892 of record JALUTR010000415.1, on the reverse strand, counting down.
GACTTGTGAAAGGCTTTCAGATCCACGTTTACCGCATCAATATCCCGGTACAGGTCCTTGCGCGCAACCGGAGAAATATAACCGTTTGTGACCAGGACATTTTTCAATCCCCGTTCCCTGGCCAGGCGGGCGATGTCCATCACCCATTCTCCGAAAATGACGGGTTCATTGTACGTGTAGGCGATTCCGATGCAATTATGCTCTTTGGCTTTCCGAACAATGGATTCGGCCGCGATTTCATGCATAAGATATACCTGGTGACGAACCTTGCTGATATGCCAATTTTGACAAAACTTGCAGCCCAGATTGCAACCGATGGTTCCGAAACTTAATATCTGCGTTCCGGGATAAAAATGATACAACGGCTTTTTCTCGATCGGGTCCACCGCCAACCCGGTGGTCCGTCCGAAGACCTTGCTGTACAGTTTGCCGGCACGATTCTCACGAACGACACAAAAGCCGTGAGAACCGGGAGGAATCCGGCAGGCGCGCGGACACAACTTACACTGCACTTTTCCGGCGGCGAGGGGCTCCCACCACCGGGCCGGATAATATCCGCTCTCACATCGAACCGCCGTCTTCATCGGTCAACCCGAACCAAATGAGCCGGACATCCGGCGGTGCAATCCGTCGATCCGAAACCCTTGACCGGCGTTACCACATTCTTATTTGCCATCATGGATTGATGGACGAAACATTCCATTTCCGGATCATCGTTAACAATGGAAACATCCGTTACGATTGCGTGAGGGTGATTGGTGAGGTAATCAATATGCCACCGGGCGGGTTTGTTTTTTCGTTGATGCCGGAGCAGGCGTTTTGCAAGTCCCCGGCCGGCCCTACCGGTATAGATGTAAATTCCCGGTGAGAATTGATAAACCCCTAATTTGCCGATCTTTATTGTCACCGGCTGTGATATCTTAATTTTTATCTGGTAGGTACCGCGATTCATACATCTAATACCTTGTTGTATTGTACTGTATTTTACCTGTTTACGCAAGGAAAATCAGAGATCATTCGAATGCCGGGGTAATTGAATTACCAAGAATCAATCAGCCGGCGGATTACAGGACCGGATTACGCTCTAACCTGATCGTTCATGGTCTCCCGACCATGCACAATGGGACATTTACAGGAAGAACAGGACAAAAGTTTGGAAGCCGGCAATCAGTGCCGATAGGCATCTCCGTTTTCACGGCATTTTTCCCAATGATCCCACAGAGCGCCCGGTGGATTGGTTTCCCGGCATGCGCCGGTCCGCCTTGCGGACTCGCTTCGCTTCCCGACTATCGTCGGGAGTTCTTGGTACATTAAATATGCCCCCGTAACGAAGGGATTACTACCTATCTGTAAAATTCTCTTGGACCGGCAACAATTTAATCGTAATATAAACCGACCAGTCGGTCTATATTATGGATAACACCAAACAAGAATTACGGAAAGAACAAATCCTGGACGCCGCCCTCCGGGTTATCGTCCGCAAAGGGTACGATAACAGCCGCATGGACGACATTGTGGAAACATCCGGATTAAGCAAGGGGGCTATCTACTGGTATTACAAATCCAAAAAGGAAATTTACCTCAGCCTGGTTAATTACTGGGTAAGCCGGTATAGCGCTCCCTTGAATCGTATTGTCGAAAATAACGAAAGCGCTTCGAATCAATTGCAGGATCTTTTTCAGTTCTTCATTACGCAATACGAACAGGACCCCAATTTGTTTAAGGCCATGGTGGAATTCTGGGCCCTTTCCGGTCGGGACAAGGACTTCCATGATAAAGTTCAAAAAGTTTATTCGGAATTCCTGGAACTAATTAAACAGATCATAGAAAAAGGGAAACGGTCGGGAGAGTTTAAAAACATCGATGTGCTTACCACCGCCCTCTCCATTATGGTCAATATTGAAGGGATCATCTGGTTCACGCTTTTCAATGGTTTGGGAATCGGCGCGCGAACATATATTGAAACCATAACGGACTTCATTCTGTCCGGCCTGGTTAAAAAAACTTAAAGGGAAAAAACAATGAATACAAAAGACAAGAGCAACATAACCGGTGGACAGTTTCTTGTGGAAGCAATCGGATCGAGACCAATATTCGTACGGGAATCCTTTTCCGAAGAGCATCGTGAAATCGAAGGGATGGTCAAGGAATTCGCCCGCGAACGAATTCGCGAGAACAAGGATGAAATCGAAAAATACAACCGGGATTTAACGCTTAAATTACTCCGCGAGATGGGTGAATTGGGTTTGTTGGGAGTGGATGTCCCGGAAGCATACGGTGGAATGGAACTGGATAAAATCACCACCGCCATCATCGCCGAATCCATGTCGTCGGGGTACTGTGCCTCATTTACCACCACGTATTCGGTGCAAACCGGCATCGGTTGCCTGCCGATTGTCTGGTTCGGCACTGCGGAACAAAAACAAAAATATCTTCCGAAACTGGTTTCCGGGGAGTGGGTAGGCGCCTACGCGTTAACCGAGCCCTCTTCCGGTTCCGATGCTTTGTCCGCCAGAACCACCGCCGTCCTATCCGATGACGGAAAATATTACATACTGAACGGGGAAAAACAATTCACTACGAACGGCGGCTGGGCCGATGTGTACACCGTATTTGCCCAGGTGGACGGCGATAAATTCAGCGCCTTCATCGTCGACCGGGATACGCCCGGTTTTGAGGTCGGCCCGGAAGAAAAGAAAATGGGAATCAAGGGCTCTTCCACCACATCCCTCAGGTTCACCGATGCCAGGGTCCCCGTGGAGAACCTCCTTTACCAGGTCGGCAAGGGGGCTACCATCGCCTTCAACGCCCTGAACCTGGGACGTTTTAAACTGTCCACGTCCGACCTGGGGGGCTCCAAGGCGGTCATCGAAGAAGCCATAAAATACGCCCTTGAAAGACGCCAATTCGGCCAGCCCATTGCCCATTTTGACGTAATCAAGGGTAAAATCGCCGACATGGTAATTCGCACCTACTCCGCCGACAGCATGATTTACCGGACAATCGGCCTGATCCAGAATGAAATAAACACACTGGACAAATCGGACCCTGATTATTACATCAAAATGGGTGAAGCGATGGAACATTTTGCCATTGAAGCTTCCATGGCAAAGGTATATGGCAGTGAAACCCTGGCCATGTGCGCCGATAACGGCGTTCAGATTTTCGGAGGTTACGGCTTTATTGAAGAATTTCCCATGGCCGGTATTTACCGGGATACGCGTATTGACCGGATTTGGGAAGGCACCAATGAAATCAACCGGCAAATCATTACCGGATACATGATGAAAAAAGCGCTTATGGAAGAATTGCCCATTCGTACGGCGATCAGGGAAATCGATGACTTCCTGCGGGGAAAAATCAAACCTGCGGAACATCAATTATTGCAGCAGGAAGCCCAGGCCATCGATACCGGAAAGAAACTCGCTCTTTTCCTGTTCCATGAGGCCCTCTGCGAATACGGACAGGACCTGAAGCATCAACAGCAATTGACCGAAATCCTGGCCAATATGTTCATCGAATTGTATACCGCCGACAGCACCATCACACGCGTTCGCCAAATAAATGATACCGGGAAAGAATACAAAACCATCGTGAAGATTGCCAAGGTACACGCGGCGGAGGTTTCCCTGCGGATACTGAGTTTGTCTTTAACCGGCCTGAACGGGATTTATCGCGGCCATTTGCCGGAGGAAGTTATCGCCCACTTACGGACGTTTCAGGTACAGATGCTGCCGCGAACCGATATTATTGGTTTGAAACGCCATATAGCCGAAATGGTTTATGCCCATAAGACATATCCCTTTTAATCGACTGCCAGACGGAATGTTCAACACCAACCAACAATTTTACAGGAGTTAATCATGAGTACCAAATCGGTTATCATCGATGCCGTTCGTTCGCCGATCGGCGTGAAAAACGGGAATTTGATCGGGATTCGTCCCGACGATCTACTGGCACAGGTAATCAAAGGCCTGATGAGTCGCAATCCGGGGGTTAAACCGGAAACCGTCGAAGACGTGGTTGTGGGTTGCGCATTCCCGGAGGGACCCCAGGGGATGTTGTTGGCGCGCTCGGCCGCGATATTGGCCGGTATCCCGAAGGAAGCCGGCGGAAAGGTTGTGAATCGGTTTTGCGGTTCTTCCATGGACGCCCTGCACCAGCTCAGTACGGCCATTGAGGTTGGCGACATCGATGTCGGTATTGCCGCCGGGGTAGAGGATATGTTTTCCGTCCCGATGGGTGGATTTGCGCCCGACTTTCATCCCCGGTTAGCCGAACAGGAGTTTTATATCGGCATGGGGGAAACAGCCGAGAACCTGGCCCGGGATGGAAATATTTCCCGCGCGGATCAGGAATCATTCGCCATCGCTTCCCACCAAAAGGCGCTTAAAGCCATTGCCGAAGATCGTTTCACAAACGAAATTATCCCGATCGATAAGTACGGAGAACAAACGATCGAACTGGACGAAGGCCCCCGGGAACCGGACATCGAAAAAATAAAAAGCCTGGCCCCCGCATTTTTGGCGGAGGGAACCGTTACCGCCGCCACCAGCAGTCCCATTTCCATCGGAGCCGCCGCCGTGTTAATCACCAGCAGCGAATTTGCCGAACAGAACGGGCTGAAGATTCGCGCCGAAGTGATTTCGCGCGCGATCGCCGGCGTAGACTGGACCCGCATGGGAACAGGCCCTCTCCCCGCCACGAAAAAGGCGCTGAAAAAGGCCGGCCTGGCACTGGAGGACATTGAAACGATTGAGTTAAACGAAGCCTTTGCGGCACAAGCGCTGTATGTCATTCGCGAGGGGGGATGGGACATCAATAAAATCAATTTAAACGGAGGCGCCATTGCCCTGGGCCACCCACTGGGATGCTCCGGAGCCCGGATAATCACCACACTGATCAATGTAATGGAACAACAGGACACACATACGGGACTTGCCACCATGTGCATCGGCACCGGGCAGGGTATCGCAACGATTTTTCGCCGGTAGACCGGAAAAATGATGCGCCGTCTTATTAAAAACCTTAAAGAACCCATGAGTGGCTTTACCCATTTCCTGGGCACCGTTCTGGCCGTTGTCGGCACGGTCCTCCTGATACTGCGGGTGGTTTCGCCGGTGAAGGGCTGGCATATTGTCACCTACTCCATCTTCGGGTTCGGGCTCATCCTGCTATACACGGCAAGCACGCTCTACCACTGGATACCGGCTACACCAAGAGCGGAGAGATTCCTGCGTAAATTTGATCACAGCGCGATTTTTATCCTGATTGCGGCAACGTATACCCCGGTGTGTTTGATCCCGCTGAGGGGCGGTTGGGGTTGGTCCCTTTTCGGTCTCGCATGGGGATTCACGCTGGTGGGGATAACGCTGAAGTTGTTTTGGATTGACGCGCCGAAATGGTTATCAACGTCCATTTATCTTTTGATGGGCTGGTTGATTATTATCGGCGTGTATCCACTCGTAAACACCCTCGATCCGGGCGCCTTGATCTGGTTGGCGGTCGGGGGCTTCAGTTACACAATCGGAGCCGTAATTTACGCCGTTGATAAACCCAATCCGGTGCGGTGGTTCGGAGCACACGAAATATTCCATATCTTTGTGCTGCTTGGCAGCCTGTCCCATTTCTGGGTCATGTACCGGTATATAAGCCTGTATTAAAGGGGAAATAAACCATTATAATCGAAAGTCGAGGACAAGATGACAAAAAAAATTGAAAAAACAGCCGTTTTGGGAGCCGGGGTCATGGGAGCACAACTGGCCGGACACCTGGCCAATGCCGGGATTCCGTCGTTGCTTTACGATATCACCCAGGATCTGGCCGAAGCCGGTGTAAACAATCTTACCAAGCTTAAACCGAATCCCCTTTACAAACCGGGGAACACCAAACTTATCACGCCCTGTAATTACAAGGATCACCTGGATCGTTTAAAAGATGTGGACTGGGTTTTGGAAGCGGTGGCGGAAAGGCTGGACATCAAACACAAGGTTTACCAACAGGTGGTGCCCTATTTGAAACCATCAGCCATGGCCACCTCCAATACGTCCGGTATTCCTTTGGCCGATCTCGTCACCGCTCTCCCCGATGATCTGAAAAAACGATTCATGATCACCCACTTCTTCAATCCGCCCCGCTACATGCGCCTGTTGGAACTGGTTCGGTGCGAAGAGACCGATGATGAGGTCTACGAAACGATGGAGAAATTCGGTTCTGACGTGCTGGGGAAAGGGATTGTCCATGCCAAGGATACTCCCAACTTTATCGGAAATCGGATCGGCGTATACGGACTGATGGTGACGATTAAAACGGCGCTCGACATGGGACTCACAGTTGAAGAAGTGGACAAACTTACGGGGACAATTGTCGGTCGGCCCAAAAGCGCAACCTTCCGCACGGCCGATGTGGTGGGCCTCGACACCCTGGCGCACGTGGCGAAGACCAGTTACGATCGCGGTGAAAACGACGAGGAGCGGGACATTTTTCAAATCCCCCCAATCCTGAAGGAATTAATCGATTCGGGACGGTTAGGACAAAAAACCAGGGCCGGTTTCTATAAGAAGGAAGATAAAGCGATCCTTTCGATTGATTTCAAAACCGGCGAATACACACCTCAGAAAAGAGTCCGTTTTGACGGCTACCGAATCGCCAAGGACCGAAAAAACATCGGCGAACGAATCGCCGCTTTGGCGTACAGCGATGACAAAGGCGGCCGATTCTTCTGGGAAATACTGACCCGTACTTTGATCTACAGCGCTAACCGTATTCCCGAAATTTCCGATGACATCATTAATGTCGACAATGCCATGAAATGGGGTTTCGGGTGGGAATTAGGACCTTTTGAAACCTGGGACGCGATTGGCGTGGAACGTTCGATAGACCGTATGCAGGATGAAGGCAAATCCGTCCCCCAATGGGTACTCGACATGGTATCTTCCGGTCGAACCTCATTTTATCAGACTGATAAGGGGAAACAGACCTATTATGACTGTGTCACGAAAGTCGAAAAGGTCAAGCAACCCGGTGACAAAACAATCAACCTGGTACTCGAGAAATCCAAGGGGAACCTGGTCAAACGGGACTGGAGCGCCAGTTTAATCGATTTGGGCGAGGGTGTATTGAACCTGGAATTCCACTCCATACTGCAACCCTCCCTGAATCCCATTGACGGATCCATTATCGATATGCTTGCGTACGGATTGGACTTGCTGGAAGCCGGAAAATACAAGGGCCTGGTGATCGGGCATCAGGGGCAGAACTTCTGTGCCGGCGCAAACCTGGCCGGTATTTTGGAATTCTGCGAAAATGAAGACTGGAACGGCCTGGAAAAAACGGTTAAACTGTTCCAGGACCTGACCCAACGCATCCGCTTTTCACCGGCCCCCATCGTTGCGGCTCCTTTCCACCTGACCCTGGGAGGCGGATTTGAATTCATCGCCCCCACTTCCCATCGGGTCGCGGCGGCAGAACTTTATATCGGCGCTGTTGAAGTGGGTGTGGGACTGATACCGGGGGCGGGCGGTAATCTGCGCCTGATCCTGAATCTCATGGAAAACGCCGGAAAAACGGGACGTTTGAACGTCTTCCCGATTGTGCAGAAAGCATTCGAAACAATCGGTTTCGCGAAAGTCGCCACCAGCGCGGAAGAAGCGAAACATCTGGGCTATTTATTAAATTCGGATACCATTATCCTCAACCACGATCATCAATTATGGGAAGCCAGGCAAAAAGTTCTCGGACTGATTGACGACTATGAGCCTCCGCGGTATCGCGACGATCTTAAATTGCCGGGCGCCGGGGGGCGAACAGCGATGCTGATGGTATTAAAAGGCTACAAATCCCAGGGCAAAATTTCCGCTCACGACGAGAAAATCGGACAGAAACTGGCTTATGTATTAACCGGCGGCGATAAAGCGGGCTTAACCAAAACCGTGGATGAACAATACCTCCTGGATATCGAACGGGAAACATTTATCTCCCTGGCCGGCGAGCCCCTCACCCAGGACAGAATCCGGTACATGTTAAAGAAAGGGAAGCCGCTCCGGAATTAGATTGATAAGGCGACCTTTAAAGAGTCCGGATTTTAAAGGTCGCCTATAATTTTTTGTATTTTATAATCAGATATTCTTTTTCCCTATTGCATATTGATTGTAAGATTGCCCTCAATTTTTACGGCATATGAACAACTCACAAGCCGAAAAAGATTCTTCAAAGTCCCACTGGATCAACTTTATAAAAGTCCTGGCAATTTTTGCCATTCTCTATTTATTCCTGGTCAGTATCGGTATGATCGGTTCAGCCTTCAAGGGTCTGGGACGCGGATTCGCGGAAGAATTAATCAAGAGCTCTGCCGGTCCCCTTATCGGGTTGTTCATTGGAATACTTACCACCAGTCTTATTCAAAGCTCCAGTACAACCACGTCCTTGGTGGTGGGCATGGTCGCAGCCGGAACTTTTGGCGACGATCCCCACCTGGCTGTGGCGGCGGCCGTCCCATACATAATGGGCGCCAATATCGGTACCAGTGTGACAAACACCATCGTTTCACTGGGACATATTGTAAAAAAGAATGAATTCAAACGTGCTTTTGCGGCATCCATTATCCATGATTTCTTTAATCTATTATCGGTATTAATCCTGTTTCCCCTCCAGCTCTCCACCGGGATCATCAGCAACCTGGCTAACGCTCTGGCGACGTTTTTCATCGGGTCGGGAACGATTGCTTTTAAAAGTCCGGTGAAAATGATCACCAAACCGGCCGTGCATTGGATCAGCGACCTTCTTGACAAACAATCGTTTATCAATTCGAACTGGCTGCTGCTTGTTCTGGCCCTTTTGTTTCTGTTCTTGTCTTTACGCTACCTGACCGTACTTATTCGCAGTCTTGTAATGTCAAAATTGGAGGCTTTCTTCGATACTCATATTTTTAAGACCGCACTACGAGCCATCCTGTTTGGGATATTCATCACCGTTTTGGTGCAAAGCAGTTCCATTACCACCTCACTTGTAATCCCCCTGGCCGGCGCCGGTATTCTGACGCTGCAACAAATATTCCCGTATACTTTAGGAGCCAATATCGGAACCACCGTTACCGCTATTCTTGCCAGTCTGGTGTCGGGGACACACGCCCCGTTGGCGGTTGCCTTTTCACATCTTATTTTCAACGTAATGGGAATCGCCATCATCTGGCCGGTTAAAATAATACGAACTATCCCCCTCCGAATGGCGGAATGGTTTGCTACAATTTCATTGCAGAATCGAATCATTCCGATTGTGTACATTATGATTGTCTTTTATTTGATTCCGTTAATCCTGATATTAATCGTGAGGTAAAACATGAGTGTTTTTAAAGACTTCATAAATTTATGGCGGGCCGATGATCTTCTCTCCCAGGCCTGGAAAGATTCCTATGAAATGATGAATCTCTCGCGGGAAATATTTGTTCAAGCCCTTAAGATGTTGCGTGAACGAAGCAACATTGCCACCCTGAAAGCCCTGAAAAAACGCGACAAGGAAATCAACAAATACCAACAGACCGTCAGGCGCAAGGTCATGACCCACTATGCCGTGAACAGAGGTGACACCGACCTGGAAAGCGGGATGGTATTGGTCAATATCGTGGTCGACATTGAACGGGTGGGGGATTACACCAAAAACATTCTCGACCTGGCGCTGAATTATCCCGAAGCAATCATTTCGGAAGAGTTATCCGAGGACCTGCATCTCATTGAATCCGAAATGGTTTCCCGTTTCGACAAAACCCTGGAAGCCATCCACACCCAGGACGCGGAAGTCGCCCAAGCCCTGATATCCTCGTACCGTGAGCAGGTAAACAGCATCTCCGATGAAATCGTCAACAGTATTCTCACCGGCGAATTGGCCTTCGGGTCCGAATCAAGGACCGCCGCCGTGGCATTATACGCCCGTTATCTCAAACGAATCGGCGCCCATCTTAAAAATATCACCACCACACTGGTGAACCCCTTCGACGCGATCGGTTATATTCGAGATCAGGATTGATGACCCGGTAAAAGGACCTGCGTTGTCACTGTCTCTCCGCCACGGCGGAAGACATTGACACTTCCGTACCCGGGGATCGACAACCACTTATTGCCATTCCGAAGATCTTGAGCCGAAGTCTTTAAATTGACCGGCACCGCCCGGTGAACTATGCCTGGCCCGGCCTTTTTCTGAATTCATCGGGAAATACCCGATTCTTTCAATCCTCCGTCACTCCGTTTCAACCGGTTCCGCCAAAGCCGCTTTAATATCGTCCATTTTCTCTTTTGTTCGCAGGTATCCTTCACGAATGGCCTGATCGGCATGGTCGAAATCAAATAATTTAAGGTCACCCAAACGGGGACGGATTAACACATCCGGAGGGTGGATGGACAGATTAATGCGGGCGATGCGTTCCTCCATGATGTTAATGGAAGACCCGATGATATCCATCACATTGGGAACCGATTTATCGTTATTCAGCCAGGTCCTGATTTTTCTTTTTACCGATGTCTCGGCATTTGACAGATGATCCGTCAGTTTGGCGATTACTTCATTTTTATGGCGTTTTGATTTAAACAGGGAATCCTCCAGCCACTTGAGTTCTTTTCTTTTCGGCCTTCTTCGCCGGGTCAGATCGGTATTCAGATTCACCGCAATGACCACATCCGCACCCATATCCCGCGCCACGTCAACGGGAACGGGGTTCACCAGGCCACCATCCACAAGCAGTTGATCCCCGCGTCTTACCGGCGTGAGGATTCCGGGAATCGCAATGCTGGCGCGAACCGCGTCAATAATATTGCCGGAATCGAGTATGACCTCTTCGCCGGAATACAGGTCCGTAGCCACCATTTTCACGGGGATTAGAAAGTCTTCGAAGGTCTGTGCATCGGTGTGCATTACAAACAGATCGTACACCTTTTTTCCGTCCAGGAAACCCGAGCGCGGGAAAACCACATCGAAATAAGACAAAATCATCTTCCAGGAAAGTTGCAGCGCGAATTCCTTCAGACTGTTCAGCTTTCCGGTGGCATAGATCGCGCCCACAAAGGCGCCGATACTGACACCCGCGATATAGTCAATGGGAATGTCCTCTTCCTCCAAAGCTTCAATCACGCCAATGTGAGCCCAACCGCGGGCCGAACCGCTTCCCAGAACCAAACCGACTTTTTTTGAAGTATTCATCACCTGATTATAAACAAATAAATTTAATAAATATCATAGATAAATCAGCCCTGACTATTGAGCCAAACACCGGAATTTTATCGTAACGGGATCGGGGTGGTTTCTCGTGTAAACGTGATAAACCGCGCGTCAGAAATTGTATTCCAAACCGATGTTAACATGCGAAAAATCTTCCAACCGGGTGAACGCATTTTCAGGATCGTTTTCGTCTCCGTTTAATTTTATCAAATCCAGGTTAATTTTCCAGTTTTCACGGGGGGAACAGGTTATCCCCGTACCGAACATTGACCCGGTTTCATCCAGATTGATAAATCCCGTGGCCCGGAGTTCGACGCGACCATCCCAATAGTCGCCCGACGCGGTGACCATAACCGCCCGGTCGGCAAACATGGCAAAGGGTGTCCCCATACCGGGGATGAAATTTTCCGTTGTGAGTTCCGTCGGCTGTAAGGTCACGAAGTCCAATGTTTGACCTTCCGCTTTCAGGACGGTATTACCAATGAATTGGGCCGTGACTTGAATATCCGAAGGAGCTGCGTATTCCAATTGTAATACGTACTGAACATATTCCGCTTCGGTTTCGAATAACACCGTCCACGATTCATCATAATTATTGGAAGTCTTGAAATATGCCGCTTCAGCCCGGAATCCCAGGTTTCCCCGGTACGTTACCAGATCGACGCCCAACACCCGGGTGGCGCGATAACCAAAATGATTGTCCATGATAAATCCGGGAATTGCGGTGGAATCCTGGGGCATGGGATTGACAATATCAAATCCCAACAAACTAAAACCACGATCATGTCCCCGGAAGTAGGATACGGAAAGGTCGGCTTCACCGATCGTCGTCCGGATCCGCAGTCCGTATTCCAGGGGATTGTTAACTTCCACCATTTGTTCATCGGTCGGTTGAAAGGGAGGCGCAATCGGAAAATCCGGTTCGTTAAACGGCATCCGGTCGCTTCGATGTTCGGGGATCACCACTCCTTCGATATTCCAGGAATCAAAATAGACGGTCGCCGAAGCAGACAGAGAACCGATTTTCCTGTCCGTTCCCGGCAGGAAAAGATAGTAGTAATCATAGGCGTTCAGATTGTCCGTGGGATTGTTTGCATCGGCGGCTCCCCAGGCATGTATTTGTTTCCCGATTTTAACTTCACCAAACCGGGGATACCAGACCAGATAGGCTTCACGGAGGTCAACATCATATTCACGATTGGACCAGCGATATTCCAGGGCCAGATTCGTTTTAAAATCCCAATTCCCCCTCGTCGCATTCAACTCTATTTGAAACAAGCGGAAGGGTAAGGATATCTCCGAGCCGTCGCTGATCCGGAATAAACCGTAGGGATTGAATTTTCCCGAATAATCGAATTGACCGAACAAAATCGCGGGAAGGAACAAAACCGAAAGCCGGCGCCACAATTTTTTACGTAAAAACTCCGTGGACATCATTTTCCCGGCAGGTTTAATCGCGGATCATAATCAGCATCATTTTAAACGGTGTTACCGCCTTGATGGCATGTGGTTCATTGGCCGGCATCAGAATGATTTCCCCGGCTCTCACAATATTTGAATTCCCGGAAATAATGACCTCCCCTTCTCCGTCCGTAACCTGAACCAAAGCATCAAAGGGCGCCGAGTGCTCGCTCAATCCCTGATCCTTATCGAAAGCAAACAACGTTACCGTCCCTTTCTCTTTTTT
>JALUTR010000414.1 GCA_027021785.1 Fidelibacterota bacterium | reverse complement strand
CGGTTACGCCAATACGGTGCTTTATCCCCAGGTGCGAAAAGTGGGTTTGGAATGGAGTGTCCGAAACAAGTTATTGTCCGTGCAGGGATTCGTGAATGATTTTAAAGAAAACCTGGGTTTGGTCGGTTTGCGTATCGAGCGGCCGTTATTACCGGGGACACCGGTTGGAATGTCGGTGGTCCTGGACAGGAATCAATACCTGGGGCTGAAGGACCGGGATGGCGACGGCCGACCGGATTTGGTCGATGATTTTCCCAACAACAAGTTTTACTGGGTCGATACCGATGGCGACGGCATCGCGGACAACGATCCCCTGGAATGGGATATCGACGGGGACGGAGTTACCGATACCCTGGACAGCCGGATTCCGGGTTGGACAATGGACACAACAATCGTGCTGGACCGGGATATTATTCGCCGGGACGAACCGTTGAATATAAAGAAAAGCAGTGATCCGGTTGGTGCCATAGCCCTGGATATCGGATTCCCGATCGTTGTCGAGTCCAACATGTCGGTGTCCATTTACGCGCAAATGGCCAAGATGTTCGGGCAAACCTGGGACCCGGAGAAAAAGCAAAAGGTTTCCACCGGATTGGGAATTATCCCCGTCGGCGTCGCGACCCGCTTCGGGCCGGCCCGGTTTAACCTGGAATACCGGATGATTCCCTGGGGGAAATTCGAATTCGGTTATTGGAACCAATCGTACCAGATCGAAAGGGCGTCCATTTCGACCACAGGAGAAGAGACTGAGACAAATCGAAACGGCAACGTAACGGCAATCATCACCAAAGAAAGCAGTTTGGGCAGGTATGGTCCCCTTAAGGGGCTTTATTCCCGTTTGAGTCTGGATTTGGGATCACTGATTATGGCGGAAGCAGCCTACCAGAATTTGTCCGGTGAAATCTGGGACGAAAAGACCCAATCCTTTTCGTATTCACCTAATGAGAATTTTTATGCGAACCTGAAATTGCAGAAAAGTATCAGCCGTCTTAAAACCGCCGAATTGTTTTATCAGCAGAGAAACGTTCCTGACCTGTTCTCATTTGAATTTACCGAAAGCACGATTATGGGGTACCGTCTGGGACTTGCCTTGGGTTCCGGAATGGTGCTTAATTATACCTATCAACGGTCATTTCGCGATTTAAACGGTGACGGCGATGTGCGGGATGCGGATGAAATAATCAATCTTACCGCAATTGAAACCGGTTTCACCTTTTAAGCCGGAGAATTTGATCGTTAATGATTTGAGAAAGGCAGTCATGGTCACCGTTGATAATCCCGCAGTATGCGGAGCGGGCCGGATCAACTTTCAAGGTGGCGTGGAATGAATAATGATATTAAGCGAAAAAACGAAAGGGTAGCGAGTTTTCCTAATTCGTTGGTGATGAAAAGATGAAAAGCAAAGACGTACGCCAATCGTTCATTCAATTTTTCGAAGACCGGGGCCACAAGTTCGTCCGGAGTTCACCGGTTGTTCCCATGGATGATCCGACATTGCTGTTTACCAATGCCGGAATGAATCAGTTCAAATCAATTTTTGTCGGCGAACAGGAACCGCGCTATCGTCGGGTAGTGAACAGTCAGAAATGTATTCGTGTCAGCGGCAAACACAATGACCTGGAAGAAGTCGGCGTGGATACGTTCCACCATACCTTCTTCGAAATGCTGGGGAATTGGTCTTTTGCCGATTATTACAAGGCGGAGGCTATCCGTTGGGCCTGGGAGTTGTTTACGGAAGTATGGGGCCTGGACAAGAATCGCCTGTGGGCCACCGTTTACCGGGATGACGACGAAGCGTTTGAACTCTGGGGGAAGGTAACCGATATTGCGCCGGAACGTATTTTGCGGTTTGGCGCCAAGGATAATTTTTGGGAGATGGGCGACACCGGCCCTTGCGGCCCCTGTTCGGAAATTCACTATTATGTGGGTGAAGATATCCGGCAACAATCAGCCTCCGGTGTGAATCAATCCGATTTGTACTGGGAATTGTGGAACTTGGTGTTTATCCAGTTTGACCGTGACCGGACAGGTCGTTTGAATGAACTACCCGGTAAACATGTTGATACCGGGGCCGGGTTGGAACGGATAGTGACCGTATTGCAGGGTCAAACCAGTAATTACGATACCGATCTGTTCCAACCGATTATCCGGAGAGTGGAAGAAATAACCGGTGTTTCCTATCGTGAAAATCCCATCCCTCACCGGGTAATTACCGACCATATCCGGATGTTGAGTTTTTCCATCGCCGACGGCGCTCTGCCGTCCAATGAAGGCCGGGGGTACGTGTTAAGGCGAATCCTGCGCAGGGCGGCCCGTTTCGGTCGAATCCTGGGGAAACATGAACCGTTCATATATGAGCTTGTGGATACGGTGGGTGAAATAATGGGCGCGGTCTATCCTGAACTGATCGATAAGCAAACCCATATTCGCAAGGTGATTAAGGCCGAAGAAATATCGTTTAACGATACCCTGGATCGCGGCATAAACCATTTTGAACGGATATTGAGAACCTTATCCGGCAATGTTATCCCCGGTAAGGAAGCCTTCCGCTTGTACGATACGTACGGTTTTCCCCTGGATTTAACCCAACTTATGGCCCGGGAAAAAGGGCTTACCGTGGATGATGCCACGTTCAGGGAAGAAATGGAAAAACAACGGGCGCGCGCCAAGGCCGCCGGGAAATTCAAATCGGCTGCCGGAACGGTTGACTGGAAAATCGCCTCCGAAGGACCCGATTCGGAATTTAAAGGATATGAAACATTGGAAACCGATTCCCGTATCCGGCGTTGGGCTTTGTCCGGTGAGGGAATGTTGATTGTGTTGGATCAAACACCTTTCTATGCCGAGTCGGGCGGACAAATCGGAGATACCGGTATTATTACCGGCAACGGAATGGATCTGCGGGTCGTGGATACGAAAAAAGAGGGGGAGACGATTATCCATTACTGCGAAGGGGATTTTGACGAGCGCAAGGTCGACCAGGTCGTCCATTGCACGGTGGACGCCGAGCGCCGGCAAGCGATCCGTCTTAACCATACCGCGACGCATCTGCTCCACGCCGCTTTGCGAGAAGTCCTGGGAGACCATGTTCACCAGGCCGGTTCTCTGGTCTCCCCGGAGTATTTGCGATTTGACCTGACACATTTTGAAAAAATCACACCGGAAGAAATCGAACGGATCGAACGGATTGTCAATACGGAAATCCTGAAAAATATTCCCCTGGATATCGCGTACCGGAGTTTCGACGAAGCGCGGGCCGAAGGGGCGGAAGCGCTGTTCGGAGAAAAATACGGTGATGAAGTTCGCGTGGTGACGATCGGTGATTTTTCGAAGGAATTGTGCGGAGGAATCCATGTCGAACGGACCGGGGATATCGGATTGTTCAAGATCGTTGAAGAATCTTCATTGGCGGCCGGTGTCCGACGTATCGTTGCCGTGACCGGTAAACAGACGGTCGCTTACATTCAGAAACAAACCCGCCTGCTTTCGGAATTGCAACAGCAGTTAAAATGCTCCGTCGATGAATTACCTCAACGGCTGGAACACCTGGTGAATCAACGGAAAGAGCTGGAAAAAGCGTTGAAACGGCGGTCTTCATCGTCAAAGCAGGATATGAAAAGTCTGGCGGCGCAAGGACGTAAAATCGGAGGGCATACCGTCGTCGTAAAAGAAATGGACGTATCCACCCTTGATGAGCTTAAATCTCTGGGAGATGAGTTATTGGAGGCTTTACCATCCGGAGTAGGGGTGTTGGGAATGCAGGGTGAGAAAAAACCGGCCATTGTTGTTGTCGTTACCCGCGACCTGATTAAGAGCGGGGTGAAAGCGGGCGACCTGGCCAAAACGATCGGCGCTCAAATGGAAGGGGGGGGCGGCGGAAAACCACACCTGGCAACCGCCGGGGGAAAAGACCCTTCCAAACTGAAAAAGGCCCTCGAGAGCAGTATTGATCTGATTACGGAAGCAATATCAAAAATAAAATAACAGGACAATAGAGAGTACGAAATGCAATACAAACAATTTGATTCCACGTTTTACATTTATGTTGAACAGAACGAACCGGTAATGGCTACCTTAACAAAATTTTGTCAGGATCATGGCATTCAGAACGGACAATTGTCCGGTATCGGTGCGGTGAAGGAAATAGAGATAGGGGCATACGATGTGGAGTCGAAATCGTATGTGAAGAAAACGATTCACGGCACGCGGGAATTGGTATCGTTTCAAGGGAATATTGCTCTGAAGGACGGTATCCCGTTTATTCATGCCCACATAACCGTCGGCAATCATGACCTCGAATTGATGGGCGGCCATCTCTTCGAAATGTCGGTCGCGGCGGTGGGAGAATTCGTTCTGCGGAAATTGGAGGGCGATGCCCGACGGGAACTCGATCCCAATATCGGACTGGCCACCTTGTGTCTGGAAAATTGAATTCACTTCGGTTGATGCTTCCCTTCAATCCGGGCCTTTGAGTGCATGATCGTGCCGAATATTTACAAGTAGAATGACAGGAGGAGTAACATGAAGCGGAGAATCATTCACACACCCTTGGCCCCGGAAGCGGTCGGGCCTTACAACCAGGCGGTTGTTGCTGCGGGGCTGGTGTTTACCGCCGGACAAATCCCGCTGGATCCCAACACCGGGGAATTAATTAAGGGCGATTTTAAACGGCAGGTGGATCAGGTATTGCACAACCTTAACGCCATTTTAAGCGCTGCCGGGTCCGACCTTTCCAAGGCGGTGAAATTGACCGTGTTTCTACCGGACCTGGGCAAGTTCGCGGAATTGAACGAGGTGTTTTCGAAACGTTTTTCCGGGTCGGAATTCCCCGCCAGATCGGTCGTCGAGGTGTCCGCGTTGCCCCTGGGAGCCGCGGTCGAAATCGAATGTATTGCCACGCTGTGAGCAGGAACAGGTAAGGCCAGGACGGTATTGATTCCCGGTGAATATCGCCAAAATAATTTTTACCTCCGGATTGATGATCACAATTTGTTACGGGCAGGAGCCCGACTCCCTGCTCTTGGATCATTCACCGAAAAAAGCGGCCCTTTATGCGCTGCTGTTCCCGGGGGGAGGACAGGTCTATAACGGCCGGTATGGCAAGGCGGTTATGATCGTTGGTTTGGAAGTTTTGGCTTCCTGGCGATTCTCGGTGAATCGCAACAATTTCCGGAATTATAACGACGGATATCCGTTGCCGCGTCATCGCTATTTGGAGAAACGAAATAAATATGCATGGTGGGTCGGATTTATCTATATTTACGGCTTGTTGGATGCGGTG
>JALUTR010000413.1 GCA_027021785.1 Fidelibacterota bacterium | reverse complement strand
CGGCCCCACTACCAACATCTTGACCGCACCGACCGATTCCACCGACCTGGCGGTAAACAAAACCGGGGAGTTGGTATGGGGAGAGGAAATCGACTCTGCCAACATCGAAATCGATTCCATCACGTCTGTATTGATTACGGACACTCTCCCAACCGAAGGAATGGACGGCCCGGCTGAAATTGATACCTCAGCGCTTACCGAATCGACGGTCGATACCCCAAAGATTACCGGCGCCGACACGGTTAAAAAATCCGTACGGTTATACCTGCAAGGACGACCCGATGGGACCTGGAATACGTGGTACCCAAACGGCCGGCTCCGGGAATCATATACCTACGTAAAAGGACAATTATCCGGCGCCTGGCAGGAATGGTATCCCGACGGGAGTGTAAAATCCCTCCGGTATTACGAAAAAAACCAGCCTGACGGTACCTGGACCGAATACGACTCACTTGGCAATAAAATTGCCGAAAAATCATACCGGCGGGGGCTGCCTGAGGGACGTTGGGCTTTTTATGACTCAGCGGGGACCGTCCTTCGTGAAGAAACGTATAAAAAAGGCAAGGCCCACGGCATCTGGACATCCCTGGACTCAGCAGGGGTCAAATCTTACCATTATTACGATAAAGGTAAACTGATTGCCGAATATACCGAAGCGAAGTACCCCAATGGTCAACTGAAAGAACAACCATTATTTAAAGACGGACTGCCCCACGGGCTGTGGATTGGTTGGTATGAAGACGGTACCGTTCGCTACCGGAAGGAGTACCAAAACGGTCAATTGCACGGCAGCTACGAAATTTTCGACTCTTTGGGGACAAAAACGGAAGCGGCCACCTATAAAAAAGGGAAATTAAACGGAAAACAATTCCGCTGGTACGCGAACGGGTATCCCCGCGAGGAGTTTTCTTACAAAGACGGAATTCGTCACGGTCAATGGGTATGGTACGACAGTTCAGGTCGGAAAAAAGAACAACGGACTTTTAAAAACGGCGCGGAAAACGGGAAACGTATTGTCTGGTACGCCAACGGTGTTAAGCATTTTCTCCATGACGTTGTGAACGACAGT
>JALUTR010000412.1 GCA_027021785.1 Fidelibacterota bacterium | reverse complement strand
TTTGCGTACGCTATTGGTCATCATCACCTGGATAGTAACGCAAACCACAACCCGTGCCGTTCGCGGATTACCGGAGAAGGTTCGCACGGCCGGGTTTAAAATTCAATCCGTTAGATGCAACCGAATGCACAGTTTTATCGAACTGGTGGGACTAAAACCGGGAGGGGGAAACGAATGAGTTGGTTGAAATACGCTCTGATCAATGTAGCGGAAACCTGTTTCCGGATGCTTCCGATCCCGACCCGAACCGGTTTGATCACCCTGGGAAATCCCGGACGTAATTCCCCAGTTATTTTAACCTGCAACTTTCACCTGACCGTTGTGCGTGTAAAACGGGCCCTGCGGGGGATTGATGCATATCTGCTGGTGGCCAACAGTCGCGGCATTAACGTTTGGTGCGCCGCTACCGGTGGATTGTTTACCAATCACGATGTGATTTCGGTTTTGAAAACCAGCGGAATTGAAGATTTGGTTGACCATCGACATGTGATTCTGCCCCAGTTGGCCGCTACGGGTATTGAGGGGAAATACGTTCGTAAAAAGACCGGTTGGATTGTTCAATGGGGACCGGTGGACATAAAGGATTTACCGGTCTATTTGCAACAACGGAAAAAAACGCCGGCGATGAGACAGGTGTCTTTTCCCGCGGAACAAAGATTTGAGATGGCCGTCGCCTGGGCTTTCCCGATTTCGCTGGTGGCGGGATTAATCTTACTGCCCTTATGGCGGGGAGGCATATTGCCCGCTGTCTCGCTGACCTGGGGGTTGGCTCTAGCCATTTTCATGACCTTTCCGCTTTATCAACAATGGTTAAATCCCAAGTCGGAGCGAATTGGTTTTGTCCTTTTCGACTTCGGCCGGGGCGGGGTTCAATTAATCCTGCTGGCCGGCATTTTCGCGGGCCTGGTTGTGGTGGCGAAGTATACCGGTCAGTTTTCGGGAACGTTTTTTCTCCGTTGGGGAATTATGTCAACCCTGGTGGTGTTGGTATTAAGCCTGGATTTGATGGGCAGTACGCCCCTGTATAAAAGCGGTCTGCACACGGATCGTTTTCTGAACGTTGCATTGGATGTAAACAAATGCAAGGGGGCGGGTTTTTGTGAACAGGTTTGTCCGCGGAATTGCTACGATGTGGATCATCACCGCCATCTTGCCACGCAACCACGGGCTGATCTCTGTGTTCAGTGTGGAGCTTGTATCGTTCAATGCCCTTTCGACGCGCTTTGTTTTGAAAGCCCAAACGGCGAAACAATTGCCCCCGAAATGGTAAGAAAGTTCAAATTGAACCTGTTGGGAAAACGGTTGGTAAAAACAAAGGACCGACCGGGGATAAAACAGTAACAACCCGGTTCGGAAAACCAATCCGGTCGGCGGAGAAGTCCGTTTGAGGAGAGAAAAAAACAATAAAAATTACCGATTACCCTCACACGGTTGGTTTTTGTCTCCCTTCTATCGACTCCTGTCCCGGGAACGGTTTTTTCCACTCATAATTAAGGGATTACACTACAGGTTGATTTTACATGAACATTTTATACGTCCATATTTAAATTTCAGCCATGGGTAAGAAGAAAAAGGAGAAGCCCGAACAAAAGTTTAAAAAATCGTTAACCTGGAAAACACACCCTATTCCCCCACGACGCGTGGAACCAGACAAGACCAAATATGACCGGAAGCGGGATAAGAAGGAAATTCGCAAACACATTGAAGAGTTGGAAAGCCCGGAATAACCGAGTTCGGGCATTTATCCACCTGCGCAGACCCCGACCCCGATAAACCAGGAGAGCAGGGGTGGATGAAAGCTGAAGCATTATTCCAAAATAATGGATTATGGCTACCTGCCTGCGCTGTCGCTTCGGCAAACAGGCGGTGGATGCCGCAGGAGGGTATTCCCTGGTGGAACCACGGGCGATACCCATGTTGTTTGTTAGAAAAAACTTGTTCATGGAGGAAATATGGAAATAAAAAGAAAGGCTTTATATCATTATCGTGCGGTTGTTATGTCTGTTTATGACGGCGACACCTGTCGGGTTGATCTGGACCTGGGCTTCGGTGTGTGGAAGAAAAACGAAAAGATTCGGTTAGCCCGGATCAATGCCCCGGAAATCCGCGGTGCCGACCGGGCGCAGGGAATTAAGGCAAGGGATTATTTACGGCGCATGGTTTCAGGGAAGGAAATCATCTTAGAGACAATAAAGGACCGTAAGGGAAAATACGGCCGTTATCTGGGAGAACTCTGGTTAAAGGAAGAAGACAGGTGGGTGAACGTGAACGATGCGCTGGTAAAAGCAGGGCTGGCCGAGACGGTGCAGTATTAGTCAAGAGCGAACAAATCATGATATATAAAGTATGAGAAGAAGGCTATAATGGGAAAAATATCATCCGAAGCAACAAAAACCGGTGAAGTTGATTTGTTAAAAAGAAATCAGGTAAAAATATTTGTGCTGCTGGTGAGTATAATCGCCGGTTCCGGTTCTATTGCGGCACAGGAAGCCGATTCGGTTTATTGGAAAGAATCGGGATATGCCTACTATGGATATTCATTACAAACCACCTCTGACAGTGGATATGTTGTCGCCGGGTTTATGAAAAAATTCGGACGTTCCCCGAGAGATAATGATGCTTTGTGGATAAAGTTTGATTCCAGGGGTAATGTTGTATGGAATCGTTCTTTTGGCGGGGGAATGAATGATCGCACCTATGCCGTGGATCGAACGTTGGATGGTGGTTATGTCCTCGCCGGAGAGACCCATTCCTTTGGCGCGGGATCGTTCGATGCCTGGTTAATTAAATTGGGAGCGAACGGCGAAAAGGAGTGGGACAAAACTTATGGCGGACCGCGTTGGGACAATGCCGTTGACGTCCGGCAAACACGGGACGGGGGTTACATCCTGGTGGGATATACCGAATCTTTTGGTCGGGGGAAAACGGATGTCTGGTTGGTTAAAGTTGATTGGCAAGGGAACGTGGAGTGGGAAAAGACCTTTGGCGGGGAAAGGAACGATCGCGGGAATTCGGTTTACCAGACTAAGGACGGGGGATATCTTGTCGCGGGTGATACCGAATCTTTCGGAAAAGGATTTAGTGATATCTGGTTGATCAAAACCGACGCGCGGGGAGTTCTTCTTTGGGAAAAAACCTACGGGGGGGATAAAAGCGACCGTGGCTCCAGCGCTCAACCCACAAGGGACGGAGGTATTATTATTGTTGGGGACACGTACTCATTTGGCGCGGGTTATGGC
The DNA here is from genome assembly GCA_027021785.1 of Fidelibacterota bacterium. GTDB lineage: Bacteria > Fidelibacterota > Marinisomatia > Marinisomatales > JAADGP01 > JAADGP01. Next base: position 18,835 of record JALUTR010000412.1, on the reverse strand, counting down.
GACGTATGGATGATTAAAACCGATTCCCTGGGGAACGAGCAATGGCAACAAACTTACGGTGGACCGAAAACAGAGCGGGGTTCCTTTGCTCAACAAACCCGTGACGGAGGCTATATATTGACCGGATTTGTAAAAGCCGGCAGAGATCGGTTAAGTGATGTGTTGTTGATTAAAACGGATTCAACAGGAGGGGAAGAATGGAGGCGGACCTTTGGCGGTCGGCTGCCCGAGGAGGGATTTTATGTTCTGCAAACAACCGGCGGAGATTACGTCCTCACCGGTTTTACAAAGTCGTTTACGAACGGGCGAAGTATTTTGTGGTTGATAAAAACGGACGATCAGGGAAATGAAATGTGGAATAACACTTTTGGTGGAAAAGGTTGAAATAATCAGGACCACACAAAACACTATTGTCACCACCCCATTTTTCTGAGCAGCCGGTCACTTACCGGGTGACTGTCCGGGAGTAATAAAGGTATTAGAGAACAGGCTACGGAAACAAAACGCGAGTCGTGAAAATATGTCCGCACCGCGCTCATACCCCCCGGCGGACTGCAACAGTAATCTTTTCCGACGTTAAAATTTGCGGACACAGAATACGAACAATGAACGATTGAAAATTCGAGGCCTTGGTTTGGGAGGGGGAAAAGGGAATTTATTTCCTTGCTTTTACTTTGTTATAAGTGATTTAATCAGGCCAAAAAAAAAGACTGAAATTTTTTTAGAGATAATGATCGATTATTAATTGTAAATTACCGATGGATGAAATTCTCATGGCTACCCCATCTTCCGTCTCCCGTTGAAAAATGTGCCTACAAGATTGATCAGGAGAGAGTTGTTATTTTGATCGTTAATCCATGTAACTATAAGAATTCCTCATACTTAGAGAAGTTTCTATGAAACATCAAAGGGTAGCCGATAGATTGAAGGATTGAAGTAAGTATTGAATTTTTCTTGACAATAGGTTGAAACCCTTATAAACTTGTTTACACTTCAACACAATGATGCGGGTCCCTTGTGAGCGAAAATCATCGTTTAATCATCTAACAGAAAAAAAGATTTAATAAGTGGAGAGCGAGTATGTTTAGACCTAAAAATAAATACATCGCCATGATGATTATTGTTCTTTCATTGCCTTTGGTGATCTTTGCCGGGGAAACCGGGAAAATAACCGGCGAAGTAGTTGACCGGGAGACAGGAAACCCCCTCCCGGGCGTTAATGTTATACTGGAAGGTACAACTTACGGCGCTGCCACCGATGAAGACGGAAAATTTGTTATTCTTTTTGTTCCACCCGGGTTATACACTGTCAAGTTTAGTTTTATCGGATATGCCGAGGAGACAATAAAGAAAGTTCGGGTAACGGTTGACCTAACGACCAATTTATACACAATAAAACTGTCTTCCGAGGCGCTACGTGGTGAAGCGGTTGTTGTTACGGCGGAAAAACCGATTATTGAAATCAATGCCACCAATGAGGTTCGGGTTGTCCGTCAGGAAGATATTCAAAACATGGCAGTTCGGGGATACACGGACGTTGCGGCCTTGCAAACGGGTGTTGTTGTTGATGCCGGGGGAAATCTCCATGTACGCGGTGGACGTACGGATGAGGTGGGGTTTTACATTGATGGTGTCTACGTAAACAATTCTTACACGTTGGGTAGATCGGGAGATGTTCCCAACCTCAGCCTGGAAGAGGTTTCATTCCAATCGGGAGGTTTTGGCGCTGAATATGGTTCGGCCAATGCCGGAATCGTAAGCACAACTACCAGAACGGGCGGTAATAAACTGGAAATAACCACCGAGGGAATTACGGACATGTTTGTTGGTCCGTCCAAACCCAGCGAGAAAAAACCGTTTGCTTATTCTTATGGTTACAATCTCCTATCTGCCGCTATTGGCGGGCCTCTCCCGGGGGTTGACTGGCTTCGTTATTTTGGTTCTTTTGAGCAAAACAAAATGGTGGATGCCGATCCGACTAACGGTTTTTTCCCTGTCTATGAAGGCAAATTGGATCCGGTGACCGGCGTACCGATTACAAAAGAAACATTTACGGATAAAAACGGAAATTACGTGTGGGATCCGGGTGAGCCCTATGTGGATGCAAATAACAGCGGTAAATACGATCCTTATCTCAATATTGATCCGAGCAATATCAAATTCAAGTATGGGCCGAAACCGAATAATGGTCAGAATAAATTTAGTTTTGCCGGTAACCTACTGGTTGATTTTCAACCACTGATCGGTATGTCCTGGAAGCTGAAATTAGGCGGGTCGAGTTTTCGTAGTAAACGATCCAATTATACACATGATTATACTCTTTTTAATTTTTACAATACTGCCAGCACCGTAAACGGCATTGGCACCGATGGAGATCTAAAGCGCCGTTTCAGACAAAGCAACGACAAATTCGGGTCCTTTTACACACGGTTAACAGGAAACATGCCGGGAATGGATAAAATGTTTTTCTCCTTGCAGTATAGCCGTTCCGCGGAATCCTATTCCGAATTTGATCCGGTATTTAAAGAAGGTTATGGCAGTTGGGTTTGGGATGATGGTACCGTGTCGGATATCAAATTGCCCTATCTGCAAAACGGGAAGAGGGAAGATTTATTTAATCCAGTTTGGGTTTATAAGGATGTCAACACCGACGAACTTGTTGAGAAAAATTATTGGGATCCCGACACCAACCTATCTTTCGTTGAGATCGATTACGACACGGTCTGGGTCAACCCTCTTTTTTACTCGGTTGGATCGCGGCCTTTGCCGGATCAGGAACTGGCCAATTTTTATGAGGCCGGCCGGGCAATAATAAGCTATGAAAAACGGAATACCTCACGCGATACTTACCGGGGAGCCCTAACTTGGCAACTGGGTGATCATGAATTAAAGATTGGTGGAGAGTATCAGAAAAATATCATTCGTTACTACCGTATGTCACGTGCCACATCGCTAACGCGGTATTTCTGGAACAATAAAGCTTTTTCTCCGAATCAGGACATTTGGACCTGGGACCCGACTTATAATGATAGCACGGGGGCCTTGATTCTGGACTATAAAGGCGATGGGATCAGCGATTATTTACAAGATCCGAATGATACGTGGGATAATAAAGACCTAAACGGCGACGGAGAAATCAATCATGATGATTATTTACTCGATTACATTCAACAGGCTTACGGATCGGCCTACGCGGAGAATATCGGATATGATGTGACGGGGCGTAAAAAAGTAGACAGCGGTATTGATAAAGCCAGAAAGCCGATCATAGGTGCTTTTTATGTGCAGGATAAATTTGAAATAAAAGACATGATTTTAAATCTGGGATTACGATATGACTACATCGACCCGGCCAATCGAATCTTCAATCCCGAAACCGGTGGTAGATATAATATTGTCATCATGCCCGGGAATGTTATTGCCGAGACCGTTTATGCCAAAGACGCAGACGGAAACGGTCAATTCGACCCGAAGGAGTATATTTATTGGGAGCCGACGGAGGAGGATACGATCGGAAAACCACATCGGGTTCGATCTAAAGTGCGCTCTTTGTGGAGTCCACGGCTTGGCCTGGCCTTCCCGGTAACGGATAAAACGGTTTTCCACGCTCAGTACGGAAAGTATTTCCAGCAACCGGAATTAAATCGGATGTTTATCAGTTATACACGGTTCATCCAGAATCTAACGCAGGGAAATTTCACAATCTCGGCCAATCCGGATTTGCAACCGGTGGAAAACACTCAGTATGAAATCGGGTTTAAGCAGATGTTGTCGCAGGATGTAAGTATTGATGCCACCGTATTTTATAAACAAATGACCGGTTATGTTCAGATCCGAAATGTGGCTGCCCGTCCTACCGGCTATGCCATATTTGTGAACGGAGACTATGGCACCGTTAAGGGATTAAGTCTTTCCTTTAAAACACGTCGGATTCGAAACGTGATGGTGGATGCTAATTATACCCTCCAGTATGCCGGGGGAACCGGTTCCAGCGCCGATGGATTATACCGGATTGCCTGGCAGGGAGGAAACAATCCCACTTACGTGTCACCGCTGGATTTTGATCAACGGCATACAGGCAGTATTCAGCTTGATTATCGCACGGGGGCCCGCTCACGGATTCCGTTATTCGGAACCAACCTGTTGCTTCGCTTTGGCAGCGGTTTACCCTATACACCTACCAGACCCAGAACCGAGATATTCGGGGGTCAGAATGTATATAACCCGGTCGCGGCATTTAACTCGGCTTACATGCCCTGGACCTTCCAGTTGGATATGAAGGTGGACAAGTCTTTCCGTATGGGACGCTATACGTTGAATATTAATCTTTGGATATTGAATGTTTTGGACGCCCAAAACGTAGAGGATGTTTACCAAGCTACCGGACTGCCTGACAGCGATGGTTATTTGAACACGCCGGAAGGGGAGAAGTGGTTGAATAACGTGGCTTTAGGGGGTGCGGAATATGGCCGTAAGTTGTATCGCGCCATGTTGGCGACGCCCTATAATTATAATATTCCCCGGCAAGTCCGTATCGGATTCCGGGTGGACTTATAGGGTCACGGATTTACCATGTTTTTAATAAAGGAGGCTAAATTGATGTGGTTCAAGAGGATTTTGCCGTTTGCACTAATCTTGGGAGTTGGTTTTGCGGAAAAAACGATTAATCGAGACCCGGCACAAGAATCAGAAAAACTCATAAAAAATATGTTCCCGGCCTACGGTGTGGTAGAACATGTGATATGGGATGGAAACCAGATCAGCACCGTCCATGGAAATCATGGAGATATTGCAAGTTATCATGTCACTGGTGAATCGGGACTCGAATGGCCGAAGGGAAGTGGGAAGTACGCCATTTTCCAGTCCGGGATTTGGTTGGGCAGTGGAAAAGTTCGTCCGGCCGGAAGCGATGTTTGGCAGGAAGAACTGAGAACGGCTGCTGCGGAGTATACAGTCGAATTTGTTCCCGGAACCATCGACGAAGTAACGAATGAAGGCCATATTTACCGGATACACCGTGTGGAACTGAACGCTTTCTTGGAGAATGATTTTGCCACCTTTAGTTCCATGAGTGCCATGCTTCCCCAAACGGTCATTGAGGGAAGCAGTATTTTTACCAAGTTGGTAGAAACCAAATTTCCCACGGATGATTTTGCCAATTGGCCTGTGGATGCCGGAGCACCATGGGTTGATGCCAATGGGGACGGTCAGTACAATATTGAAGATGGTGATCATCCCGATATTTTAGGGGATATGTTTCATTGGTATGTAATGAACGACGGCGATCCCGGAACCCACACAGCGCTCTGGGGAACCCCACCCATGAACGTGGAAGTTCAGACCTCTTTGTTTGGTTTTGACCAAGCGGGTCCTTTGGGTAATATTTTGTTTATCCGGTGGGTATTGATTAATAAAGGGACGGACGACTTGGACAGTGTGTTTGTTTCCATGTGGCACGACGATGATTTGGGGGACGCAAACGATGATTTGGTGGGTTGCGATACGAGTCTTAGTGTTGGATATACATATAATGATATTGACGGAGACGTCAGATATGGAGTAGAAGTACCAGCCGTCGGCGCAGACTTTTTTCAGGGACCGTTAGTAGACTCTCCCGGGGATACGGCTTCAATCCTAACCTGGGGGCTCGGTAAAGGATATTATGTCAGAAAAGTTCCGGACAAAAAACGACTGGGACTTACTTCTTTCGTTCCTTATATTAATACAGATCCGACGCTGACAGACCCAAACACCGCGGAGGAAGCTTACCGTTACATGAACGGCCTGATCGGAACATCGGGTTTGCCTTTTATTGATCCGATAACCGGTGAAACATCGGTGTTCGTGATGTCGGGGGATCCGACCACAGGAACGGGGTGGTTGGATGACATTCCGGGGGACCGTCGCTATCTTATGACTTCAGGCCCGTTTTATTTCGGTGTTGGAGATACCATAGAAGTCGTCGGTTCGATTATTGTCGCCGCCGGCTCCAACTGGGCAAAATCCATTACCAAAATGAAGTATTTCGATAATTTCGCCCAGGGAGCTTTTGATGCGAATTTTAATGTTTGTTCTCCCCCGACGCCGAAAGTAAAGGTTTCTCAATTGGACCGTAAAATCGTGCTTTCTTTTGAAGAGGAAAGCGATAAAGTCGAGGGATATACTTGCTCCGGATATGAATTCGAAGGGTACAATATATATCAGGGTGAATCGGCCACAGGTCCGTGGCACCGAATTGCCACGTACGATGTGGCTAATGGGGTTAAACTCATCCTGGATTTGACGCTCGATGAGAAAACCGGTGAATTGTTGGAAGTACCGGCTCAATTCGGGACCGATTCCGGGATCAAGCATTATATCGAAATCACGGAAGACGAAGTTAATAATCGATCATTGATCAATTACCGGAAATATTACTTTGCAATTACTACTTATGCTTATGATCCCGATGCGGCTCAGCGGGTAATTGAGAGCCCTTTCCAGTCGATTCTGGCTATCCCGTCTCCTCCGGGTGTCGGAAGCGAAATTTCTTATGAATATGGTCAATATCTGGATGTTATCCACGAGTCCGGTTCGGCCGACGCGGTGGTAAAGCCGTTGGTTATTGATCCTTATTTATTGACGGGAGATTCGTACGAGATAACCTTTTTTGAAGCCGGCGGAACAGAGGTGGAAACCATTTCCACCAGCGAAGGAGATTCCCTGACGGTTGATGAGCAAAGCACGGACGCCGGTCAGTATAGTCTTGTAATCGAGGGTATCGGAAATTCCTTTAACAGGCTGAATTTAGATTTGAACACTACGTGGTACCAGGATTCCACGTTCGTTTCGGATACCATGTATGTTCAGGTTAGCGGGGACACATTCCTCCAGGTAATTCAGAACGATACTCTATTGGACACCGTTTCGGCTGTTGGGTCGTTTTTGGTCGAATATGTGGATGCATCCGGTCGCACGTTCAGTTCAAGTTCACCAGGCGGATCGGCGAATTTGGCGTTAAGAAACTATAATCCCGATAGTGATTTGGATGCTGACCTTACCGGCAAATTGTTCATGGTCGACGGATGGGACTACGTCCTGTTGGATGTAAGTTTAACCAGGACCAGCCTGGAAGGGAATTTTACAGTTACCAATCTTCAATATGAGGGTGAACCTACTCAGCCGTATTGGCGACTTAAGAATGTGAACAGTAATGAAATTAAAGTGATGAGCAACACTGATGTTGAAAGCGGAAATGCGGTGAATATAATTGACGGGTTCCTGTTAACGGTGACCAATGGTTCTTTTGTTGCCGAATTAGACACGGCGGTCGTTACGGTTGATGAGGATACAAGTACCAGTATTTTATTCGGCGGTTTGGAGGGTGATGGAATCTGGGCCGACTTTTTGAACAAATTACCACCACAATATGCCCCCTCGGGTGAACCCGGGGTAACAACCCTTCAGAATGATCTTGAGCTTCGGTTTACACAAGAGGGATCTATAGGGATCTTTTTCAAATCGAATCTGTCTATAATTGATACGGTTAAATTGCCCTTTGAGATGTGGACAATCGAAGGGGAGCCCAGACAAATCAATGTTGCCGTGTACCAGGTAGGTGGTAAAAAGCCTTTATTCGAGAGAGTATCGGATACCACAGATACCTACCGGTTCAGGATGAATGTAAGGTTTATCCCGGTATACGATGATTATAATGAGAGCACGGTCCTTGCTAACGCCTACCACTGGGGAACGGATGCCGGGAAAATGGGATGGATGATAAAGTTGAATAAGGAAAAAACTGTGTGGGAGGACGGGAATGTACTGCAAATTAAATTTGTAAACCCTATCATCCCGGGTTCCGATCTTTATAAATTTGAAGCCAGGGGAATCGTTACCGTTGATGATCAACAGATAATCAAGGATCAATTAGACAAAATTAACGTGTTTCCGAATCCCTATTTTGGCCAAAATCCGGAAGAGCGCAATCCCCAGGATCGAAAAATCTTCTTTACTCATTTAGGGGTTGGGACAACAACCATTCGGATTTTCACCATATCGGGTGACATGGTTAAGAAGATTGTTAAGGAGATTGCTTCCGAGAATGATCCGAATAATCGGGCGGAATGGGACCTGAGAAATCAGAATGGAATCCCGGTGGCGAGCGGGATGTATATAGCCCATATAACGGTTGAAAATTCCAACGGTAAAAAATTAGGTGAACGGGTGCTAAAATTGGCAATCTTCCAACCGGAAGAACGGTTGGACCTCTTTTAATTGGAGGGTGGTATAAAAATGAGGCAGTCAAAATTGAATACATTGGGTTTAATAGCGGTATTAATTGTCACGCTCTGGACCGGTATGGTTGAGGGCGGGAGCAAAGCCCGGCGTGGAACAGCCGGAGCCCAGGAACTGTTGATTCCGGTTGGCTCTCGGGGTACCGCTATGGCCGGAGCCTATGTCGCCGGCTTGTCCGGCGTGGAAGCCGCAGAATGGAATATTGCCGGCTTAGCCAGAATTGCAGGAAACGGAGAAGCAATGTTTTCCCGCAGTCAATGGATTGGGGACATTAATGTTAACTATGGTGTGGTTGCAGCTTCAGCCGGGCGTAATTACTTTGGTTTGTCACTTAAATCCCTTGATTTCGGCGATATTCCTATTACGACGGTATTGCAACCGGATGGTACCGGGGGAAAATATTCGCCAAGTTTTATCACATTGGGATTTTTATACTCCCGGCGGATGACGGATCGGATTATGTTTGGAACGGGAGTTAAGTTTATCAGCGAAACCATTATGCGTGAACAGGCCAAAGGAATGGCCCTGGATGCCGGTGTGCAATACCAATCCAGCTCCAACGGAATCCAGATTGGAGCCTCGATCAGAAATCTGGGGATGAGTATGTTGTTCAGTGGTTCGGACCTGGAAGAGTTTCATCAACCCAGCGATACCGAACCGGGAACACCCGCTGAGCCAAGGCAAATCCGCTCATCTACGTTCGAACTGCCTACGACCTTTGAATTGGGAATAGCCTATGGCCCGGTTGATTTCGGCCTCACAAAAGCAACTGTCGCGGCATCGTTTTTGAACAACAACTTTGGTTTCGATGAATATCGCTTTGGTGGTGAAGCAAATGTTTTGGATATTTTGTACTTACGGGGAGGATTGACTATTGGCTTTGATCCGCAGGCCTATGGCCCGGATGGGATTAAGGGTACGAAAGACGACAACCAAGATGAGGTTTATGAATGGTCCACGGAAGAATTTATTTGGGGGCCGACGTTTGGATTCGGGTTGGATCTGGCTAAAATCACCGGTATCGGTCTATCGGTGGATTATACGTATCGGACAGCTAAGTTTTTTAAGGGTGTTAATTGGTTATCCATAAAGATTGCGTTTTAATAAAATTGGTTAAAACTTAGACGATAAAGGACGGCCTCTTTTTAGAAAGAAAAGGGGTCGTTAAGTCTTTCTTGCAAGAAAGAAAGTTAAAAGTAAGGAGTTAACATGAGTAAAAAGCTAATGACACTAGGGCTGATGCTCACTTTTGTCTGGTCTCTCGGGGCGAGAAACAGTAATGTTATTTCCCCGAACCGGGGCCCGGCTAAAGATGTGAGTCAGATATTGCCCATTGGTGAATCGTTTGCTCCTGAGTCTGATATCCAGATAGTAAGCGGGTACACTTACCGAAAGTCCTATAATATGGGCTCCAGTCGTGGAACTGCGGATACCCTGGCTTATGATCTTGATTGGGGCAGTTACTTTTATATGACACCTGGTGACGTTATGGTAACGGCCTTCCAGATGCCTGCAGACGGTATCCTCAAAGGTGTTAACGTACGCGTTTACCGCTGGGGTACAGGTGACCAATTAACAGTTTCGCTCCACAAGTTGTCTTATCCGTATAATGCGGATGGGGAAATATATGACCAGGACGCTGTGAATGCCGATGGTTGGCTCGGTGGATACGATCCCGACGGATCGGGCGGTTTGTCAATCGAAGGTGACACGTACACGGCGCCGGGATTTGCCGGTGAATGTGGAAAAGGTACGGTGATTGACGGTGCTCGGGATCCGCTTGGTACGGTTGCCGGTACGGGACCTCCGGGAACGCCGGCTATGGGGTTGATCTGGCCTGACGGTTTTACGGCCGCGACCCTGGATCCGACAAACAATCCGGGCATTGATAATGGCGGCGGTGATAACTGGATTGCCTTGGCCGACTTTGGCAGTGAACCGGAATTGTTACAAGGCGACTGGGTTGGTGTGGTTGTTCATTACAGCGGTGAAGGTCCTGGCGATGACAATGGAATCGGGTTCGAATACGCAAAAGCGGATCCCACAGGTTCTCCGTGGAAATCGTTGAAATTCTATTCGGGTCTCTGCGGTGGAACAGGTGGAGAATCCGGATGGTATATTCGTGGTTTCGCGTTTAACTACCAGGTTGCGGTTGAATTAACCGGTGACCGCGGTCCCATTGTTCAGGATATTGTCAGTTTACCAACCACGTTAAGTACCGAACCCCGTGATGTCTGGGTTGAATTAACCGATGATAATCCAAGCGGTGATCCCGCAGGTGTCAGTGATGTCACCTTGTTTTATCAGTATGATTCAACAACCGGACCCTGGACTTCTCAGACCTTGTCCTTATCCGAAGGTACAGATTTGGATGGGAAATGGACGGGTCAGCTACCGGCGGCAAATCCGGGCCAATTTATGTACTGGTATATCGTGGCAACGGACAATAATGGTAATGCAACGGAAACGGCGGTGTATTCATACTACATATTTTCACCCACGCCCGGGAACGACCTGATCTTCAACAACCAGGATGCGCTTTATGGAACCATCCTTTATTCGTCCTACCTGTACTTCTACTGGGGTGGTGATCCCTTTGATATCTGGGATGCCAGTTATGGCGGTATTACGGATGAATTGGTGGTCAATTACAACACTATTATTGAAGAAGCAGGTACGGGTCCATATTACAAAACCGATGATGTCATCAGCGCCTGGTGGGGTGGAGATAAAACCTATATAGTTTCCGGCGATGAATGGCTTGGTGTTCGATATGGTTGGGATAGCGACGTAGACGTTCCGGCCGGCGATGTGGCCCATGATATTTTGGGTATAGCGCACTATTATCCGGATGTCAACTATAGTAAAGAAGGAGATCAGGATGGAATTTCTCGTTTTAAACCTGTTGCTGGTGACGCTGTTACCGGTGGCCTGGCGACCTTCTTAAGCGATGAATCCATTTCACTGAACTATGATCCCAACTATGAAACTGGTGGCAGTAACTGGCTGGATGGTGTGGATCCGGTTGATAGTTATACCGTGGCAATGACGGCCTTCGCGGGTGTAGTGGATTCCGCATCGGCCGCAGATCCAACGACCGACGAATACAACGTAATGATTTACGGTCAGGCCGGCAATGGAGGTCTATCTGCTTTCTTAGCCTTTGATGCCATGGCTCTGAATACGGCACCTGATTATCACTGGGTTGGTGCCTCCTGGTTTAAGGTCAATGTTTCCAGTACGCGGGATACGGTTATGCCGGAGGATGCAAGTCCTTTGATTTCAGCGTATGAATACCTGAACGGTATCGTGAGTATTGATGAAGAAGTGCAGGTACCGAAGAAGTTTGCCTTAAAGGGCAACTATCCGAACCCCTTCAACCCCAGCACGAATATTGCCTTTACGATGGATTACACCAGTAATGTAACCTTAAAGGTTTACTCCCTGTTGGGTGAAGAAGTCGCAACCATCAACGGTGGTTTGCTCAATCCCGGCAGACATGAAATAACCTGGAACGGCGTTGACAATCTTGGCAATGCAGTTTCATCCGGAGTATATCTCTATCGGATCGAGGCAGGAAACAAAACCTTAGCCGGTAAAATGATGCTGTTGAAATAAAACACGGCTTATGAATGAAGAAAAAGGGCGACTTTTTGAGTCGCCCTTTCTTTTTAACTCTGATTAAATTCAAATATGTATATGAAACGTATGTTCTTGATATTTGCCTTAGCAGGAATGGCCGTTCTTGGAAGCTGCCGCAAGATTCAAACCGGTCATGTGGTTGCAACTGTTGACGGCAAACCGGTTTATACCAGTGATTTTTATGCCGTGGTGGATTCCACAAGATTTGCCAAACTTGACCGCGGGGAAAAGCGCCGATCCGTAATGAATTTTATTACGAAAAACATTATTGTTGATCGTGCAAAAAAGGAAAAGTACCAGCTTGGAAAAAACCTTGTGACGCGAAGAAAACAAATACAGAATGAATTAATCGTAAAAAACGTTGTGGACAATCTGGTACAATCATTTGAAGTGACCGATAGTTTATTGGAGCGAATTTGGGGGTTCAAAAGCAGGGAAATTCTCGTTTATGATTTGAATTCGTCCCATGTGTTATCTTTCGGAGCAGCAGCGGATCGTACACCGCGGGAAGCGTATCGCCAGGCGCTGAAGATTCGCAATCGCCTTCTAAGAGGCGAGATAAATTTCGATGATGCCGTTTCCGTTTATGCGGAAAGTCCCATTGTTGAAGCCCGAAAAGGATCAACCGGATTTTTAACGTATGGTATTATGCCTAAGAACCTGTCGGACGCGATTTGGACTTCCCGTTACGGGAAAATATTGGGACCGATCGAAACGAAATTCGGATATCATATTGTAATGGTTGGCCCGGAGAAAGAGAATCCCAACGTGGGTGAGTTTGAACGTGAGAGGGATATTATCCGGAAAGAAATAATGAAAGGTAAATATGGAGTCCTCGAAGAGCGGCTGGAAAAATTTTCGCAGGACCTGCTTGCTCAGTTTAATGCAACAATAGACACAGCAAACGTTGTTGAATTGTGGCGTGAAATACGGAAAAACGAAGGAAACAAACTGAAAAACCTACCCTTTTATGATTTATCCGAATTGAATTTTTCAAAACCGCTTGCCAGGCTCAATAAGAAAGCATTGGATTTGGATTGGTTTGTCGAACAATCCAAATATCACCCGGCATTAAAACAATCAGTAATCAAGGGTGGTTACGCCCTGTTTGGTAATTTAAAGGATATTCTGATTCGATATTGCGTTGTCAAATGGGCCGTGCGATCCGGTGAAATTGATAGCGACCGGATTGAGAAACAGGTTGCCCGACGATTCAGGGATGTCCTTTTTAATACCTATTTGGAAGAGGCTCTTTCAAAACAGAAAAATATTTCCAGAGAGATATTTTTAAACCGTGTGTTAATGAACCACGACATAAAGATCAACGATGACTTTTTAAACGCCGGTTAAGGTTTCAATCCTATTTCATATACGGTTAAGGTCAAAGGCGTTTAATCATTCATCTTCGCTAGCAAAAATCCGTACCAACAACGGGAAAAGCTCATCGTAGTTTAGTCCCTGCCCCAGGTAATATTCCCCGGCTTTGTTCTGTACAATTAATTCCCAGTGGAGGTGGGCGCCGTTCCTGGTTTTCTTGGTGCTGTCGCTTGTCCCGGAGTTTCCGGAATAACCGATAATCTGTCCCCGGGTTACCTTCGTACCCGGATTCAGGTTGTTTTCTATATCGGAGAGATGCGCGTATATGGTAACGGCCCGATAACCGGGAACCAGGGAAAAGCCGTGGTCGATATATACGGCCCGGCCGACAAGGATATGTTCGAAAATATCGGAGGGTGTACGCCCCAGTTTATCGGTTTCCGCCAATAACGATTTCCGGAATTCGGGGAGAACCTCTTTATAGTTGTGCTCGGCGCGTATGATCACCCCGTCGGCAACCGCCCTGACCGGAGTGCCCCAGTTGGCATAGAAATCAATGCCGCGGTGAATTCCGTTCCGGTAAGAGCGCGGCGCGTTCGGGAGCAGCAACGCCCGTCTGGGGACCGGGATTCCCTCACAGGGAATCAACAATGACAGACGCGAATATATCTCCGGACCGGGAGGGTTGGTATCCATTGAGAACAAGGGATATAAAGGAGCTGAAGCAGGATCCTTATAGAACGCAATCAACGGTTCCGTCCGCCGATAAAGGTTTGAAGTGTCGATCGCAAAGGAAATTATCGTGGAGCTGTCAGTAACGGAAACATCCTTTAATTGGTATGTAAGCAAGGCGGAAGGAATTTCATCCAGAAGCATTGTCCTGAGGACGGATTTGAGAGAATCATCGGTGATGGATGCCAATCCGGGTGACAAAACACTGTCGGGCAACACGGGTATTTCGCGAAGTATTGCGCTTTTAAATGTTTCGAAGGTTTCTTTTGTCCCATGCGGAAAATGCAGATTGACGGATAGTTTATCATCGGAGTAAATCAATAACGGCTTCTTGTTCTCAGGTTGTGCTTCCGAATCCGTCGGTTGCAGTTCGTTAGCCCGGGAACTATCAGGAAATTCCTCGGCACCGGAAAGGGAATCCTGTGCAACCCCCGGTGTTGGTGTCTTCGGGACCGGAGAGACCGGAGAGGTTGACTCGGAGAGGAGCGCGACCGACAGATTTCCGGAAGGAAGAACGGGTAACGGATGCTGGAAACAAGAGAGGAGAAGGAATACTAAGGGAAACAATTTGTAATTCACGCTAAAAAGAACAGTCAGTCCGTTTCACTTTCCTTGAGATATTTTACGAGGAGGTCAAGACCGGCAATAAAACCGCGCAAGGGATGTTCAATCACGGTTTGAACGCAAACATCCGAAAGAATTGAATTGTCCGCGGACGATCCGAAAGAGAAAGGGTCCGTGAAATAAATTTCCACGACGGGAAGATTGATTAACGACAAGGTTTCTTTCAGACTGTATTCATAACGTGACCAGGCCGTCGGAGCCAATAAAATTCCGGAGGACCGGTTGCGGTTGCGTTGCAACAGTGTTAGTACCTTATCGATGCTGTGTGTTTGCAGAATTTTTAAATCAATGTCCCGGTTCCGGACATGACGGCGAAGCGCTTTATTCATTTTATCAAGGGTAACCCTTTCACCGGTGGGAGCTGACTTAACTCCGATTAAATTGAGGTTTGGTCCCTGAATGACTAAAATATTCATGGCCTGAAATTATGGATTCTTTCGACCACTACGAATGTGAACTTTTACCATTTCGTCGATTTTGTAATAACATGATTGTGAGCGGCGATAGTAGAATATTCAAGAGACAAAAGATAAGAATATCCTGCCGTGGGGAAGCGAAGAATTTATCCGTTAAACTTTGGATTCATCCTTACGTTAATTCAGCGGAATAAGATTGCCCAGTATATACCCTACGACAATTCCCACCAATAAAGCAATGGTAAGAACCCGGCTGCTTGTCACTTCTTTTGTGTATCCTTTTTTAATCGCGATAATGGATACGAAATACCCCATGGCGTTTAAGAGCCAGAAAAAGGGAATGGTAAACACTTTTACAATTAACGGTCCCACCCAGGGAATCATGGAGATGATTGCACCCAGGCCGGAAAATACGTGCGTGAACAGTCCCAGGATAACCGTCGCTATTAAAAGAATTTTCTTGTCGATCCCCAGCGCAAGGGCGATTATTATAGCCACCAGGATCAGAGCCCAAAGGATCAGGTGTTTTTTGTACTGTGTTAAGAAATTATTGACCTTCAATTTTTGCCTCAAGCGTAATTCCAAACAATTTTACACGGGCCTTAATAATGCGCCTTTCACCGGAACGTTCCACCCAGAGCTGTCGAACGGCCTCAGGACGGGTAATATTTTGGTTAAAATAATCGGAACGATCAAGGATTTTTCCGGTTTCTTCCTGCGGGATTAAGTCCAGCCGATAGTAGTCACAAAGGACGTTTTTATTTTCGACAGGAATGCGCACTGTGTCTGCGAGAAGGAACCGGGCCCGGAACAGACGGCCTTCATGGTCCAGTGGAAACCAACGCGTATCAACGGAATCCGCAGGCCATTTGCGGATCAGAGCCAGAAGGGTAAAAACCGTTTGACTGTTCGCCGGGCGAATTACCAGTGTATCGCCATAAAGAATCCCGCCCTTTTCCGGTTGCCAGATTCCCTTAAACTTTTGTTTGAAGGATCCCTGTACGATTTTTTTCCTGTATTCCCGGATTCCGAAAGTGATTGTATCGAAAGTTGTAGTGTACTGGTTGTCAAAAGGCCAAAGTAAGTTTACTATCCCTGTTGAACGCGTGGAAAAATGGAGCTGGTCGGCTTGTGGCGATGTCATGATTACATTGCCGCAGGGAATTCCGAAAACGGATAATCGATAGCGAGTTTGTCCGGAAAGTTGGATAACGAGGAAAAGGGTCAGATTAAGGACAATAAAGCGACGCATGGAGTTTCGTTACTATTAATAATTAAGATCGAATGTAAAGGCAATACCGCGGGTGGTATGATCCCCCTTGAATTCCGCAAAAGTATCATCGATTCGTTCGTTTCGAACGGATTCAAACCAGAGTCGTAACCGGAGCCACATGTTTTGGTAAAATTCATAGTCCAGCTCGAAATCCACACGGGATCGGTTTTCGACCTTTCCTTTCAGGAAATTTTTCGGCGCCGACCTGTCCGGCGGATTGCCGAAGATTCGGTCTCCTTTACCGTGCCTGGTATTTTGATAGGTAATCCTGCACCACAGGTTGGGACGCACAAACCAATCCAGACCGGCGTAGACCTTAAGACTGTTGGGCTCCAGGTTATACCCGATGGATTGTCCGTAATATTCGTAGTGATTCGCCGTGTCCCGATGGGTGTAAACCCAGGGCTCCACGCGAATTATTTCCAGCGTTAGCAACAAGTCTTCCAAGCGAAAGGGGTTGGCCCACTGTTGCCCAAACAAAACCGACCATTTGTTGCCGTAGGCGGTAAA
Organism: Fidelibacterota bacterium; assembly: GCA_027021785.1. Lineage (GTDB taxonomy): Bacteria > Fidelibacterota > Marinisomatia > Marinisomatales > JAADGP01 > JAADGP01. The sequence goes on along the minus strand of JALUTR010000412.1, from coordinate 2,044 downwards.
AAAATTTTGATTAAAGTTGAGGTCGTCCGTGAGTAATTCAAAATACGTCCTGGTATGGGGGGTAAACCTCGCCGTGAAATCCACCGCGGCCAGGTTGTTATCCAGGTCGCCCGCTTCCACCTCGCTTGCCGTCAGGGGAATCAGGGGATTCAGATAAGCCAATTCAATACCACGGTTGTACACCACTGATTCGCTTACCCCGAACTGAATTTTCGGCGACAGAAAAACATCCAGGCGGTGTGCCACCAGTTTGCGTTGATCGGCCAGGTAGCGCTTTCTACCATCCTCAATATAAGGGTACAGCTTGTCCAGCGTACCTAAAACCTGGGAAAATCGAAACCGACCAAGTGAAACGACGGCATGTACATTGGTAAGGGGATATTGATCCAGGTCAAGCAGCAAATTTCCCGACCTACCCGGTCCCCAATCAAACTGATCACTGCCGAAACTGAAATAACCCCAGGGGAAAGAAGCAATAACCTGGCTTTGCACCCAATCGGTCGATGCGTTGCTTTCGTTTTTGTGGTGTTTTACCGGTGCCAGGGATTCCTTGATTCCATACCCGGTTTTGAGATCCAGGTTGCCCAGGAAAACGGTGGTAACGATGTCCGTTTGGAAGGACAGGGATGATCCCAGGTAGCCCCGGATATTACCTCCCACGTCAAGCCGTTGAAAAGGACGTTTACCGGCCAGTCCCTGGATCGTTCCCCTTAAAATAGCATCGCCGTAAAGCCCGTTTTCCCCTTGTAGGTAGGTCAGGGTGTGGATTTCTCCGTCACGAAACTCCCGTAAATAGCGATCAATGATTTTCAGCGTCTTTTCGTTATTTGTTTTTTGAGCGGCTTCTTCCAGCCAGGTCAGCACCGCTTGTCTGGTGTAGAGTTGTTGCTGGTGGGTGGGGGTTGCAAGCCCGGAAGCAAACCACTGGTCCAGAACCCGGTAGACGGAGTGATAAAGGGGAACGTAGTGTACCTGTCCCGTTAGCAGTGAGGCGGATAATGCAGCGGTAATCAGAACAAGGTTTCTATAGTTACGCAACAGCCTTTTCATTCTTATTCTTTCCACCGGAATTTACCAATCAGACCGAAAATACCCACCACGGGAATATAGACCGGTTGCAGCAATGACCATACGATGAAGGTTAACGGTTCCACCGTTACCAGGAACTTATTGGCGCCATAAAAAACCACGGCCGCGTCAATTACAAATTTAGTACTGAAGGCGGCCGGGATTATCGGTTGGACAGCCGGGATAAAAACGCCGGCCAGGAGCGCAACATTTGTCAGGAAAGCCGACAGAAGAAACAGGAGAAAAAAGTGGTCTTGGTTAATGAGTCCCCGAAAGTTGGAAGTCCAGCGAATGTGTTGATTAAGATAGGCGGGAATCGACGCCATCGGTGCGGTAGTTACGAAACTCCCGGGTGATGTATTAAAAACAGCTCCCGCGATGTCTGATATCGCCTGAACCAGGTAAACATCATCCCCGGAATTACGCCGGGCAACGGGTTCGAATCCATTAACGGCATAGAACAGGTCCCGCCGGTAGGCAAGGTTCTGGCCCGATCCCGACCACGCCTTGCCCCATCCCAGACTCCCGGCATTGGCCGCCATAAGGGCCAGGAAATCCAGCCTCTGGTAACGTGTGAAAAAGGAGTCGTCGGTGTAATTTACGGCGGAAAACCCTACGACGATCCCGGTGTCGGGTTGAAACGCACTTACCATGCTGGTGACCCACGTTGCCGGAACGCGACAATCCCCGTCGGTGGCGACGATGATTTCCCCGGAGGCTTTTTCGATTCCCCTGGTCAGGGCCCGCTTTTTCGGAGCCATAACGGCGGACGGTTCGGTTATCCGGATGCCCTTTATCTGCGGAAATCGTTTGGAAAAGTCCTGAATAATTGACCAGCTACTGTCCGTGGATCGGTCATCAATAATACAAATTTCCAATTTGTCGGGGGAATAATCCTGATCCGCAAGGTCGGTCAATAAAGCGGGAAGGTTTGAAGCTTCGTTGCGTACGGCAACGACAACGGAGACGGAAGGAA
>JALUTR010000411.1 GCA_027021785.1 Fidelibacterota bacterium | reverse complement strand
CCAGCCCTGTCCATAGTTTTTATTTTACCTCTGTTGTATTTATATATTTTAACGAATCCAGAATCCAGGGGAAATCTTCCCGGAGCTTTTCCACGTCCTCGGTGACGTCGACCGTGATATTAGATGGTGGAGACTCGTACTTATGTGTTACATTAATGTGGGACCTCAACAACTCTTCCCGTAAACGCTTCACGAATCCTTCCTCGTCCCCTGCCGAGAGTTTATCCACCCCTATTCTCCGCAGGTACTCTTCGGTGGTCTCGGCCATTATTCCCGTTTCAACGACCGGCACCCTTCCGGTCTTGTTATCGATGGTGACGTTTACATATTTCACTTCACCCCAGAAGGAGCAGAAAGGTTGAAGACGTGGGTGTCCTTGAAGGACATCCTCCGGATCCACGAAATTGTCAGGGTATGTGAAAGGATCGGTTTTTTCACCTATTATTTTTAAATAAATTTCGGCTACCTTACTCGGAAACCAAAAATGTGATCTCTCGTGTACTACAGTGCTGAAAATAGACAAATTAGAAGGAGCTTGATCTATATCATGATTCGCTATTACTTTCACCTTCCTACCAGCGTGTGAAAAATCGGCATCTTTTATATATAGAATTGTAGGCTCCTCTTCTGGGAACAGATCAAACGCTCCCTTACAAACATCCTTCAATTCCAGGATACTCCTTTTAAGTTTTTCTACCCTTTCAGTTTTTCCCAAAACTATGAAAGACTTTCCATCGATTGTAAACTTGTGATAATCTTCACAGCTGTAACCTGAAAGAGATATGTGCTTCCCGGTGAGTCTTTCCAGTTCGGAGCGGATTTCGGAAATGCAGCTGGAATATTCGTCCGTTGTATCGATCGGACCCGGGGTACCGGCACCCGAGACCGCGCCCGAACCCGTATCGGAATACTTGTCAGTTGTGTCGGTCGGAATCTGTTCCGGCGATGAGACCGATTTCTCCGCTTTTCCGGCTTTGTGCTCCGAAATTCCGGGTACGAGAAGAAGCCCGGTCGCAACCGCCATCGCCACGAGTGCGTAAATCACCTTGCTTCCCAGCCCTTCACCCTTCTT
>JALUTR010000410.1 GCA_027021785.1 Fidelibacterota bacterium | reverse complement strand
AATCATTCCATCACCAACAGACCAAAACAAAAGCGAATCCGAAAGGTCCTCATGAATAACCCCACTCCCCGGGAGCATAAATTATGTCAACGTTTCATCTGAATTGACAGTATTTGAAGAGAAAAAAAGGATGAAATCAGATATTATTACTACCCCCTACCCCCTCCTATTACAGGAGGGGGGCTTAGAGAATTTGGATTGCCATCTTGGGAGGGGCATTTTTTCTACCCAATATCCGATTCTTCTTCGCTTTCATGTTTTTTCGGTAAGCGGAATGATTCAATCAGGATTGAAAAATACAATATTGTTACTAACCCATGTTTCTCATATCCCGATAGTCGTATTTCCACTTATTATCCGTCGAATAGCAAGAATAATGAAAGGTTTGTCTTTATAACGACAATACAAAAGGATATTGTTCGCGAACAACCAACAAAACATTTAACCATTTCGGAGGCGCATCATGCTCATCAACCATAATCTTGTGGAAACCGATTTTTCGGAGATTATCTACGAACTACGGCCTTGTCTGGACAACAACGGACAACCGGTGGAAGGACTTTACAATGCCTGGATATTCTTAAACAATCCCCGTCAATACAACTCTTACACCACCGCCGCCGTCAAGGAAATCATCCTGGCCTTTCGACAAGCTTCCAACGAGCGGTCGGTAGTGGCGGTTGTTTTCTCCGGGGTCGGCGACAAGGCATTCTGCACCGGCGGGAACACCAGGGAATACGCCGAATACTATGCCGGCCGGCCGCTGGAATACAAACAATACATGCGCCTGTTCAATGACATGATCACTTCCATTCTGCATTGCGATAAACCGGTGATCTGCCGGGTAAACGGCATGCGTATTGCCGGCGGTCAGGAAATCGGCATGGCCTGTGATTTTTCCATCGCCAGCGACCTGGCGGTGTTCGGCCAGGCGGGACCCCGGCACGGCAGCGCTCCCGACGGCGGCAGCACCGATTTCCTGCATCTGTACGTCGGTATCGAACGGGCCATGCAGAGCGCCACGCTTTGCGAAATGTGGAGCGCCTACCAGGCCCTCTATTTAGGACTAATTTCCGA
>JALUTR010000409.1 GCA_027021785.1 Fidelibacterota bacterium | reverse complement strand
CAGGCCGAACAGTAGAATAATGAACAGACTGATTCGAAAAAAAACCAGCCATCGGGTTTGTGGTATTTTTCTAATCCCGTAATAACTCCAGATCAATGCCGCGGCGGACAGGATCAGTAATCCGAAAAACAAAAAGTCAACTGGACGTAATAGCGTAACGGTCACGTATCAGGACAGTTTTAAATTGGGCACGATATCAATATCGATGGGGGACGCCTGGCCGTTCGCCAGCTTCAGTTCACCCAGATAAGCCACCATGGCCGCATTGTCCGTACAATGAATCAAATCCGGGAAGACCACCTTTTTACCGGGAAGACGAAGACCGATTTTCCGTCTTAAAGCCCGATTGGCCGCGACCCCGCCGGCGATAACCGCCGACCGGATGTTTGTCTTTTCCAATGCAAGCGCCAGTTTTTCGACCAATACATCAATTATCGCCGCTTGATAACTGGCGGCCACATCCGCCAGGGTTTGATCGGAAACCTTCCGATCAAGGCGATCCATGAAGTAAAGTAAAGATGTTTTCAAACCGCTGAAACTGAATTCCATGGTATCCGTGTTTATAAACGAACGCGGGAATTGCACGGCCTCCGGATTGCCGTTTTTCGCCCGTTGTTCAATTTCCGGTCCCCCCGGGTAACCCAAGCCCAAAATACGCGCCCCTTTATCAAAAGCTTCGCCGGCGGCGTCATCCCTGGTCGCTCCCAATAATCGGTACTTACCCAATCCATCAACCTGCCACAACTGGGTGTGGCCGCCGGACACCAACAAACAGATAAACGGATATTCTAACGTGGGGTCCGCCAGGAAGTTCGCGAAAATATGGGCTTCCAGATGATTAATGGCAATGAAAGGAACTCCCAATCCCTGACTCAATCCCTTAGCAAAACAGACACCCGTCAATAATGTTCCCGCCAGTCCGGGCCCGTGGGTAACGGCTATTCCCCGCAGGTCGGCCAGAGAAATATCGGCATCCTGTAATGCTTTTTCGACCAGTTCATTCAGCAACCGTTCATGTTCCCGTGAGGCCAATTCAGGCACAACCCCCCCAAAGGATTTATGGATTTCCTGCGAGCTGATTATACTTGACAGTATGTTTCCGTCCCTGCAGACAGCCGCCGCCGTCTCGTCACAGGACGTTTCAATTCCCAGGACGATCAACGGGCTTCCTTCGTCACCACCAATTCCACATTGCGCGGCGACAGATCCTGCCATTTCAATCCTTCCGGAACCGTCACGCGCGGTTCGTAAAACTGTCGTTTGCTGTCCCATTGCTCGGAGAAATTGATCGTAACCTGAATATCATCCGGTTCCACCTCGGCTATTTGCCGCACTCCGCCAATAATCGTCAGGGATACCGTCCTGGGATTCACGAATACGCGCAATCCCGGCAGGATATCGGTAACACGCACGGAAATTTCGCTCACGATCCGTTCACTGATAGGTTGAATATCCACATGGTATTTTACGCTGGCCGGGGAATATTCGATTAACCGTACCGGTCGCAACAGGGCAATTTCCCGGGTTACCGGGAACTCAATCCGGAGCAAAGAATCGGGAATCGTCTCGACGGAGGTAATCGCCTGGACCATTTCTTTCGGGCCGGCCACTTCCACTACGTTCGGATTTACCTGAATCGGGCCGACTTGCAAATACCCGGGAACCGGTTCCACGAATACATGGGGAATAACGGGAACCTTTTTCACCAGAAATTCATCCAGGCTGATATGAACTTCCTTGGGACTGACAACTTCGATATACTTAATATCAAATGAATGGGGTATGACTACTTTCTGGGGATATTTTTCGAAATAGTCATTCAGGACAAAATCATATTCCTCGGAAATCCGATCCAGATCCAGGACTAATTTAAAGTCGTTATAGAATCTACCCAGCAGCCGGGCTTTAAAAAGCGAGCGTCCCTGTCCGATAAATCGAACTTTCGCCGTGGCCGGAACTTCTTCCTTCAAGGCCTTCCGGACACTGAGATTTCGGACTTCAATCGGCATGTCCAACACGGTGGAATACTGATTTTCGCTTACTACGAAAAACCAAAGCAGCAGTCCGAGGCTGAACGCGCCGATACGTAGAGCCAATGTTTGTCGGGAAAAACGCCTAATGAAAGCAGGGAATTTCAAGGCCGATCTATCGTTGGTGTAAAGGCCTCATCCCCATTGTTCATTCTTCGGAACCGGCTTCTTCCGGTTCCGATTCCTCATTGGCCTTGGCCGGAATCGTTATTTTTTCCGCCGCCGGAGCCTCCTGCTTTTTCAGGTATTCATGGACCTCATCCACCTCTGAAGATTGTTTCTCATCACTCGATAATTCCTCGGAGTAGAGAACAACCTTTTTCTCATCCGGTTTCACTTCCATGACATGACCGGTCAGAGATTGACCCGGTTTGTAGTTACGGGCCAGGGCTTTGCGTTCCCGTTTTGTCCGCTTGCCGAAAGGAATAATACCTTCCACCTCTTTTTCCAATTCCAGGATGATACCCTTATCCAATACCCGGATGATCGTTCCGGTAATTTCCTTGCCGGTTTCGAAATACTTAATGAGCTCCGGCCAGGGATCGTCATGAACCTGCTTCAATCCCAACGATATACGGCGGCTGTCACGGGATACCTCCAGTACACGGACTTCCACTTCCTGACCTTTTTCCAGGATTTCCTTGGGATGCCGGATCACTTTGGTCCAGGAAAGGTCGGAAACATGAATTAAGCCGTCAATCCCCTCTTCCAGTTCGACGAAAGCGCCAAACTGGGTCAAATTGATTACTTTCCCCTTGTACACCGAACCTACCATATATTTTTCTTCGATCTTGTCCCAGGGATCCGGTTGGAGTTGCTTAACGCCGAGACTGATTTTCCGCTCCTCCGTATCGATTGATAGGACCATTGCTTCCAGTTCGTCACCCATGGAATACAATTCGGAAGGATTTTTCACGTGACGGGTCCAGGACATTTCAGAAACATGGATAAGTCCCTCGACCCCCGGTTCAATCTCGATAAAGGCGCCGTAATTCGTCATGCTTACGATCTTGCCCTTAACCTTTGTTCCCACGGGATATTTGTCTTCAATATCTTCCCAGGGATGGGGTGTAAGCTGTTTTAAGCCCAGGGAAATTCGTTGTTTTTCTTCATCATAATCGATGACCTTAACGGTCAGGGTTTCCCCGATCTTGGTAATCTCCGAAGGATGGTTAACACGTCCCCAGGAAAGGTCGGTAATGTGGAGCAAACCGTCAACTCCGCCAAGATCGATAAACACGCCGAAATCGGTAATGTTCTTCACCCGGCCTTCCAACACCTCGCCCAACTTGATCTTCTTAAACAGCGCTTCCCGCTGTTCCTTGAGGCTCTCCTCAAGAATAATTTTATGCGAAACAACAATATTTTTCCGGGCTTCGTTAAATTTCACAATCCGGAATTCCATTTCCCGGTCAAGGTACTGATCGAAATCCTGAATCGGACGCACATCAATTTGGGAACCCGGTAAAAAGGCCTGAACGGTGTCCAGATCAACGATCATTCCGCCCTTTATTCGCCGAACGATCTTTCCGGTAATCGTTGTTTGTTTTTCAAAAATCTCACGCAGTTCTTTCCAACGACGCATAAAATCGGCTTTTGACTTGGATAAAATGGTATTGCCGCTTTCGTCTTCAATGCGCTCTAAAAATACTTCCAGTTGTTCACCTATTTTCGGCAAGACGCCGTCGGCGAATTCGGACCGGTCGATAATACCTTCGGATTTAAATCCGATGTCTACAAGAATTTCATTATCATTCATTCCGATAACACGGCCGGTAATAACCTGATTTTCCGAAATGTCATGAAAAGTACTGACGTACTTTTTCTGAATTTCATCGTGGATATCTTCCTCGAGTGTTTCGGATACTAATTCTTCTTTTTTTACAACTCGAACATCATTAAATAATCCCGGGTCTAAATAATTAACTGTAGTTTGAATATCAGCAGTAGGTGTTGAATCCTGAACCTCAGTTTCAACACTGACTTCCGAGGATTTCTCCTCTTCCGCCGCTTCAACTACCATTTCATCGGTTTGTGTTTCAATCATTGTTTTTCCTTATTAACTGTTTCCTTTTTTTACTTTATCGACGATTATTTTCACCTGTTCTTCAATAGAAAGTCGGCTGGTATCAATGACGATCGCGTCATCAGCCTGTTTTAGCGGCGAATGATCACGCGAGGAATCTTTTTTATCACGTCGCTTTAAGTCTTCCACCAATTCATCCAGGCTTCGTTCTTCACCGATCTGTTTTAAATCCTTTTGCCTCCGTTCGGCACGGGTACGGTAATCAGCCACGATAAAAAACTTATGGTCCGCTTCCGGAAATACTACCGTGCCTATGTCCCGCCCCTCGACCACGGAATCGTCACGGTTTCCCAAATCGCGTTGCAGTTTTACCATGACTTCCCTGACTATCGGCACCGCGCTCACGGCACTGACGTGGGCGGTTACGTCGCCGGCCCGTATCCGTTCGGAAACATCGCGCCCGTTAAGGGTTATCACCGTCTTTCCCGATTCGGTGCGCAGGGACAAATCCATCGTGGATAAAAGCTTTTTTAAGGCCCCTTCATCCCGGATGTCAATGCCTTGTTCCAATACCGCCAAAGTCACGGCCCGATACATGGCGCCGGTATCCAGATAGGTAATCCCTAATTCTTCGGCAACCCGACGGGCGGTGGTGCTTTTCCCTGATGCGGCCGGTCCATCAATTGCGATTATCATTGTATTCAACTCTCAATAAGCCAGCAAAGTTAATGTTTATCAATAATAATACCAATGTTTAAAGAACCGGTAATCAGGACTATTCTCCGTTAGAAACCGGCGCCCTGTTTACGAACCTCATTCCCGGATTTTGCCTTTCCGTTTACGCAACTTGCGCAGGCTTGCGATCTCATCGGTAGTCAGACTCCGCCATCGGCCTTCCGGGAGTTTTCCCAATTTGATCGGTCCGTATTGAATTCTGTGTAATGTGAATAAACGCACCCTCAGGGCGGAGAATATGCGTCGGATTTCCCTTTTTTTCCCCTGTGTCAGTTCTAACGTGACCCGGGACCGTTTCTTCACAGTGTTTTGCCGCAAGACCTGGCACCGCCCGAACTCCCCGCCGCCGATAAAAATTCCCCTGGACAATTTCGCAATCATTTTGGGGCTCAACCGACCCTCGATTTCACAAACATAAATACGCGGGATTTGATGCCGGGGGTGAAGCAAAAAATTCGCTAATTCGCCATCGTTGGTGAGCAATATCAAACCGGTAGTATCCTTATCCAGCCGGCCGATCGGAAACAGCCGCGTCTTACCGGGAATTAAATCAAGAACAGTAGGGCGATTTTGAGGATCCCGGGCGGTGGTAATGACGCCCTTTGGCTTATTCAACATGACCACCGTCGGCTCAATATCTATTTTCAGCCGCCTTCCGTCATATACCACCTCATCCGTGGGCATTACCTGATAGGCGGGATCGGTAATCACGATTCCGTTAACGGTCGTAGTGGCGGCTCTTATCAGCAGGTCCGCTTCCCGGCGGGAAGCGACACCAGCCTGCGCGAGATATTTATTCAGTCGAATTTTGTACAAACGAAAATGCCTGTGTTGCATGCGGATAGAATATCACGGTGTAAGTAATGTAAAAAATACGACTAGGCCCCCTCCCGGTTGGGTTCGGCTGTTTCCGACGTGTTTTCCTCTTCGTTTTTCGACTGCGCATCCGGGTCTTCCCCGGAAAATATTCCCATCTGGAATTTCTCCCGCGTTTCAGCGGAACCCATTAATTCCGATATTTCTTTCAATTTTGGAAGATCGGAAAGCCTGGCCAAACCGAAATTTTCCAGGAACCGATCCGTTGTACCGTATAACAGAGGACGTCCGGGGCCTTTGTCACGCCCCTTGATCTTAATCAGGCCACGTGACAAAAGGGTTTTCAGCACGCCGCTGCAATCCACCCCCCGGATGGCCTCAATCTCATACCGGCTCAAGGGTTGTTTGTAAGCAACGATCGCCAGCGTCTCCAGGGCGGCGGAAGAGAGCAACAAGCGACCGCTCCCTTTTAACAATCGGCGTATCCAGACTTCATACGCCGGCTTGGAAGTAATCTGGTATCCCCCCGCTACGGCCTGGATTTCAAAGGCATGCCCACCCTGACTGTACTTTTCCTGCAAGGCCTCCACCACTGTCTTAAGCTGGGGCGGATCCGATTCAAAAACAAGATTCACCTGCTGTTGGGTTAACGGCTCCGGGGATGCAAAAAGTAAAGCTTCGATGATCAGTTGTTGTTCTTTTTCCTGCATGACAAGTTTAAAATTTCGGTGTTATGAAAGCCCAGGCCTATGCTCCATCGGGAACGGATTGCCGGGATATTTCAATGATCATTTTCATGGAATCAAATACGGTACTCAATTCAGGCTACCCGGGATAATTGCCGGATTTCCAGTTCTCCGAACAATTTTTTTTGAATCACGGTAATTTCCCCGGCACGGATCATTTCCAATATCGCCAGGAAGGCAACGACGATTTCCAGTTTGCTGTTAAGTTTATCAATAAGCGCCGAAAAACGCAATTTGCCATGCGGATTAAAACTGGAAAGGATTAACGCTTTTTGCATTTCCAGGCTGATGGGTTCGCGTTGCAATTCATAGGGCTGGATAACCGGCATTCGATCCATCGCGGCTTTAAAATAACGGGCAATATCATACAGGGACACTTCCCTTAAATATACCCCGGGTTCCTCCTGCCCCTCCGGCAATTCCATCTTACTGCCCCGGGGGAAATATTGCCCCCGTTCGGAGGAAAGCCTTTCCAATTGTCGCGCGGCTTCTTTGAACCGTTGATAATCCAGCAACTTCTGAACCAATTCCGCCCGTGGGTCTTCCATATCGTCCAGGTCATCCATCCGCGGGCGCGGCAATAGCATTTTTGCCTTGATCCGCATCAGGGTGGCCGCCATATCGATGAATTCACCGGCTACGGTAATGTTAAAATGCTGCATCATATCCAGAGTGGCCATGTATTCTTCGGTAATCTTACTGATTGGTATATCCATGATATCGATCTCATCGCGGCGGATGAAATAGAGAAGCAAATCAAGCGGACCTTCAAAATTCTGTAATTGAACACGATACATAATAAAATTACGGTATCCTTCCATCCCGCAAACAGGAAAATACATCCTTGTGGGCCTGAGCCCCGAAATGGTAATGGCAAATCAAGAGCGATAATTCAATCCGACGGCTTCCCGTGCTTTTTGCAGATATTCACCGGCGACGACCGCGGCTTTTTGGGCTCCCCGTTCAAGGATTTCAAAAACATATTCCCGATGTTTGATTAAATAATCGCGTTTATCGCGGTATGGACCGAAATATTCAATCATCCGGGCATAAAGTTCCTTTTTAATCTCACTGTAACGCAAACCCGGCGTGTCATACCTGTCGACCAGTTGTTGTTTTTCCTCGGGATTTAAAAACAGGCTGTAAATTTGGAATAACGGTGTGTTTTTATCTTTGGGCTCATTAACCGGCGTCGAATCCGTAACGATGGACATTATCAACTTTTTGAGGGTCTTTTCATCCGCGAATAAGGGGATGGTATTCCCGTAAGATTTGCTCATTTTCTGTCCGTCAATTCCGGGAACCAACTGGGTTGCCGCTTCGATTTCCGGTTCCGGAATCACAAATACCTCACCATATATTTTATTGAACCGCAGGGCAATATCACGGGACATTTCCAGATGTTGTTTCTGATCCTTGCCAACCGGCACAAGGTCGGCCCCATAGCATAGAATATCAGCCGCCATCAGAACCGGATAGGAAAACAGCCCCACATTCGGCGTTAATCCCTTTGCTAATTTATCCTTGTAAGAGGTCGCCCTTTCCAATAACCCCATACCGGTTACATTGGAAAGCAACCATGTTAATTCCGTAACCTGCGGGACATCCCCCTGAACCCAAAAGGTCGCCTTATCGGGGTCCAGGCCCAGGGCAAGAAAATCGCAAGCGGCTTCAAACGTGTTCCGCTTCAGTTTCTCCCGATCGAAAATGGTCGTAAGGGCATGGTAGTTCACGATAAAACAGAACAGATCGTTTTGCTCCTGATAATGAATCATTCGCTCCATCATGCCGAAATAATTGCCCAAATGCAGTTGTCCCGAAGGCTGTATCCCGCTTAAAACCCTCTTCATAAAGCACATCCTATCAATATTATATCCATCCGATAAATTACCATATCCGGTTGGGTTGTACTATTCCATTTCAATGTATTTTTGACGAATACGATCTTTCACCAATGAGCGTCGGGGGGACGGGAATCAATCCGCCCCTCGTTTCCGGTTCCCGGTTTTCCCTCTTAAAACAAAGGGTTGACACGCCCTGTTTCATAAGGAGACCGGTTCCATGAAGAGATAGGGTCTCCACTTGGATTGGTGTTCGTTTACGAATTGTTGAAAATAATGGATCCGGTTCGGCCGCACCGGTTTCTTCCGCAGGGGCATATCGGCTTCCTCAGGCGTCCGGTTACCTTTCCGGCGATTACAGGCCGGACAAGCGGCGACTAAATTATCCCAGAGATCGCCCCCACCGCGTTCCCTGGGTATCACATGGTCAATTGTTAAAGGACCATTCCTGGAGCCGCAGTATTGACATGTATGATTATCACGTAAAATAATGTTTTTCCGGCTTAATATCACCGACATGCTATTGTAGCGAATATAGTTTTTCAACCTGATAACACTCGGTAAAAACAGCGCTAAAGAAGGGGCGTGAACGGTTTCCGGATAGTATTCCAGGACATCGACTTTATCCAGGTAATATAAACAGATAGCGCGTTTCGCCGAACAAACCGCTAACGGAGCGTAATTTGTGTTCAATAATAAAACAGCCCGGTTTAACAACGAACCGTTTGCCGATAGTGCCGTGGCGTTCATGACTCGATTAATTGCTGAATTGTCATTACGGAAATTAAAAGCTTTCTTAGCTCCTCATTAACGTCGCTTTGCGCTTCGTCCAGAGTGTCTTCCTTCACCCACCCCTGGGCATGGATGATTCCCTTTCCCCCGGTGGCGATGGCCACATGGGCGATATGGTTGTCACTCCCGAAAAACAGTAAGTCGCCGGGTTGGGCTTCCGCCAGAGTGGTGGGATAAAGTTTTTCATTTACCGCCTGCTGGTACGCATCCCGCGGCAAATGTATACCCACGATCCGGAAAACGGTCTGGACGAAACCCGAGCAATCGAACCCCTTTATTGAAGTCCCTCCCCACAAATACGGTATCCCCGTAAAACGTCGGGCCCAGAGTAAAATATTCTCACGGGTCGCCTTGGCGGTAAAATGGCCTAATTCCACCGTGGTTCTACCTTTGGTGCCATCCGGCAGTGTCACCCGGCTCTCCCGCTGAATGGAATTCACAACTATCTTGTCTCCGAAAACCATTTCACGAATCACGTTATCGTCGTCCATGGCCGTAACGGCGCCGTGCATATCCAAAACCGTCATTACCGGACCATACTCATCATCGGACACAACCCCGTGAAAACGATTAATCCAGCCTTCGTAATCATCCCACTGGCGGACCCTGACCCAATTCCCATCATCCTCCAATAAGGCACAGGATTCACCCAACAACGCCTGCGAAATTACCGCCGACCGGAAATTCGGTTCGCTGTAAACGTTGACCACGGAAGAGTTAATCACGAAGTAAGATGGTTCCATATTGGTATGTCCATGGAAAAACAAGGCTGAATTTATCCTGCCCCCCTTCAGTCAAGCAAGATATAAGAGAACCAAGAAAATCGAATGCATTATTTGATATAAACAGTTCAAAAATCGTCATTCGTTGTTCCTTGTTCATGAATCGATGCCGAATCATGAAAAGTAAAAGGTCACAAAATCCCGGTTGGGAGTAACTCAGGTGTCACCGCTTGACGGCTTTATCAGAAGTTTATTGCTATTCTTCGACAACCAGCACTCACCCGGCGTAGTATAACATAGCCGGGGATGGTTGTCGTACAAATTAAAAAATGATTCTTTGTTCCAGGGACAAAGCAAATCCGCGGGCGTTATTGAACATGCCCCGGGTTTGAGAGAATCCCAGATCAAGTTGATAATGACTGAATCGTAATCCGAAACCGATACCCCATTGAAATTTCTCCACTCCCCCAATGGCAAACCCGGTACGCATCAACAAACTGTGTTTTGCCCTGAGATCAACCGCCAGGGACAGGCGGGGAGTGGTTTGGGAGTAATATGAATCCCGGAAAGCCTGGCGATAATTCAGATAAATATTTACGCCCGGAACAGGTTGCTCAAATTGAAAGCCCATCAACAAATACGCCGGATAATCGGTGGTAAACCCGGGAATCGAATAAACCGTATCAACCTGGATAAAACTTTCCATCAGGGAATCCTGTTGCGTCTCACTATACCCGGTGATTTCCTCCAGTTGCCGGGCCGTAATATCGGCCACAAATTTAAATTCCGTTCGATGAGCATTCGCCCCCGACCAACGAATAAATCCCAAAAGGTTGTTCAAAGCAATATTGGCTTTGATGTGATCGGAAATGTTTGCGGCAAAGCCCACATCGAACGCCAATCCGAATCCTCTTACGGCAGATTTGAATTCGCCTTCCCCGATGGCAAGAAAAGAAGACGGTGTTGATAGGATTTCTCCCCGGACATTCTCTGTCTTCGCGTAGGCGGCGCCCCCCAGAACTTTTATTCCCAACCCCAGGTAGCTTTCCTTTACGTAGTAATTCAAACCCACAAAATCCAACTCGTAACCGTAGGCAAAAGACACCGGGATAACGGCCTGGGCCTCGCTCCTAAACCCGCTTAAATCAACCGGTTTATTAAAGCGAATACCATTAAAAATAAGCTGCAACAAAGGTTTGGGAATATTGATCCCGCCCTGTATTTCGGGGGCAATCGATACCGCATAGGGGCCAAAGGACATTCCCAGTAATTGCATTTGGACCTGGGGATTGATTCCCCATCCCTGTTTCGGAAACACCGCTAACAATTTGTCGACGGACCGGGCATCCAACAGGCCCCGGTTTAAAAATTGCCGGTTAAACCAGGAAGGCGAAATCGCGTCGTTGCTGAGTTGGAAAGCCGGAAAGGGGATCAGGGGCAATAGACCAAAACTTAACTGAAACCGGGGATTATCTTCATACCCAAGATTGGCCGGATTCAGACCAATTACATCATCTCCCCGCGATTGGGTGGCAAATGTGCCTGCTGTGGACACACTTACGGGATCAAGAGTTGTCTGTGCAATCCCTTTGCCGACCAACAACAATCCCGTTAAAAACAAAAGGATGACCTTCCCGACCATTCTACCGGCTACGCTATTCATCCGAATTCACCAGCACCCTTCCGGAACCGTACAGCAGGACCCGTAACGAATCCGTCGCAAAAAACCGCGATGAAATCGGATTTCCGTCCGAATCGGTATTCCCGATAAGGCTTATTATTGGCTTGATAAAGGAGCTGTCATCTACCAATTCATTCTCGCGGGCGCCCAAAACCACCGAATCCAATTGTGTTTGTTTGGGGAGCATATCCAATACCATCAACGTATCGGGGACGATAACCGATCCGGGATGAAAATAACCGGAATCGGCGGCAACCAGGACTTCGATTTGCGCCCCGAATTCAAACTGGTTATCCATTTGGGCGTAAATAATAATTTGTTCCACTTCCTCCGGGAAATCCGATTCGACCCGTTCCGGATCCAATTCAATTCGTGCGTCCGGCTTCAGGAATAATTCCAGCGGGGCGTTTAACATCAATTCACCTTCGATATACTGATCAGTGGCAACCGTACCGACCACGTCGGCTGCGCCCACAACGGCCGAACCGCCGGCTGTGATTTCATTGGGAATAATGTTGATCAATTCTTCCGCATTCGGAATTACCACCAGGCTGCTGTCCCTGATATTCCAGTTTTCTATGGAAGAAGCTGCGGTTTCTCCCGCTTCATTCTTCGCGACCAGGTTTAAATTAAGAAAAACCGGGACCCCGATATTGGTATCGAAATCAATGGTCAGATCCACCTGCTTAAAATCGATCCCCTCGGCAAAATCGCCCAATCCGCCCAATGTTTGTTTAATGGTGTCGATTTCAACCGTAACCGGTTCGATTATTCCGGTTACCTCCGAAAAACGCAGATCCTCGATCGTCAGGTCTATTTCAACGGAGTCATCCAACGATAAAGTGACTTCCTCATCGGAAGAAATCGTTAACGTCGATGAATAATGGATCACCTGTTCCTGAAGCGGTAACTGTAACCGGTAGTCGGCCAAATCCACAAGCGTGGTTTCGGGATCCGATGTGTTCTGAATCAGGATTTGTTGTTGCAGTTGACTCCCGTTTTTCCGGAATTCCTGAACCGTGAAAGCGACATCAGCGACAAGACCGACATGATTCGTTATCACGATTTTCATTCGGCCGGCGCCGATCAGCGCATCCTGAACCTTGGTTTCATTGTCCAGTACGATAGTATTTTCATCGACGATGGCATCCTGGGAAATGAACCCGGTTACAACGGAGAAATCGAGTTCCGAAAGCAACAAATCCACCTTTATCGAATCGAGCAGATTATACTCGGCCAATTGTCCCGATTGGGTTGTGGTTACGGTGGAATAAGTAATACGTTGATCGTCCAGCGGCATGACGATATCATAGCCGCTTAAATCCAGGTAGGTTTCGTTAATACCGGGATTGATCAACAACGTGGTAGTCAACAACCCGCCGTCGGAAAGCAAGCGGGGAATAGTCAGATCCACGGTTGCCTGTCCACCGATTCGGTTGTCAATGGAAATAGCTAATCCTCCCCCGGAAATAGTGGCGTTCCGAATCTGCGAATCGGAATTGATATCGATCTGACCCGTTTTGGTAATCTGTTGACCTTCAATAACGCCCGCTATTCGTCGAAACGATATACCCTCAATCCTCATTTGGATTGTAACCGAATCCGTGGCTCTCACCTGGACGAATTCGGGATCGGTGTCATCGGTTATTATCCGGTACGTGTAATAAACCGCCTGGTCCGCCAGGTCCATGGTCATAATCCACCCGGTCAAATCTTCCTGGATATCACTGGTTCCCAGGGGCATGGGAAGGGTCAATACATACGGTTCACCACCGGATGACCGCAGACTGGTAATCGTCATGTCCAATCTGCCGGTGATCTGCATGGCGTTCTGGATACTCAGGATCAACCGGCCGGCACGTAATTCGGCTTCTTCAACTTTCGTTTCGGAATCCGTCAACCGAACGGAGCTGGAATCCCGGATTGTCTGGCTGGGAATTTTCGCATCGGCTTGCGAAGCCTGAATACCAATTGGTTCCAGGACGATCTTAAAATAGGAATCCGGGTCGTCCTGATTAACAGTAATGATCTCACCCCGGGATCCGTTCGAGGTACCGCGGACCACCACGACCAATTGTCCCGGCAATGATTGATCCGTAAGATCGATCGTCCTGGTCATCGAGGCTCCGGTCGGAATCTCGGTCTCCCAGATTGCTGAAAACAGGCTGTCTCCTTGTATATCCTTAATGGTGACGATGATCGGCGCCCCGAGATCAATGAACATCTCATTCATTATCGTAAGGTTCATGAGACCCGAGGAAATTTCCGCGTTCTGAAAACTTTCGAATGTAAAATTTTGTGTTTGGGGGACCAATTGCGCCGTATCGATCATGACATCCGCCGTTCCGCCGTTGGCGATTAATATCGAATCAATTTGATCGCTGTTGGGCATAATGTCCCGAAAAACAAAGGGGGCCGTGGTGTCGGGAGTGATATTATCCAATTCGATAATTCCCAGTTCGGTACGAATGGTTTCGCGGATATCCTCGATTCCCACGGTATCGTAAACAACTGAAAAGGAGGTGCGCGAACTATCGAATCGAACTTTGCTGGCGTATTGCACGAAACGATTTTCGATCGGGTCCAATTCCAATTGATCCCCGACTTCCATCCGTTCTATCGCCACCGTATCGCGAATAACAAAAATAGAGTCGCCACTTTGATCATACGGGATAACATCCACTAACGAATCCGCCAACAGCGACGAAAGATTAACGGTCGTTTCCAGGATCGGAAACTCCATGGTAACTTTCCAGGAAGGCAATTCGGCTTTCCGCGGATCATCAATAGTGCATCCGTTGACCCATATCAAAAACGCGCTCCACACCAGGAGGGAGGTAACCTTACTTATCATTAATTAACCGTCCGCTATTGAAGATATTCTACAAATTGTAATGTTTACGATTTAAACAAGTAATCTGTTGACCAGGAAGATAAACGTGAAAAATCATGATTCTTGTGATATTAATCACAGGACAATCGTCAAGCCGAAAGTCGTTTCCACACGCCTTAGTGCAGGTCCTGCGGATTAGTCCTTTCCGCCGGCCGGATTGGTTCCTGGTTCCTGGTTCTTTCCGCCGGTCGGCGGATTACACATAATTCCGTTTGCCCGGTGACGTTTGACACCGCTAACTTAACATGTTCTTTTAAATATCTCTGACGGCTGCTTGTGGCAGGGAAGCCCGTGCAAATCGGGCACAGTTCCCGCTACTGTAACCTCGCCCGTCCCGCCTTCGCGGGACCGGGAACCCATTGACAACTATGGTCACGATCCGCAATCCCGGATTGGAAGGCCGTTCAATGGGCGGGGAAGTCAGGAAACCTGAGCAAGAGCCACCAGGATCAACAGACTTTCGGGACAAAGGTCATGATTCGATTTGAATTCCACAACATACAATTCCGATCGACATTAATGACCCCGATAACCATCGGGGTTTTTCGTGTTTAGCCGCTGTTTCCGGGGAATCCCCCTCCTTCTGGCATGCCTTTACGGTGGGGTCCTCCCCAGCCGGCAGACGGGCATCGTTACCACCGACAACGGCACACCCATTCCGTATGCCACGGTCATACATAAGTCCGGAAACAGTTGGGTATTAACCGACGAAAACGGTTTCTTCCAATCCGTGTTGCCGGTTTCCCCGGGTGATTCATTGACCATTACCCGTTACGGATATCAGACCGTGGTCATCGCAACCCAACCGGCACAAACTCTGCGCATCGTACTTCGACCCGATCCCATCCGGCTCCCGGATATTACCGTGGAAACGGAAACATCCGCTCTTTTGGGGGACCGGGCCATGCCTTTTCCGACAACGGGGGAACCTTCCCGGATCGTGATATATCAACAGATCCCGGGATTAATATTGCGGAATTACGGCGGCTCGGCCGGGGTTGCCACCGTCGGATTGGATGGGGGCCCCGCCACACATACACAAATCCGCTTTGACGGCATAGACCTTACCAGCGCTCAAAACGGTGAAACCGATTTATCTCAATTACCAATTTCCTTTTTAAAGACGGCTTCCGTTTCCCGGACTCCGGGCGTTTATAACGGTTCCGGCGCCATCGACGGCGTTGTTCAAATCCACCCCTGGTCGAATCAAACGAATTTTTCAATAACCGGTGGCAGTTACGGCTACCGCTCCGTCACGGGCAACTTGCGCTGGTCGGGGCGGAAAAGCAATCTTGATATCATGATCGGCAAACAAACGGATCGTGGTGATTATCCGGTCATCTGGAAACAGCAAACGTTGAAACGCCGGAATAATAATTTCGACCAGGATTTCTGGTCCTTCCGATATCAGAATCTGTTTACCAATCGTTCTTTCCTGAAAATCATAGCGTTGGATTCCCGCCAGGAAAGGGGTGTGGCCGGGTTGGTCTGGTCCCCCACTTCCGACGCCCGACGAAACGACCGTCTGCAAATATCCGCCTTAACAGTCGGCCGATTATTAAGAAGGGGCTATTTAAAACTTCAGGTAAACCGTCGGAACAGTCGCGAACATTTCATTTACCCGGGAATTGCCGTCAACAGTCGCCACATCGTAAACACGGAAACGATAAACATGATTTACCACTGGCGGGATGACCGACGATTCAATCTTTTATCCCGCCTGGAATGGAAACAGGACCGGCTCAACAGTACCAACGCCGGCAAGCGCCGAAGAATCTCCCGTTCCCTCGCAATCCGTTTACGCTACACGCCCCTGACAAGCGTGGCTTTCACGCCGACCTTGCGGTGGGATGATTCCAGGAACCTTTACCAAAAATTGACCTACGATTTTAAAACCGAATTCACCGTCGTCCGTCAATTAGGTTTGTCCTATTCCTTCGGGACCGCCTTTCGATATCCCACGTTCAACGACCTGTTCTGGCAGCCGGGTGGAAATCCGGATTTAAAAGCGGAAACGGCACAACATCAGGTTCTGGAACTGAAACTGAAGATATCCCCGACATTCTCCCTTTCCGGGGCCGTGCGTCACATTTCCAGCCGCAACCTGATCCAATGGGTTCCCCACGGCGATCTTTGGCAACCGGAGAATGTCGCCCGCTCCGAAAAATTATCGTATTCCATCCGGGGGAACCTGCAGTTACCGGGCCTGCCGCTGGAAGTACGGGGACATTTTACAAAACTGCGGACGGAAGATCGTAAAACCCGTAAGCCCCTGCGTTACGCGCCTGAATATTTAAGCGCGCTGAGTATCGCATTTCCTCTCTCGCGATCGGATATCGGGGTGCAAATCCATCATACGGGGGCACGGGTTGCGATGTATAGCTGGCCAGGGGATGTGATCCTCCCCGGGTTTACCTTTCTCTCAACCTATCTTGAACTGCGACGAAAATATTTCACGATCAATTTTACCGTCGAAAATTTATTCAACAACCATTACATGACCATTTATGGTTACCCGGAACCGGGCCGCAACTACCGGTTAACACTTACCCTTCAACAACCTGAAAAACCCTAAAGGAAATCACATGCGAACAATACGAATCAACCTGTTTGTCCTCCTGGTTGCTCTTGCCATAAACGGATGCAGCCTTTTTGATACGGAATCCTCAAAATCGGAAATAACCGCAACCAATATCTTCGTCTTATGTGAAGGAACCTTCGGCGCCGCCGACGCTTCCCTGTGGCAAATTAATTGGGATGAAGAGACCCTCAACGGACCTGTTTACCAAAATCTTACCGGGGCCCCCCTTGGTGACGTTGCACAGTCCCTGACGTTAAACGGCAATAAATTGTACATAATTAACAATAACAGCCATACCATCGAGGTGCTTACGCTGGACCGGGATATCAAATATGAGACCACCATCGACCTCCCCAAGGCAAGTCCCCGGGAAATGGTTGTGCTCGATAACCGCGGGTTTGTGACTTGTTGGGGATTGTCCGCAATCCTGGTAATCGACCTGAATAACAACACGGTTACGGATACCGTTTTTGTGACCGGTATGCCGGAAGATATCGTGGCTGTCGGCGACGATCTGTACACCTCGATCATCCTGAACACGGATTGGTCAAACGGAAACCAGGTATTGAAGATTTCCGCCTCATCTCTAACTGTCGTGGATACATTCACGGTGGTGCCGGGTCCCGGACAATTATTGATTTCCGGAAACGATTTATATGTGGCCGGCACCTATTACAACGATGCCTGGGAACCGGGCGCCGGAACCAGCAGAATCGACTTGACCACCGGTTCCGTTCAAACAAATGACTATGGAATAACGCCCGGTTACAGCGGCGACCTGGTAAAATTCAACGATCAGGTATACCGCGCGCTAACGGACGGAGTGGCCCCTCTTTTACCGGACCTGAGTATCGACAACAATAAGAAAATCGGATCGCTTACCGGCGTTTATTCCGTTTCCGCATTCGATGATTACCTCCTGTTCGGCCTGACCGACTACACCGCCCCGGACGAAGTGAAAGTGTTAGATAAGGATGGCGAAATCATCATGGAATTTGAAGTCGGAATCTACCCCGGGTCTTTTGCGGTTTACACGCAATAACTAAAGAATACGCTGTCGGGCAGGGTCGGAAAGCTCTGTCCGACCTTATAGCACGGGGGATTAGCTATAAGACAGTGAGGGAATATCCCGGAAGTTGATTTGGGATCCGGAACCCTGTGTAAATTATGGTATTTATTTCTGTTTTTTATGGGAAATAACAAATATCGGAAACATATATACAGCTTTTATTAGCTGCGGTTCGTATTAGTGGAATTTAATCCTGCCAAGTCATTGGGATTAGGGTGATAAAAATGTAATCCATCAATGTACGTCAAGTATCCGTGTCTACACTGTGTTACGCATGCAAGCCTGATTGACGATTTCAGGCTCTGACTCCTTGTATTGTTCTTACCCCGACAACCAAAGATGGTTGTCGTACAGCAGGAAATCCACGATTCCCACGGGAAAAAACCACAAATCGGTGGCATGGAAAAAATTTATCTCTTGGATTGTTATCCTGAATATTTATTCGGGATAGAAGGGATTGTCGGGAAATCCCTCAGGGTCATGTTTTCCGGTAAACGAATATTTTAAATCAGGTTTGACAATTACAAGAATTCACGTATTACTAAAAATCGACTTTTTACGATTGCATTATTGGGCAGAAACTAATTCTTAAAATTCCAAACGATCCGGAAATTCACCAGGCGTCCCATGGGCGGGAACCGGTCGCTGTTTTCTATCCAGTAGTATTCCTCGGGGATTCCGGGTGCAACTTTTTGGAAAAAGGCACCGGAAGAGTTCAAAATATTTTTTATAGACCAAACCAGGGTTACAGTGGATATCTCGGCCGTCAACTGAAAATGTCCGACCCAGTAATCGGGCAAACTGCGAGCGGGATCACCATTAACATAGGGAACACCCCAAAAAGGATCAAACCCGAATTGGGGAAGCCGGTCCAACAATCCGTCCACCGCAAGCTTGATTATGGTATTCATATTATTATTAAACAACCGCGTTCGCCCATCCATTTCAAAATGCAGGCGTTTGCCGGTCCCGTCGGACAGCGAACTCAGGGCGTTGGTCTGTTGAAAATATCCTTTCAGGCGTAAATAGGAAGTCAGGCGCCAGTCGGCTTTAATTTTTCCGGCGATAACACGGGGATAATACTCCGTCGCGGTTTCCGGCATTCCATAGCGGAACAAATTCTCGAAATCATCCACCCGGGTAATCCGAAATTCACCTCCTACCTGCAAGTTTCCCAGTACCCGTTGATAATCCATCTCACCGACGTACCATTTTTCGAGGAATGTTTTTGACGAATTAACCCATTTCATCAGATGCGCGGGACGTGCTTCCATTTGGAATTTGATTATCATTTCACGCTTTTCATTCGAGGAAACGAACCTGACCTGTAGATACGGCCGGAGATCATTAACCCCGGCCAGGGTAAGCCCGGCATGTATCAGGAAATTCTTATTCCGCACACCGCCGTAGAGATTCGACCAATTCCGTGACTTCAGTGAGGTCGAACGACTCAGGATGCCTTGTTGATTGTAAACCAGTCCGAATAAGAACGAGGCGGAATCGGATGTGGGATAGGTGAGGCGCGAATGAAGATAACCGCGGGTCAGGTAGCGGGTCGGGGAACCGGACGAAGAGGACAGATCAACCCGGTACTTTTGATTGAACTGGCTGCCGTTAACGGTCCAATTCCATTTTTTAAAGCGATGTTTATACGACACTCCGGCTACCGTAATTCGATCCCGGAGCAAGCCGTTGGCACTGCTGTCCGGCAGTCCACTGTTGGTCACGAAATGGGCGACGGAAGCATCAATCATATCGTTGTCCTGTCGTGATCGGTAGTCGATACGGTAGGATTGTTGTATCGGCGTCAGGTAGCCTGACGGTTGCGCGTACTGGTTATAAATTCCGGCATAGGTTCGTTTAAAACCACTCCAACCGATCAACCGGTTTTTATCGCCAAAGTCGGCATTTACTTCCAGTTGATCGTACAGGTAATCGCCTTTGCGATAATCGAAATTGCTGGATAACGAAGTAGTGTCCGGTAATTCACCAAATACCGCAATGTCAGAGGAAGCGATGGTAGTATAATCCCGTAAATATGCTGGCCCAAACCGAAGGGGATAATATGCGAAAGTACCATCGAACAGGAGGGGGCCGGAACGCCAATCCCGGTTCCATATTAATTCCCCGTTAACGGACATAACCCCGTATTGACCGACCCAATCGAAGGGATAAAGAACCGTTTTATCATTTCCCCAAACAGCAGAGATCAGGACGAATAAGACCAGGCGTTTACCCATCACGAAATCAGACCAGGCGTTTAACTACCCGCGGCACACCGATCGCGAACACGACCGTATTAACGACCTGATGTAATATGGTAAAACTTAAACCCGACAAATAGATTCCAAACACCTGCGGCCAATCAAACCCGGCACTGAGCGGATAACTGAGGGTAGTGAGGGAGTCGTAAATAAAGGTTAAAAGAAACCCGGTCAATCCCACGGCGCCGACACGGAGAAGCGAATAATGGCTTCGCAGGAAGAAGGGTTGCAAAAGACCGCCCAGGGCGCCGACAATGACCATTGATATAATTTGCGACAATAATAACGGCGGGAACATGAGACCGGAGCCGACAGGATTGAGAGCGGAAAAAATAAACTCCGCCGTTCCCCCAACCAGCATTCCCCAACCGGAACCCAAAGTCAACCCGGAAAGAAAGATAAGCACCGTTATCAATTCCACATTGGGGACCAATAACAAGGCAAATCCCACACCAATCGCCAGGGCGGCAAAAATAGCCGCTTTAACCAATTTGTTTAATTTCGTATCCGTAAATTCGTCCACGTTCAGCCACCTTAAAACCGACATTCCGCAACACGGTTCCAGGTCCTTGTTTTGTTTGTTTGGAAAACTCCGAAATGGATTGGAGTCTAGGTCCGATCTTCCGCATTTCCTTTAAACAAGGGTATACGGAAGTAATTCCTTCGGTCCGTCCAGTTCCCTTCTTCCTGGTCCTCTTTCAGGGCCCGGTCCATCAGGTTCATCTTGGCATCCAGATTGTCGATTAAATGGAGCAACAGGGCTTCCTTACAAGCCGGCTTCCTGGGACTTTGCCATTCATATTGTCCCTGGTGAGCCAGGATCATGTGTTCCAATTTAATTCCAAGTTCCGCCGGAAATGTTTTTAATTCCCTAATTCCTTCGACGACCATGTCACGACTGATCACGATATGCCCGATAAAATTACCCTCATCCGTATAACTGAATTCATACCCGGGAGTGATCTCCCGTAATTTTCCGATATCGTGCAGAAAAACGCCGGCCAGCAAAAGATCCTGATTCACCTGATATAACGGCGCGATTTCGAGACCGATCCTGGCCATGGACAATACGTGTTCCAAAAATCCCGAGCGGTAATTGTGGTGCATTTTCACCGATGCCGGGTGAGTAAGTAATTGTTTTTTATTTCGCCGGTATATCAGGGCAACCAAGCTCCTGAGATGCGGATTCCGGATTTTGCGAATGAGGGTTTTTATCTCCTTCCACATATATTTGGGATCCTGTTCGGCAGCGGGGACAATCAGGGCGGGATCGTACCCGTACCGGCCATAAGACTGAACCGTTGCGCGGTTTATCCGTTTGACAATCAACTGTAACCGGTCCTGAAACGATTCCACATCCCCGGCAACAGCCACCGGGTCACCGGCCGAGAACTTGTCTGACAGGGACTCCACCTTATCCCAGATCTTGGCCGAAATCTGTCCCGTACGGTCCCTCAATACAAGGTCGAGGTATAAATCTCCCGCCCGGGTGAATCTGGGGTGTTTTTCAGCACAAAGGAAAAACCCCTGAATACTCTCTCCATCCTTAAACTTATTAATAGGTGTAATCGGTTTCATGGGGACTGAATTTTCCCCACCTGGTAAATCAAAGTCAAGCAGAAGGAAAATAAAAATATTGGGATGAAACAGAAAACGTGATGCGTGGAATTGTACAGGTGAAACCAGATACACAACTGTAAAATACCAATTCCTAACCTGATCGTTCATGAACCAGGGAATATTTGCAAGAAGGATGGGACACAAGTTTGGAAGCTGACCACCAACACCAATAGTATCTCAATTTCCCCGCCATTTCCACCATCGATCACGTTGTCCACCGGATGGTGGGATGTGTGTTGAAACGCAGTCGCAACTCATCATTTTGAAATGATGTTTCAGCATTCATCCACCTCTACGGATTCTGTATGGACGGATAAAAACAGCAATTGAAATTA
>JALUTR010000408.1 GCA_027021785.1 Fidelibacterota bacterium | reverse complement strand
ATGCGTGGTTATTACCAACAAGCTCCTTCAGCTTCCGGCCAAGCCCTATGTGCTTCTAAGGCCGAAGAATCTCATTCTGGGCGTGGGGGCGAGGCGGGGCGTGGAGAAGGAGCACGTGCTCTCGGCAATACGCGGTGCCCTGAGCGAAGCCGGGCTCAGCGTCGCCAGCGTGAGGGCGATTGCAACCATACCACGAAAGGCGAAGGAGCCTGGCATCGCCGCAGCGGCGGCTGCCCTGCGCGTGCCCATCGTTGAGGTGCCCATCGAGGAGATTAAGAAGGTGGAGGGGCGCTTCAGAGGCAGCGAGTTTGTCAGGCAAAGCGTTGGCGTTGCAAGCGTGGCCGAGCCCTGCGCCTGCATAGCCTCCGGCGGGGGAAGGCTGCTTGCCGGGAAAAAGGCGTATGGAGGAGTTACCATCGCAATAGCGGAGGTGGAGCATGCTCAGCACGGGCATACCTGAACTCGACCGCATGCTGGGCGGAGGCTTTGCCCCGGGCTCGAGCGTGGTGGTGCTCGGGGCCACGGGTATAGGCAAGACGCATCTCGGCTTGGCCTTTGCCAGCGCTGGCTTAAAGCAGGAGGGGAAACGCGGGGCGATACTCGACCTCACGCTGAGAGGCGACTCGCAACGCCACCGCGAGTATGCCCGTCGCCTCTTCGGCTGGGAGCTGGAAGAGGTGCGCGATGTGGAGCCCTTTTCCCTGGGCGACGGCAGGCTTTTCAAGCTCTTTGCCGGCGAGGGGGAGACGGAGGCGGTGCTTGATACACGCCTTCCGGAGCTGCTGCGCTTCCTGTACGGCAGCTTCGCCTCGGGCGCAAGGCGCCTGGTGGTGGACGGGATTGAGCCTCTTGGCACCGCAAAGGTGCAGGAGGAGGCGCTCGCCTACATCGCAAGGATGGTGCGCAAGCGCCACGACTGGCTTGCGAGGGAGGCGCTGAGGGAGCGCTTCTTCTCACTGCGAGGGCTGGTTGCCGAGCGGAGCTACAAGGCAAACGAGATAACCACCTTGTATCTGGTAACCGCGCGGGAGAACCTGCTGGAGGAGCTCATAAGGCAGGGGATAAGCGGCTCAGGTTTTGAGG
>JALUTR010000407.1 GCA_027021785.1 Fidelibacterota bacterium | reverse complement strand
CGGCATAATCTCATCAGTCAATCAGTGCCCCTGGTCGATTGACATTGCTCTCCTTAATCTCTGTGAGCACGGGTGTGATGAAAAACCCGACTTATAAACGCTGACGTTTTTTCATTATTCTTATCCCCGGATCTGACCGTTCATGGGCTCCTTACCTTGAAAAGGGGTAGTTGCAATTCATTTCAGCCTGAATATTTCATCGGAAATGAACTGTTCGGGTCGACAAAAGGAAAAATCTTCCCGCCCTTGATAAGAAATTCCGTTGGGTATATTTACCGCGAATCGGAAGCATTATTTTTATCCCGGCTTAAAAATGCGGTCATGCTGTGATAAGTAATGTAGAATCAATCACATAAATTAATTCAAGCGTTTTTCATTGAGCTGGTAGATCCGGTTCCCTTTGCCGGGTCGGGATTATGGCATTGTTATTGCTCCTGTAAAAACTAAAAGACAGGATATTTCCTTCATGGATGTGAATTTGGAAAAACTAAAGGGTACGATGATAGCGCAGCTACGAAAGAACGATATCGTAGCGAATAATCTGGCCAATATTAATATTACCGGGTACAAAAAAGACGTGGTTTTTCTGGAGGTGTTGAAGGATGAAACCAATCCCAAAGTCAATATTCAAACCGATTTCAGCCAGGGTTCCCTGAAACAGACGGACAATCCGTTGGATTTGGCTATTTCCGGCCCCGGATTCTTTACCATCGAAACAGACCAGGGTGAAGCCTACACCCGCGACGGTCATTTTACGGTGGACGAGCAGGGTGTTCTTCGTACCTCAGGCGGGAATGCCGTATTGGGTCAGGGAGGATGGATAAACCTTTTTACCGACGAAACAAAGGCGGGCGAGGTTAATGTCACAAGGCTCGGCGACATTTACGTGAACGATACCTTAATTGATACCCTGAGGATTACCGATTTTGAAGATTATTCCGGTTTGAGAAAAATTGGTGAAAATTTATTCCGGGTTTCCCCGGATGTCGGGTTCAGGTCTGTCGAAGAGCCCAACGTTCTTCAGGGGAACCTTGAAGAATCAAACGTGAGCGCTGTTCAGGAGATGGTCAATTTAATTGAGATCCAACGCCAGTTTGAAAGTTCACAACGAATCGTAAAAACCATTGATCGCGCTCTTGGCAGGGCCGTAAACCAAGTAAGTCGTTTTCGTTAAGAGGAGAAAATTGTATGCTTAGATCACTTAGAACAGCCGCGCTGGGGATGGCCGCCCAGCAGCTTAATGTTGATACCATTGCCAACAATTTAGCCAACGTAAGCACTACCGGATTCAAGAAAACCTCCGTGGAATTCCAGGACCTTCTTTATGAAACCATTCAATCCGGCGGTTACGAAGGGACCGATGGGAATGATCGGCCCACGGAGATCCAGATCGGGCACGGGAACAAACCGGTTTCAACCTACCGTTCTTTTTCTCAGGGCGCCATCCAGGATACGGGAAATCCTCTTGATATCGCCATCAGTGGAAAAGGATTTCTGCAGATAGCAAAAACCGATGGCAGCTATGCTTATACGCGTGACGGGGCGTTGCGCATTAATTCGTCGGGGAATTTGGTTACCTCAACCGGCTTGCATGTTTATCCGGAGATCTCAATTCCGGAGGGGGTGTCGGCGGTCAACATAAGTCAGGATGGGATCGTATCGGTTATTGTCCAGGGGCAACCGGAACCCGAGGAAGTCGGACAGATTGAGCTGGTTACTTTCATGAATCCGGCTGGACTGAGGGCGATCGGCGGGAATCTTTACGAAGAGACCGAGGCCTCCGGAACTCCGTTTTATGGTCTCCCCGGAGAAGAAGGATTCGGAACAATCGTCCAGGGTTACCTGGAGAAATCGAACGTGGACGTGGTCCAGGAAATGATTAATCTGATTATATCGCAACGCGCTTATGAGATCAACTCAAAGGCCGTTAAAACCGCCGACCAGCTTATGGCACTCACCAATAACATTAAGCGATAAAGCCGCCTGAATGAATCCTGCCCGGATAGCAACATTCGCCATTGTCATATTATTATCGGCCTTGCCGATTAAGGCCGGGGCATCATCGCCAAGGGAGAAAATAGAGCAGGAAATAGCCCATTACTTTCAGAAAGCGTTGAACGTTCCCGGTTCCGATATCCAACTGCGGTTTATCTATTCTACCGGGGAAGAACAACTCAATCTCGCGCATAAACGTCTGGAAGTTGAATCGAATTCCTCCTACCCGCGCCTGGGATACCAAACGTTGTCGTTGAATATTCTTGCGAACGGTTACGTGGAAAAACGTATTTCGGTCACCGTGGATGTAACCGTATTTATGGAAGTCGTTGTAGCCCGGGAAAAAATAAAACGGGGCGCAATAATAACAGCGGATAAGATTACCCGAAAACGGGTAAAAGTCGGCAAGGATTTTCGGAATGTGATTCGTGATTCCGAAGCGGTGGTTGGTTTAATGGCAAAGCATATGATTAAACCGGGAAGTATTATACGAAAGTCAATGGTGAAAACCAAACCGACTGTGAAAAAAGGAGAAACGGTAACCATTCAAATGATTTCCGGTGACCTGGTGATTTCCACGAAGGGAAAAACCAAGCAGGATGCGATGATCGGGGAAAAAGTTAAAATTACCTGTGAGCTGACAGGGAAACAACTCTATGGTGTTGTTCAGTCACCGCAGTTAGTCACCGTAAGTTTAAGGTAGGTGGAAATGAAGATTATTAAATATGGTTGGTTGTTGTTTTTCCTGGGTAACTATTTGGGGGGACAAGTTTTTGAGGGAATAAGCCGGTCCATTTATGCCGACATAAAAGCTTATGAGATCGGGGATGTGGTTACGGTTATTATTGTGGAAACCGCCAACGCATCCCGGGAATCAAAAATAAACAGTTCTTCGCAATCGGATGTATCGGCGGCGGGGTCGGTCAGTGGTAACCTGGCCAATTTTTTACCCATCTTCGGCGCTTCGTCGACGATGTCGAATTCCCACGATGGATCGGAAGGAACCAAGCAGAAAGAGCAATTAACCGGAAAAATTTCCGCCTCGATTGTGGAACGAACCGATAACGGAATGCTGCGGATTAGAGGTGAACGATTGGTGGAAGTGAACGGTGAAACAAATTTAATGCGCCTGGAAGGACTTGTCCGGTCACGTGATATTCGTGAAAACAACACGGTTTATTCGTACAATATCGCCGACGCGAAAATCATTTATAAAAAGAGTGGATTGGCCAACAAAGTTACCAAGCCGGGAACTTTCCAACGTTGGTCCACCTGGTTGATGGGAGCCGGTCTGGTAGCCTGGGCACTACTGGGGGTGAAAACCTGAGCCGGTGGAAACGATGAGAAAATTTTTGTTCATAATCATATTTGGTTTCACTTGCCTTTCCGCGGGGGTGCGGTTGAAGGATATCGCCACGGTTGAAAATGCCCGTCAGAAACCGTTGGTTGGGTATGGACTTGTGGTGGGGCTGAACGGATCGGGAGACCGATCTTACGGCAGCGGCCGCGGGACCATATTCACGGTACAAACCATAAGTAATATGTTGGAGCGGTTTGGTATCACGGTTCCGAAAGGGCAATTACGCACCCGCAATGTTGCCGCGGTAATGGTCACCGCGCGAACACCGGTTTTCGGACGGTCCGGAACGCAGTTTGACGTTACGGTCTCTTCGCTCGGTGACGCCACGAGCCTGGAGGGGGGAATCCTGCTTATGACCCCTTTGTTAGGCGCGGACGGAACATACTATGCGCAATCCCAGGGACCGGTATCGATAGGGGGGTACAATGTCGAAACCATCGCCGGTGAAAAATTAAGGAAGAACCACGCCCTGGTGGGCCGGGTCCCCAACGGCGGAATTTTGATCAATCCCCTTCCCGGGCAGGCCTTTGATTTGGAACAACCAATCAGGCTGTTGTTAAATGACCCCGATTTTTTGACGGCCAGCCGAATTGCCGATGAGATCAATTTGATTTACGGGGGGTACACGGTCGATACGCAGGGATTAATCGTAACCAGCCGGATTGCGCGTCCCGTCAGCGCCGGCGTAGTGGAATTATCGCTGCCGGATTCAATTACCACCCAGGATGATGCTGTGTTTTTCATCGCCAGCGTGGAAACCTTACAGGTTGAACCCGATATAGAAGCCCGGGTGGTCCTGAACGAGCGTACCGGAACCATTGTTGCCGGTGGTAATGTGGTAATTCAGGAAGTAATGATTTCCCATGGTAACCTGACCATTCATACCACCCAAAGACCGGTGATTTCCCAACCGGCGGCGTCATTCAGCAACGCCGGTCAAACGGTCGTGGTCCCGGTAACAACAACCGAGGCCACGGAAGCGGACGCCCAGACAGCGGTGTTGGCGAAAACGACCACGGTCAGTGATCTGGCGCGGGCCTTGAATGAATTGGGACTGAAACCACGCGACATAATCGCTATTTTCCAATCCATAAAAGAGGCGGGAGCTTTAAACGCCAAGTTGATTATTCTGTAATGGATAATAAAATGACCATCGGTCCGAAAAGTATCACCACCCTTGAAATTCCCAATGACAGGAACCGTTCCGATCAGGTCGCGGCTCTGGATGATAAGACCAGGGAACGGGAAATACAGCTACGCAAAACCAGTCAGGACCTGGAAGCGGTTTTTTTAACCCAGATGTTTAAGGCCATGGAAAAAACCATTCCGAAAGATGCCTCCTTAACCGGGTCGAAAAACACCCTTTCCTCGATGCTTTACAGTTCCGTTATGGGCAAATCCATCGCCCGGCAGGGAGGGGTTGGACTGGCGGACGTCATTTATAAATCACTGTTGGAGAAAGAGGAAATACCGAATATTGAAGAAATTAACACAAATGATTTTATTGAACAGGTCCAGGCCTTTCGCTTATTAAACGATGATTGACGAACAAAGAATCGATAACTATCGCGGGGAACAAAACGACCTTTTCGGATCGTTAATTGTGATTCTGTCCGATGAGGTCGCCGTGTATGAAAAATTGGTGAATGTTTCGCGACGGAAGCAGAAATCGATTGTCGATGGGAAAATAGATGAATTGCGCAAGTATATCCATGAAGAACAGGCGTTAATCCAGAATGCGTTGGCCATTGCCGAAACGCGCAATACCCATATAAATGCGGTTTGTGAGTCAAAAGGTGTGGAGGATAAACGGGCAAGACTGAAATCGATTATTGAAATCGCTCCTTCGATGTTTGCGGTTGAGTTGAAAAACCTCCGTTATCGCCTTAAATCGAATCTCAATCAAATCACCCGTGTCAATAAGGAAAACCAATATTTATTGAACGCTTCCATTGAATATGTAAAGGGTTTGGTACGTGTCTTTTTACAGGCCGACGACGAGTCGGCGACGGTTTACAGTAAGGAAGGTTTGGTCTCACCACCGAAAGATGAGATGAAAGTATTGGACTGCCAGATTTGAGGAAATAATGTCAATCTCACGCATATTCGATATTTCAAAACGCTCCCTTTTATCGCATCAATCGGCCATTAATACAACGGCGAAGAATATTGCCAATGTGAACACGGAAGGGTATAAGCGACGTCGGGTAAATCTTTCCCAGTTGGGATTCGGTTTCAGTGGATTAAGCGGGTCGATGAGTCCAAAGGGCGTGGATCGAATACGACAGCAATTTGCGGAATCGCAACTGTGGTATGAGAATCAAAACCTGGGTAAATACCGAACGGATGAAATGTTGCTGACCCGCACGGAGGATATTTACGGGGAACCGGGTGATTCCGGATTGGCAAATGTTTTGACGGAATTCTGGAATTCCTGGAATGATCTGGCCAATAATCCGGAAAGCCAGTCGGTGCGTTCGCTGGTACGTGACAAAGGGGTTTTGCTGGCGAATACGTTTAATCGTTTGCACTCCGACCTGAAAAATTTTCAGAAACAAATCAGCGTGGACGTTCAGGAGAAAGTCAAACAGGTAAATCGACTCATAAATCAGATTCGGACCATTAATGAACAAATGGGTGTCAGCGCTTCCGACGATCTGCTGGACCAGAGAGATCTCATTATCAGCGAATTATCACAGTTGCTGAACATTGAGACACGGGAAAACCAGGATGGGATAGTTACGGTTTCAACAAGCGGACAGATTTTGGTCTCGGGAAGCGATGTGAATGAGTTGGATACGGAAGTATCCACGCAAGACAGGGCTTTGAGTGTGAACGTAATATTCAAATTCGGCAACCGGCCGACCAATATTACTTCCGGGGAGTTGGGGAGTATGATCGGAGTGATAAACGAACATATCCCGGAACAAATAGACCAACTTAATATACTGGCTAAATCCTTGAGCGAGCGGGTAAATGCAGTCCATTCCAGTGGGTATAATCTGGATGGAATAACCGGTATCGATTTTTTTAAGTCCGGAATTACCCAGGCCGATGAATTAAAAGTAAGCGACGCGGTTTTGGAGGATGCCACCCTCATCGCCACCTCCGCCGCGGCAGAGGAAGCCGGCGATGGTTCCATTGCGCAATCCATTTTCGATATTCAATTTGAATCGGTTGTTCAGAATAATACGGTGGCGGATTTTTATAACTCACTCATCAGTCGTGTGGGGGGGCGTGTAAAGGAGGCTGCTTT
The DNA here is from genome assembly GCA_027021785.1 of Fidelibacterota bacterium. GTDB lineage: Bacteria > Fidelibacterota > Marinisomatia > Marinisomatales > JAADGP01 > JAADGP01. Next base: position 15,545 of record JALUTR010000407.1, on the reverse strand, counting down.
TTTAAGCAATAGCCAGGAAATGGTTGTCCAGAACCTGCAGAATGAACGTGATGCCGTCTCCGGTGTATCCCTCGACGAAGAAATGACAAAATTAATAGAATATGAGCGCGCCTACCAGGCCGCGGCGCGAATGATTTCCTCCGCTGACGAAATGATCCAGACAGTTTTAAATCTGGTGTAGATCTGAATATGCGGTTCCTAATGGCAGAAATATTCACAAATCAATTGGAGGTATTCGACGTAATACCGTTTCCGATCGGTAACCAATATACAATGTGTGGACAAGAACATTGTATTAAGAGACGAAAGGGGCAATAGATGCGTATCACACAATCGATAATTGCCAGAAATATTTTGCAGGGAATTAATCAGAGTCGTGAAAAAATGAACATGCTTCAGATTGATATGGCCACGGGAAAGGAATTACGACAGTCTTCGAAGGACCCTGTCAACTTCGCGCGTTCGGCGCGTTTTCGAAGAACGATAAACCGGAATGAACAATATCTGAGAAATATCTCCGACGCAAAAGGGTGGATTACAACAACCAATACCTTGTTGGATAACCTGTACACCGTAGTTGTGAATGCCAAGGAAATCGCCACCCAGGGGGCCGATGATTCCCTGGATGCCAATACCCGTTCGATGCTGGCTGATAAAATTAACGGGTATATCGAAGAAGTGGTTTCCCTGGCAAATTCCAAGTATTTAGGGAAAAACGTGTTCGCAGGCACGAAAACGCGCGAGGATAAAGCGTTTATTTTCGATGGTTCCACGGTGACCTACGAAGGGAATGCCGGTAGTATCTCCAGGAGGGTCGGAGATAATGTTAATGTTTCCATTAATGTTTCCGGTAAACAGTTGGAAAATACAAATCTGTTTTCTTCGCTCATTGAGTTGCGTGACAATTTAACCGCAAATGATCAGGAAAGTATCCGCTCGTCCATCGAGGCGGTTTCGACCGTGGCTTCACAACTCACGTCGCTGTCTTCAGCCATGGGCTCGATTCAAAAACAACTGGAATTAACAACCAATCGTCTGGAAGTCGCTAATTTGAATTTGAGGTCCTATCTCTCACAGGCGGAAGATGTTGATCTGGCGGAGGCGATAACCAAGTATAATTCGGAAGAAATGGCTTACCGCGCGGCGCTCCAGACATCCACCAGCGCTATTAAAATGAATTTATTGGATTTTCTTTGATGAATAACATACCACAGACAGTACCAAAAGAACCCGTCCGTACGCCCTTAATAAATACCCAGTTGGGGGAACTGGAAATAACGAATGAAAATACGGTGTATTTCCGGTACGGAATACCCGGCTTTGAGACTCTGACGAAATTCCTGATTGCCGATTTTAAGGATTTTTCACCGTTTAAGGTGCTGCAGTCTTTGGAAGATCCCGAAGTCACATTGTTGATTCTGGATATTAGTCTCATCGAAACCTCGTTCCGCTTAAAGATTCCCAACACCGATTTAAGAAAAATAAATATTGTCGGTAATGGTTACGACCAAAACGTGGAGGTTTTTGTTGTTCTGAAATATGACAAAACCGCGAAGAAATTCACGGCCAATATCAAAGCGCCCATCATCATTAATACACAAGAACAGATCGGTTGTCAGGTTATCCTTGATGACGACCTTTCGGTTCATTATCCACTAACCCCTGTTTAAATCATAAAAAGGATTCCATGGAGGGGAAATGTTAGTATTGACAAGGAAGTCAGGACAAAAACTCAGGATTGGTAACCGGATCGTAATCACCGTCCTGGATTGTTCCTCCGGCCAGATAAAAATCGGTGTCGAAGCTCCCAAAGAAATTCCCATTTACCGGGAAGAAGTCTATAGCCGGATCCAGGAAAAGAATCGATCTTCGCTGGTAACCGACACCCTCTCTCCCGGTTTGTTAAGCCGTCTCTTAAAAGGGATGAAATAAACGTATATGGTTATTAGATATGAAGGCTTAAGAGGAAAGCGTTCATGTGTGGTTTAAAGTGAATGGAAACAATGTTAAAGCGTCTAAGAGGAAATAAATAATGCATCAGAAACTTCAAATGGCAAACCGGTTATTGGAACAAAAATTATTTGCGAATGCGGCGGAACTGTACCGGGAGGTCTATACCAGTAAAAAAGATCCAGAAGCGTTGTACGGGTTGGCGATTTGCGCTTACCAGGAGGAGGAATTCGGAGATTCCCTGGATTACATCAATCAACTTTTACAAGTGGATCAAAAACATGCCGGCGCTTATAACCTGGCCGGGTTAATAGCCGCCGGAATGCAGGATTTTGAAGGAGCGAAAGCGTTGTTTGTCGCCGCGGTTGAGAGCGCGCCGACATTCCTGGAAGCACAAAGAAATTATGGTGAAGTCTTATTGGAATTAGAAGATTTCGAAAATGCCGTACGTGTTTTTAACGCGATATTGGAAAATCATCCCGAAGATGTCATAACATTAATCCGGATGGCCGAACTCTATGCCGAGGTAGAGCGACACAGAGATGCTGTTTTGCTGCTTGGATGTGCCTTGGATATCGAGCCTGATAATGTTGACGCGATGAATTTACTGAACAGGATACAGGAAGCGATTGCAACGGAGAAATAGAACTCTGAGAGTTCGGCACCCAATCGCTCGCGATTGAGATGGAAATATTAATGTCTGGTTTCCGCGGCCCGGGAATCAGATCCCGGTTAAAAAGCCTTGTCACGAAACAATTGTGAGTGACGGGGCGGAGCTATGCACAAGAAGTCCGGGAATTTCCCGGAAAGCTTTTTCGCTAGCCGGTCTCATCAATCCGGACACTGAAGCAATGCCTGTCAAAACGAAGAAAAAATATTCCAGGAACGGTAATAACCGTGCTGACCATTCAGCCTCCCGGCAATTGGATCGGGTCCATCGATATCTTGGCGAGGGAAAGTATGACCGGGCCTTGTCGCTGTTGGAAAAGATTTATCCGAAACGTCGTTATGATTTACACATGAACCTGTTGCTTGGGGAAGTACATCTTAAAATTGGTCAAAACCGGGAAGCGAATAAATATTTCGGTCGCGCCCTGGACATTGAGGGAGACAATTTCCAGGCTCTGTACGGAAAGGGGAAGACGTTTTATTTGGATGGAAATACCGAGGATGCCATTCGATACCTGAAAAGGGCAGCCGGGAACGAAGATTATCAGGCTGATGTGTACAACGATCTGGGAACCATTTTTGAAGAATTGAACGAAATGGATATAGCCGGGGACTACTACCGGGAGGCAATCCGGAAAAACGCGCAATATGTTTATCCGGTTGTCAATCTCAGCCGTCTCCTGATCAAGCAGGAAAAACCGACCGAAGCCCTGTCCCTTATTAATGATTTCATTGAGAATAACGGACCGGAGGAACGACTGCTGATCAACCAGGGAATCATTTACGAAATTCTGAATGATTATGAGAAAGCCGCCCGGATATTCAGCACTGTTTTGGACCGGAATCCGACGTATACCGATGCGTATTACAACCGTGCTTTCTGTTATTTTAAATTAGCCATGATTGAAGAAGCCCGGCAGGATCTGGAAAGCTATCTGAAAATAAAAGCGGATGACGAACAAGTACGCGGATTGCTGGCTCTGTCTTATACCCTGGAAGGAAAGTTCGTCGATTCCGTAGATACATGGAAAGAATTCCTTCCCAATTACCAGGATCTATCAAAAAATATTTCGCGGGCGGTGGCCCCTGACAAAATTGATCCGTTACAGATTCTGGAGGATTTCAACACCAACGGTAATGATACATCGAAAAACGCCCCGAATCTTTCGGTGGTGATACCGGTAATGGATGAAGAGGGATCGATAATTATCTTGTACGAAAAACTGAAGGGTGTCCTGGAGAAACTGGGACAGATTTACGAAATTATTTTTATCGACGATGGCAGTACCGACCGGTCACTGGAAATATTAACGGACATTTCCGCCAACGACGAGACGGTGTCGGTGATCAAATTCCGGCGGAACTACGGGCAGACGGCAGCCTTTGCCGCCGGGTTCAAGTATGCTTCCGGTGATGTAATCATCACCATGGATGCCGATCTGCAAAACGATCCGGAAGATATTCCGCGGTTACTGGCAAAAATGAGTGAAGGATATGATTTGGTGTCCGGGTGGCGGAAAAATCGCCGGGATAAAACAATTTCCCGGAAAATACCATCCTATATCGCCAACCGGATCATTAATAAGCTCATCGCCGGGAGTGGCGTCAAAGTGCATGACTTTGGCTGCTCGTTGAAAGCATATAAAAAGGGGATTGTGAAGAATATCAGGTTGTACGGCGAAATGCACCGTTTTATTCCGGCCTATGCAGCCTGGCTGGGGATCAAAGTGGCGGAGATTCCGGTAAAACATCATCCCCGGCGGTATGGGTATGCCAAGTACGGTTTGGAACGGGTCGGGCGGGTGGTCCTGGATATGATCACGTTGCGGTTCTTTACCGGTTTCCGATCCCGGCCGTTGCAATTTTTCGGAAAAGTCGCCGCTTTCGGAACCATCGTCGGACTCCTCCTGTCGGTGCTTTTGTTTGTTATGGGTAACCTGACGGGATGGGGGATTGATTTTCAGACCTTTTTAATAATGAGCATGTTTTCGGTGCTGGGCGGGGGGCAGTTTATCATTGTGGGTGTATTAAGCGAGATTATTATGCGCGGGTTTTTGGAAGCGCAGGACAAGGATGAATATGTCGTGGAAAATATTCTTCGGTCTTCGCCCTCCAATTTCACGTAATGGAAACCGATAATGGGAACATCGCGCGTTACATTTTCCTTCCGTCGGGTTTTTCAAAATGTTCCCATCGGGAATCGGAAACGATTAAAAGTATTTATTTGATACCATGTGCGGCATAGCGGGATTTTTCTATTTGGACCGGGAGCGCCGGGCCGAATCAAACGTCATCCAAAACATGACCGATACAATGGTTCATCGGGGGCCCGACAACGGCAGTTACTATTTAGACGGAAATGTCGCTTTGGGACATCGCAGACTGTCCATCATCGATTTGTCGGAATCGGCTAACCAGCCGCTCTGCAATGAAGATCAAAGAGTTTGGGTCGTGTTCAACGGTGAATTGTACAATTTCAGGACTCTCCGGCGACGGCTCAGGGAAAAGGGACATCGCTTCCGGAGCCAAACCGACACGGAAGTTATTGTACACGGCTATGAAGAGTGGGGCGTGGAGTGTTTTGAGCGTTTTGACGGCATGATGGCCGTGGCGATTTATGACAAAATCAAAAAGCGGATCGTTATTGCCAAAGATCGCTTCGGTAAGAAGCCGTTGTACTACACACTGCAAAACGGCGTGTTCGCTTTTGCTTCCGAACTGAAGGCGTTGATCGCCCATCCGGCTGTTCAGGCCAAAATATCCAGCCTGGCGATAGAACGCTATTTGGCGTACGAGTATGTGCCGACGCCGGAAACGATTTTTGAGAACATTTACAAGTTGGATGCCGCGCAGTATGGTGTGATCGCGACGCAGGGCGAGGCTCCCGAGCTGGCGATTCATGATTACTGGCAACTGGCCTTTGAACCGAAATACGATATTTCGATTGACGAGGCCTGTCAACAATTCCGCGAGCTGTTGGTTCGGGCGGTCGAGAAACGTCTCATAAGCGATGTCCCCCTGGGTGTGTTTCTTTCCGGTGGGATTGATTCGACCTCGATTACCTGGGCCATGGCCGAAATTACCGAAGCGAAGAATATTCAGACCTTTTCCATCGGATTCCGGGAAAAATCGTTTGATGAATCGAATTATGCCCGGCAGGCCGCCGATTATTTTGGCACCCGCCACCGTTCGAGGATTTTCAACGTGAATACACTCCTGGAAAGTTTGCCGGAAGTTATCCGGCTGCTGGATGAACCCCTTGCCGACGCATCCATCCTGCCGACCTATCTATTGTCCGGGTTTACGCAGGAATATGTTACGGTCGCCCTCGGGGGAGATGGCGGCGATGAATTGTTTGCCGGGTACGATCCCTTTATTGCCCACCGGATCGCAAGGGTGGTGGAGCATTTTCCGCCATCCGTTTTGAGCGGTATGCGCTGGTTCGCGAAGCGACTACCGATCTCGGATAAAAACATGAGTTTTGATTTCCGAATGAGACATTTTATGAAGGGGCTTATTCCCGAATTCAAGGGCATTCCGGAATTGCGTAATCAAGCCTGGCTGGGACCTTTCGAGCCGAGACGGTATCTGAAACCGCGCAACGGAAACCATTCCCTGCATGAAATATACGCGCCGACAATTAAACGAATGAACAAGTGGCTGAAGGATGTGGACCGCTTGTCGAGCATCTATATTAAAACCTACATGCACGATGACATTCTGGTAAAGATTGATCGTGCCAGCATGATGAATTCCCTGGAAGTTCGCAGCCCGTTTCTGGACACGGAGTTGGCGGAATTCGCGGCGCGGCTGCCGGCGCATTTTAAAATTAAAGGCTTAACAACCAAATACATCATGAAACGGGCTCTGCGAGGATACGTGCCGGATTCAATACTGCACCGTAATAAGAAAGGCTTCGGAATTCCCCTGTCAAAATGGCTGCGGAACGATTTAACCGTCGCTTCCCGGACATTGGGACGGAAATTACCGAAATACTTTCCTCATATTTTTGACAAATCGGAGATAAACAACATGGTTTCGAACCATCAGCAGGGACTGGATGACGCGCGGAAGGAGATCTGGACAATGATGATGTTGGACGGTGTCTGTTTATCCGAAAACAAACCCCTGGAGGTATGAATTGGAAAAATTTGCCGTTGTTTCAACCCCGAGATCCGGTTCGGTATTCTTCGGAAGAATCCTGGGCAGCCATCCCCGGATTCAATGTTATCCGGAAATATTTCATCCCGACAATTACACGGCGGATTGGTCGTTTTACTTTTTCTGGCTGCAAAAGGTGCGGGAAGACGGTTATAATCTTACCCATTTTCGCACCGGGTCCATTTTGGCGGAATATCTTGAAAGCATCTTTTCGGATCACAATGATGTTATGGCCACTGGTGTCGATATTAAGTACAACTATTTTGGCCTATTTCCCGGACAAACCAAAATTATTAAACAGGCCATTCCCAAAGCGCTGCATTTGATTCGGAGAAATATTCTGAAAACAATGATTTCGTTCGAATTATGTGAGCGAAGGAAAGAATTGGGACGCAGGAGCCACGGCACGGAAAAAGTTCCGCCGGTGAAATTAACCATCAGGCCGGATCGGCAACTGCTTGAGAAGCTGGAATTACGTAAGGATGAAATCGATCGTTTCCGGAAAGCGTTGAAAAATGAATTCGAAACCCTGGAAATATTTTACGAAGATTTTTTCCCGCCCTCCGCGTCGGAATCTTCGACAACCGCTCCGGCGGTATTAAAACAAATTTACGAATTTTTGGCCATTGAGGAGGAAAACCTCCCTGTTTCGACAAATCTGAAAAAAACAAATTCTGATCATTTGTCCGATTTAATCGAAAATTATGAAGAAATCAGGTCTTTCCTGGTTGCCAATGGTTGGGAACACTTGTTTGATGAAAGCGGATCCCCCTCCGCCGGGCCGGACGGGATTGACAAAACCGAACTTGTCCGTAAGGGTGAACAGTATCTTGGTCGGGGTGATCTGGTAAATGCGTTGCAAATATTCAAAGAACTGTTCATGGCTGATCCCTATGACAAGCAGGTCGTTTGTTATGTCGGATCAATCTTGAGTGGTATCGGCAAATCCGAAGACGCCCGGAACGTGTACCAACTCTATTTACAAAAGTATCCCGATGATCCGGAAGTGGCGGAGTTATATCGAAATCTATTGTCCTGATTGTGTTGATTGATGAAAATCCTGGTGATTAATCACGAGTATCCGCCGGTGGGAGGCGGCGCGGCCACGGTGACGAAGGAGTTGTTGAGACGCCTGGTGGACGCCGGCATTGAAGTCGCGTTGTTGACCGGTGAAAACCCGGACGATTCCACCGCGGAAGCCGATAAACCGCGTTTCCCGGTTTTCCGCGTCCGTTCCGGGAGAAGAACCGTGGCGGAAGGCTCCTATCGCGAATTCGTTCAATTCTTCATCGCTTCGTTGTTCGTGTTACCGAAAATACGGAAACAGTTTCGGCCGGACGTGGTCCTGGCGTTTTTTACACTGCCGGGAGGATTGACGGCATTGGTTCAGAAATGGCTTTATCGAACGGACTATATCGTGTCAATCCGGGGGGGCGATATCCCCGGATTTGAAATGAGTCCCGCCCTCCGTTTCTTTCACTGGTTATTGCGACCTGTTATTCGTCTGGTATGCCTGAAGGCGCGGAAAGTGCATGTGAATTCGACCCGTTTAAGGGAGCTTACGGAAAAGCTCATTCCCGGGAAAGAGATCACTTTGATTCCCAACGGGGTAAACTTCCCCGGTGAATGGTTTCATGTGGGGTGGGACAGCGATGAAATTCGGTTATTGTTTGTCGGTCGATTGTCCAGACAGAAGAATTTGTCGGTTTTTCTTAAGGGGCTTGCCAAGCTGCCACCCGAATACCGACGTGCTTGTAGATTTACTATTGTCGGCGACGGTCCGGAGAAAAATAATTTACAGGAGCTGGTTCGAAATTTCCGGTTGGCGGATCGGGTCACTTTTGCCGGGTGGCTTCCACGTAAGGAATTGACGGAATATTATTTGCATCATCAGGTATTGGTATTGCCTTCCCTGGATGAGGGAATGTCCAACACAGCACTGGAGGCAATGGCGTGTGGTTGTTTGTTGTTGAGTTCGGAACGCGGCGCATTGGATTGGGGCGATTTACATTTGAGCAATCACTGGGTGGTAAAAGATAGTATGGTTCCGGAACGATGGACGGAAATTCTGGAGCGGATTATTTTACATACGGAGACGATGCGGGAAGATGCCGAAATAATGCGGGCTTATGTGCGGAATACACTCGCGTGGGAGACGTTAATTCCCCGTTATCTGCGTCTGGTCACTGATGCGAATTATTCGTTTCGGTATAATGCCTGATGAAAAGGCCGGCTAAATGATCGGGAGCCAAACAAGTATACCTGGCAGGGAATCAAGGGAAAGGATTTTTGTGGTGGATAAGGTTAATGGAATGATATCCGATCAATTTGATTTCGGGGAAAATTGGAAAAATTATTCGGCGTCCATCCTGGATGATAAAAGGCTTGCCGACGCCCGTCGGGCGTTGGTGGATCTCTTCGGTAAAGATCGGTTGCACGGTTGTTCTTTTCTGGATGTGGGGTCCGGTTCCGGAATTGTATCTGTCGCCGCTGCGCAGTCGGGCGCGCGTGAGGTCGTGGGAATTGACATTAATCCGAAATGTATTGAAGTTGGTGAAAGGAACGCGAATCGTTTTATCAGGGGGCGCGTTGATATCCGTTTTGAACAGGGCTCGGTATTGGACAGAGACGTCATGGAGAAGTTGGGTGTGTTTGACATTGTTTATGCCTGGGGATCGTTACACCATACCGGTGATATGTACCGGGCGATCGGGAATGTCTTGCCGCATGTGAAATCCGGGGGAGTGCTGTGTCTTGCCATTTACAAATATCATTTCACATCGCCGGTCTGGCGGGTAATCAAAAGATTTTATAATCTGTCTCCGAAATGGTTGCAAAAATTCTGGATAGGGTTATTCTACCCAATTATTTATATAGCGAAGTTCCTGGTGACTTTCCGGAGACCGGGCAAAATGGAACGGGGGATGGGATTTTATTACGACGTGGTTGACTGGCTGGGCGGTTACCCGTATGAATACGCCACGGAAAAAGAGATTGTGGATTTCGTCCTGCCGAGGGGTTTTCGACATATCAGGACGATCCCGACCAAGGTCCCGACGGGCAACCAGGAATACTTGTTCGAAAAAAGTAATTAACTACACTCTATTGTATTTTTCAATCTTGATTAAATCATTCCGATTACCGGAAAAACACGAGTACGAAGAAGAACCGGGTATTGGACATAAAAAACTTCTCGTTGATATTGCAATCCGAATTTTTCTGAGCTCCCCCTCCTGTAAGAGGAGGGGGTAGGGGGCGGTCATAATATCTGAATTCATCCTTTTTTTTCTTCAAACACTGTCATTTCAGACACCCAATACACCTGCTTAAACAGTTGTCGTCTGAACTTAAATCCCTCAGTTCATCGGCCCTTAAGATGTTGCCCTGATTTGTGCTCCCACGGAATGGGGTTAATCCTGAGGATCCTTCGGATTTGCTTTTGTTTTGGTCTGTTAGCGACAGGATGGTTCATGGTTCAAAAGTGTGGAAACAAGTTCACGGTTTTATTTCTTCGAATGATACTCAGATCAAAGGATGTGTTCAAAATTTTCATACCACCCCTGTGGTCCCCTCCTATGATCCACGACTTCGTCGGGACAGGCAGGAGGGGATGTTACAACGCCCAATCCGCCAACCAAAAGACAAGTCCCCAACCGGTAGTTAATGCCGGTAAAGTGGAAAATACAAGAGTTAAGTAATTAAGAAATAACCCGGGTAACCAATAATGCCTTTTTCAACTTATGATACCTGGTATAACCGGGGTCGCGATTTATACCGACGGTTGTTGTTCCCTTCTCCGGCAATTCGCCCATTGCAACCACCACAGGATTTGCCGGAGGTGGAATTACGAAGTCCGGTTTTTATCGTTGGGTCCGCTCGCTCCGGGACGACAGTACTATCACATCTTTTGCAAATGCATCCGGCAATAATCCGTACCCGGGGAATCCCGGACGGAGAAGATACGGCAATGTGGGTTAAATATGCCGGGGCTGAAATTGCCGGTATCGGGTCCGGGCGCGCAAAACAGGCTATCGGGTCTTCGGTCTGTAAATCGATGGATGAAAACGACGTCGAGGAGGAACGAAGAAAATGGCTTCGGTATCACTTATGGCAGAAATACCAGCGGAATTATCCCGAAAAACATATTCTGAATAAAAATTCACATCTGAGCAACAAGCTGCCATTTGTGCAAAAAATATTCCCAAAGGCAAAAATTATCCATTTGATTCGTAATCCCGCCGCTACCATCGCTTCCTTACGGAAGACATTATTGGATCATCGCAAAATCGTTTTTGAGTTGGCGAATGATAAATACCCTTGTTGGAACATTCATCCGGTAACAAATGGTAGATACAAAGGGAATCTGAAAAGCAATCGTTTGTTTCGCGAAAACCGAGTCGATCTGTTGGCGGAATATTGGTGTAAGCTAAATCAGGGCATACTTGACATCAAACAGCGTTATCCGGGTATGAAAATTTTGACGGTACGATATGAGGATTTAGTAAACAATCCCCGGGTGGAACTGGAAAAGATTGAGTCATTTATAGGGTTGGAATTTTATGACAGATCAATAAATACATTGAATACGAATCGTATCGATCAGTGGAAAAAATTGTTGACGGGAATGGAAATTAATCAAATCCGCAACATTCTATCCGAAGGAAATATAAATTTTAAATACAATTTGAGCTGAAGATATTGCCATCCGGAACATGCTACAGATACCATGTCCTCTTTGTAATTCCGGCGAAAATAATTTTTCATTTATACTGAATAATTGGACAATTGTCGAGTGTAAACAATGTGCCTTTAAATATGTTAATCCACGTCCTGCACAAAATGAAATTGAAGAAATGTATGGTAGCAACAACCATAATGACACAATGGTTGTTCAGGTCCATCAATCATATTATGGAAAGGGACATATCCAGGATCAGGCCCATTATCAAAAAGAACTAAAAATAATAAGACGTTTACTGCCCGGGGGTAACGGTACGCCTATGCTTTTGGATTTCGGTTGTGGTGACGGTTCATTTCTAAAGGTCGCTCGTCTGAACGGCATGGATGCATATGGGTGTGATATAGGTTCATGGAATATGAATATGATTGATGAAGAATTAAGACAAAAAATCTATGTAGGTAATTTTGAAGATGCGCCTTATGAGGACGGTTTATTTGATGTAATATATTCACATGCTGTTTTTGAACATCTTTATAACCCCAGGATGGTATTAACTGAATTATCAAAAAAGTTAAAGGAAAACGGTCTTTTAATGATAACCGGTATACCAAATGTCAGGTCGCTGTTTATCAATCTTGGGATTGATTCTTTCGATGGTAACATTCCATTAATTCATTTGAATTATTTCTCAAAAAAAACATTGTCGGAATTATTGACAGTCACGGGTTTTGAAATATTACAAATCAAAACGTGGGGGGTCCCCTTGCGTTTAGCATTCCGTAAAAAGGCTATCCGGGGAGAGGAAAAGGATAACATTATTGACTGGGAAGATAAGATTTTGGGTAGTTCTATGGTAAAAATGCTGAAGAAGCTGAGTCTTTTCCCTGTTGCGAAAAAAAGTATTAACGCGATGTTAAATTTAATAAATGGCGGCGCCGTGATTGATATTATAGGCAGAAAATTATCCGGATAAAGGCTCCCGAACGGATTATTACGGTTTAGAATGAGAATATTACATGTTATCGATCACATTGATGCGGGAGGCGCACAGGATATACTTTTAAATATATTGCGATATCACCCGGAAGATGTTCATAATTATGTCTTTTTTTTCAGACCGATTGAAAATGACAGATTAAAAATATTCCGTCAATATGCGGAATGTAAGCTGTTTGTTTTTCCCGTGATTTTGTTTCCCAAAGTGTTGATCGCGTTGGTTCGGAGCTACAAAGAAATCCGTCCGGATATAGTACATGCCCATTTGGAATTCAGTTGCCTGCTGACAGTCCTTTTACGAAAAATTTTAAGGCGGTTGGTAATATCTATTTATTCCATCCCGGCGCAGGTCGGACCGCTGAAAAAGTTAACTTTGCTTACATGTTCAAGGTTTGCGGATTGGGTTTTCGTTGGCGACCGGATTCAAACAACTTATTATTCCAAAGTGAACTCAAAAATATCCTTGATCAGCCTTGGCTCAAGTTATAAGGACTGGTACCGGAAAAATAATAAAAGTCGTGCGCAGTGGCGTAGGGAGTTTGGTTTTGAACCGGAGGAAACGCTCCTTCTTCATATCGGGAGATTTGTCCCGGAAAAGGGTCATGTATTGGCAATGGAGATCGCCCGGGAGCTCCTGACGCGCGGGCAGGCAATAAAGATCATTTTCATCGGATATGGGAATCGATCTTACTATCAAAAACTAATCGCCTTACGGGATACGTTGAATCTGACGCAAGAGGTTATCTTCGTGTTCACGATGGATATTTATCCATGGCTTTATTGTGTGGACGGGTTCCTTTCCACATGTATTAATGAAAATATGGGGGTTGTTATTTATGACGCGGTGTCCGCCGGACTGCCGGTTTTTAGTCGGGACACCGGAACCATCCGTGAAGTGATCAAACACGGTCGAAACGGGTTGTTGACCAATAGTCGAAAACAACTGGTGGATTACATCGATTCATATTTCAGGAATGGGGCGCGGAGCGTCAGCTATGATTCCGATAAATATAATAATGAAAAAATAATTCCCCGATATTACCAGACATATACCCATGTGTTGGCAAACTGAAGCTGAAAGTCGTATTCGTGAGATATTGGATTGTCGGGATGTTTGTTTAACAAGTAATGCAACTACCGCTTTATTTGCCTTAATTAAGGGCGACGGAATAAAACGTGTTATTCTACCGGTTAATATATGTTTCAGTGTTCCCTTCGCGGTGAGAACGGGCGGTGCGGAAGTTGAATTTGTGGATGTCAATCCGGAAAACGGATTAATGGATGTTTGTCACCTGCAAAACACCGTAATCGATGCCAAAACGGCATTGATTGTTCCTCATCTGTATGGTAAAACCGCCAACACATTCGAGGAAATAATTACCTGGGCGGAAGAGAACAATGTCATGGTTGTTGAAGATATAGCTCAATGTTTCGGTGGCCATTTCCGGTCCGAATATTTAGGATCTTTCGGAGCCTTTGCTATTGCCAGTTTTGGTAAAGGGAAAAATATTGACTTCGGTTTCGGAGGCGCACTGATAAGCAACCGTTCCTCTCTGGGGAAAATAAGAGCGGAGCTACAAAGCTTACCGCGCCTTAGCGGGAACTCACTCGAGGAAAAAGAACGGTTAGAGCGAACGTATACCAGGGGACATTATCATAATCAATCGCTTGTTTGGTTTCAACAATTTTACCGGCGATTGCAGAAGACCAGAACAGTGTTTTTAAATGATATCTCGGGTTTCCCGTTAAATGGGGGTGTCGATTTCCATGGAATTGAAAAGAGAAATTCCGAAAGACATGATTTGGGGGCAAAGATTCGAGGATTGCTCAAACAACGATTTGAGAACATTTATGTTGAGGAAGCTCCCGACACCGGCGTATGGTGGCGTGTTCGGTTGGTTATCCCGGATTTAACCCGGCATGACCTTGTATTGTCAACCCTGATCCAAAAGGGAATAAAGGTCAGCAAACTATATGGAGCTGTAACCCGGCTTTTCAATGGTGATGAGCAATATCCCGGTCATGAAAAATTTTACCGGGAATCGCTTTTCGTCGACATTATCGAAGAGAATCTGGATCGATTGGTCCGTTGGAATTAACACTCACTTGTATTCAGCCTTCTTATCTCCCCTGGAAGGGATATTTCCACCTGATCCGGCGGGCGGATATTTTTGTTTTTCATAATGATCTCCAGTACACCAAGCAGGATTGGCGTAACCGCAATAAAATTAAGTGTGCCAATGGCACGATTTGGTTAACCGTACCGGTAATGTATACCCATGTTCACCAGCGAATAAATGAAATCAGAATTGACAATACCAAAAAATGGCGACAGGCCCATTGGAATAAATTGCGGGAGAATTATCGACAGGCTCCCTTTTGGCAGGATTACGCACCATTCTTTGAGCGGGCCTTTACCAAACCCTGGGAAAAACTGGAAGACCTCGATATTTTTTTTACGAAACGGATTTGTGAGTTGTTGGATATCAGGACAGAAATGATTTGTTCTTCGGAGTTGGATCTGAAAGGGCATAAGACGGAAAGATTAATTGATTTATGTCAGAAGATCGGGGCCACGCGTTACATTAGTGGCCCTACAGCGAAAGCGTATCTGGAAGAAGAGAAATTCATTTCGGCCGGGATATCCCTGGAATACATGGTTTATGACTATCCGGAGTATCCCCAGTTATGGGGGGATTTTGTTCACGAGGTTTCGATTGTGGATATGCTTTTTAATTTGGGTCAACGAACGGGAGAGCATATATGGGGGACTTAGCCGTGAATGTCTGGGTCTCTCCGAAGTGGTCTCACAGGCTTTATCGGTTTGTGTATAACCGGGTACGTCGGTCGCCGTTTATTAACCGGATCTTCCATACAATTACTCAAGCTCCGGTAACCGTGAAAATTGCACCTTATCGTTGGGTGTACAAAAAAGTGGTGGAAAGCTATGCCGGACGCTACACGCAAGTACCTCCGCACCTGGAAATAAACATTACCAATAGTTGTAACGCCCATTGCGTAATGTGTCCTCCGGCAGTGCACATGGGCAAGGATATTATGTCAAAAGAATTGTATGAAAAAATTGTAT
>JALUTR010000406.1 GCA_027021785.1 Fidelibacterota bacterium | reverse complement strand
AATGAATCGATTCGAGCGATAGTATTCTCTTTCCCTTGGGGGAAGCAAAGAACCCAGTTTCACTCTGAAATCAGAATCGGTGAAATTACTCAAACAATGTAGAACCTGTCGCGCCAAGGCCGGATCATCCGGGAACGGCATCCCGCGACGAAGGAGAAACTCCACGTCGAACGCATCCCGGATCTCTTTCCTGTCAATTAGAGCTGCTATCTTATTGAGTAACATTTGTTCGGGGGTTATGGCATTCACCATTACCTGGTATGTCGACCCGGGAGAAAAAGCGATCACCGGCCGGTAAACCGTCACAACCTTTTTATTGATCTCGATCTTCAGCCTTCGCGGATATGACGCCCCTTTCAGTTCGACAAGGATGGTATGGAATTTATTTCGGTGATCGGTGATCCGGTATCGCGCACCCAATTCCCGGGTTAATTTTTGGAAATAAGTTTCGTTGTCGATCTCCTGCCTGAAATAAAAGTCAAGATCAACCGAATAACGGTTTAGCTCATAGCATAACCTGAGCATCGTGCCACCCCCGAAAACCAGCGCGTCCAGCAGCCGTTTGCTGTTCATAAAATGGAGGACTTCCATTTCAAATTGTTCCTGCTGGTCAAGAATATTCATAACGCCTCAACAACCTGGTGACCCGTTCCGGATATTGAACTGAAAGTTGAGCAAGGACTTCGGAATCGAGCCTGGACATATCCAGCGCGGAATTATCGAGTGAATAGCGGCCCAATGAACTCAGGTAAAGCGCATCTAAAAAGGCTTTCTCCGGCTTGGCGATGAACACGTTATTTGTTTTCAAAAAACCATAATATAATCCGCGGGGGATTAAAGTATAAACAAACTCCGTATCCAGGACAGTCCGACGGTAACTCCTCCGGATAGCAACGGATTCGATAAACCCCTGTTGCACCTGGGTTGTGACTTCATAGTAAGACAGGGCGGTGGTAAGTGAAATATAGGAAGGTACCTGGATGAGATTGGCAATTCGCAAACGTTCATTGGGCGTGAGATAGTCCCAACGTTCGCGTAACAGGTACATGTTTCTTTTGATCCTCACCAATAAGCCTTTCTTCACATACCGACTGCACAGTACCCTGGCCGAGGCAAATTGAATTCCCAAGATGTTTGCCACCTCATTTACCGAAAAATACAGCGATTTTATTTCCCTAAGCGCCTGGTACGACATGGTTAAATATAATAAATTATCATTATTGATAATTAATTATATTTAAACTAACAGGTAAACCACTGAGGATTTTTGATTGATGATTGACGATTTTCGATTGTTCGATGTTGGATTTAAGAAACTGGAAACTTGAAATTTGAAATTTGGAAAAAGATTTCAACAAATCTTCGTGGCTTGTGGTGAATATCTTATCCCAAATCAAACCCTAAAACCGGTTGCAAATCTCCGTACATCCGGCTACACTTCCAGCTACACTTCGTTACGCTGGACAAGTCGTTACGCCGGACAGGCACACCTCCCCGACTTCGTCGGGACCCCTCTCAAGAGGGGATTTTTTATATCGGTACGGCGGGCAAGCACAGGCTATACTTCGTTACGCCTGGCGAGCACCAATTTCTATTTATCCAGGACCTGGAGCAAATTCTCTTTAGTGAACATAAAAAGATCCGATCGGCGTTCGATGAGCGGTTGAACATCCTTCACCACCTGATCCCAGTCGATTGTTTCCAGTTTCGCCAGGATTGATTCTTTCCATTGGTGAATCTTTCCGGACTGCTCCGGATTCGTCTGCAGTAATGCTGTTTTTAAAAGCGTCAGGTTCGGTTTTACCGGGGGAGTACGGGTAAGAAACCAAAATATATCAAACCAATCCCGACCCTTAACATAGCTCCTGGATAATACCGCATGAATCTTTCCGGCCATCAGTGAGGAAATATCGTAATAACGAACCGCCCAGAAGAAAGGGTCCGAGAGGATCTTCGTTCTGGTTTCAGCACCCTGAGGAGGATTGGTATCGACTTCAATCTTAATGGACAATTTCCGGTTCTTCAGGTCGGTTATTCCGGCTTCCCACAATAAGTTGGAAATACGAACCCAACCGACCTGGACTGTCGGATTTGAATTCCATCTCCCGGTTGCTTCCAAACCGGATAATCGCAATTCGCGTAGTAATTTGTTTTGCCAGGTTTCGGGATCGTAAGCTGATAATTCACCTTCCAGCAAAAAATCAAGGTCTTCGGAAAAGCGGGGCAATTGAAACAATAATCTCAGCGCCGTACCGCCGACAAAAGAGACAGACTGAAAAGCGCCCTGTTCGTTCCAGGAACGTAAGATCACCTTATGCATATATTCCCGTAACAGGTTCAATCTACGGATTGGATCCTCAGCCCGGCGGGCAATATTCAAGGCTTCGACTTTCATAAGCTCACGTAACCAATACTCACTTTAATAACGGAATGATGGTTTTCACCGCGCGTTCCAAACGGGGGGAATTCCAACGCCGGCTATATTGCCGGAGTTTTGTTGCATCGATTGTATCCATCTGCTGCAACCGCATTGCTTCCATCCGGGACTGAGTCCACTCACCGGAATGTAAGTACCAATAATCAAGTAACGCCTTTTCAGGATCGGCAATCCGGATCTTGAAACCGCTGATCATCCTTTGGGTAAAGCCCCAATATGCGGCGGGTTTGATATGGCGATAGTAAAAATCGCCAAATCTATTCGAAAATTTCTTTCCCAAGCGAGTGGTTACGCTGGTGCAGGAAAAAACTGCGTCCGGGATTATCCCGTAAAAGGATAAGGCCCATTCCAGACTGAGGTACGATGGCCGGTAGATTTCATTTGCGATCAAGGGCGGGGTGGGAGGCTTAACGGCATTTGGTAAGGTGTAATACCCTCTCCGCAGTGAAATAATCCGTCCTTCCCTTTTCCAGCGCGCTAATGTATTTAACACGTTGGAACTTTTTTCACCCGTTAGTAATGTTATTGCAGGGAGATTTATTATCGGGTAGTTCCGAAACAACGTTTCAAAATCCCGGTAATTCATATACAATAATATATATTATTATATATTAATGCAAATGATTTCCACGCTATAATGATCTTCATGTTTACACTACCAGAGCAGGTACACAAAGAATTGTGTGGGAGCGGAGATGTTGGATTTTTGATTTTCGATTGACGATTGACGATTGTTCGATGTTGGATGCGTGAAACGTGAAGCGTGAAATTTGAAAAAGTATCTCAACCGATATTGGGGATCGGTGCTACCAGGGATCGGGGGTCGGGGATGTTGGATGATAGATGTTGGATTAAAGAAATATGAAATCCGCCGGTCGGCGGTTGAAAAGTTTCGAATTCCAATGCCTTCGATTTTATTCCCTTCGTGCTTCGTGGTGAATCCTATTCCACATCAAACCCAAATCCCCACACCAATTGCGCTTTCAGATATACACCCGCCCTATTCGCGGGACTCCTTGTACTATTGGCAATCTCATAGGCAAAGGGCTCATTTGACCAGCCGGCTTCGATGATGCCGTATTTCGCGAACCAGGCCAGGGAGACGGTCGCGAATTGGTAATCATCCACCGGCGGAGTGGGGAACGGGTCGCCCCTGGTGCCGGGGGAAGCCCATTTGGTCCGCAGCGTGTTGGCGCCCTTCTCCAAATACGTATATTTCAGTTTGAATAGAATAGCCGGTCTTAACCAGTATTCCGCCAATGCCATGAGCGACCAATTATCCGGACCGTACCGGTACCCGATCGGGTGCCCCAGGTTTTGCCAGGTGGTAAATTCCCCGTGATGAATATAGGTCCAGCTATCAATCCGGGTGTATTCCACTCCATAAGTCAAATCGCGATCCAGAAAAGTTGCTCCCCCGTCCATCCCCACTTTCCAGCCAAGGGCGTTGGGAACGTCATTTTTATCGATTTGGTAATCGTCCAAAATAAATTCGAAAAAGGCCGACAAATCGGGCCTGAACACATATCGCCCGTAGGCGAAAATAATGGAGTTGTCGTTGTCCCGACCGGTTTTACCGGATTCTTCTTCCCCTTCAAAGGCGGTAAAAACGTAGGGTATGGCCGGATTCAGGTAGACCCACTCAAACCCGCGGTTGACACCGGTGTAAATAACCTGTTCCCCGAAACCGAATAACCAGCGTTTATTGTCCGGAATCCACGTCAGGCGATGACCGGCGATGTTGCGTTTGATCCGTTGATTTTCCGTGTATTCCGAACCTAACTGTCCAGCTAAAAGCTCCAGTTGGAAGTCGCCGAAGTCGATCCGCAGATCAGCGTGATCATAAGGAGGCGTATTGCCGGACTGGATAATGGACGATTCCCATGACTGTCCCCACCACATGGGTCCGCGGCCAAGCTGAAAGGTCATACGATCGCCAGCGTAACGCAGGAGCGAGTTGGTGAAACGTCCGCTTAAATCAAAGCGTGTAAAACCGGCACCCAGGATTTCTTCGCCATAGATTTCGGGCACAACTACCGGCATGACTAAAATGGTCCAGTTATTATAGTAACCGGTTCCCCAGCCTTCCAAAACCGTAACCGGATTGCCGCCCCAGACTTTCATCCCGGGCAAAACCCGGACGTAGGCCCCTTTTTCGGGTATTGAATAGGTGTTGGTTGGAAAACGATTTGCGGAATAAGGAAACGACCGGATAAAATAATCCAGGTCATGATTTTGTCGAAAGTCCTGCCACAAATAAATATAGGCGGGGTCACCAGGCGGGATCACCTGAGCGAAAACAAGACGTAGAAACAGGAATAAACAAATCTTCTTCATTGGTTTAATATATTGAACACAAAGGCACTAAGTACACAAAGAAATTGGAACTTGAAATTTGAAATTTGGGAAATGGGTTCAACAGATATTGGGGATCAGGGATCGGGGATGGAGGATTTTTGATTGACGATTGACGATTTTTGATCGTTTGTTTGAGATGGGGGCAAGAAAAAGAAAAAGGCGACTGAGAGGGCCGCCCTTGAAGGAAGAAGTAAGAAGTTAAAAGTCGAAAGTCAAAAGTTAGAAGTCAGAAGTTGGGAAACAGAAGCAAGTCCATGACGATTGACGATTGTTTGTGGTTGTATTTGAGAAACGTGAAACGTGAAGCGTGAAAAAGGGTTTCAACAAATATTGGGGATCAGGGATCAGAAATCAGGGAACGGGGATCAGGGATTTTAGTGATTTTTTTAACCCATTGATCATCCGACCAATAGATGCTGTCTGATCGAATAATTGTTCTAATGAATCTGATGTTAAATACATTGATCCGACCCCTGGCCCCAGACCCACGAAACCTTATTCTTTACGCTTGATAAGAAGCCGAATCAATGGGTAAAAGTAAGAGGTTAGAAGTCAGAAGTTAGAA
>JALUTR010000405.1 GCA_027021785.1 Fidelibacterota bacterium | reverse complement strand
ATATTTCAAGGTCTTTCTCCTCGTTATTCCGTTCGTTTTGATTCCCCGGAAACAGAAATGAAAGTAGCGGGAACGGGATTTATTATCATCGTGCTTGGTTTGCAACTATTGTGGGGACAACAACCCCGGGAGCTGCCTGTTTTCGGGTTTACCGAAAATTACCGTTCGGTGATACCGGCGATTGAGCAGGACAGTACCGTGGTAGAAGAAAGTACGAATCGACAGGACTCCTGGTTTGCCTTTGACAAGGTCCAACATTTCACTTTCAGCTTTTTATGGGTCCTGAGCACACAATACATTTTGGTCAATAAAATGCACCTGGAGGAAACGGAAGCTTTACCGTTATCGCTGACCGGCAGCGCCATGGCCGGTTTGGGTAAAGAGCTGTACGATGCCCGAAAACCAAACGGCTGGTTCAGTCGCCGCGATCTCGCCGCCGACGGTTGCGGCATACTGTTGGCTACCACTATTGTTCTCACCGGTTTGTAAGGAATTTTCAACGAAACGCTCCCGTGGATTTTCCCTGCAATTTTCCGTAAAAATAATCCGCGGAATGTGACCGAAACAACAGCCATTTCGCCGGAATGGTTCGTAAATTCGCCCATGTCAGGAACCGCGTTATTCCCCGATTACATTTCAAAGAAAAAATCAACGCGATGTTAAAAAACAACGAAAGTTACACCAGCACGGAATTCGGGAGATGCCCTTGGGGCGCTTCCCTTATGGTACTCGGGTTCCTGTTGGTGGCGAACATTTCGTTCGGGCAAATCACCGGTTACCAGGGCGCGTTACAATTCAATTATGCCGGTGCCATAAGCGGCACTTTCACGGCCCAGACGGCGGATACGTTAAGCGGCGCGGGAGGAGGAATGGTCTCCGTTGGAGATACCACCTACATAGTGATCCCCGCCTTTCAACAAACCGCGCCCGACACCTATGATGTTTTTGTAATGGCAATGCAGGATACTTTGCCCCCGGTGGAACCGCAAACCTGGACTTTACCCGGGGATGACCCCTTTAATCCCACAGCCGGGATGTTTTTCATTCCCGGCATCGATTCGGCGTTAGTGACCGAACTGCTGGAAGCCGTAAAC
>JALUTR010000404.1 GCA_027021785.1 Fidelibacterota bacterium | reverse complement strand
CAAAAGGCCTTACTATGATGCTGCACTCGTTTGGAAGAGGCTGGTTTCCATATTTGTCTTTGCATTTTATGTAGAATGTTGTTTTGGTGTCCCAGTCTGCAAAATGGCTCGCCCCTTCATCTGCTGCAGAATCAACTGACTGCATTTCTGTTCCGTCTTCAAACAAGTAGCTGCAGCCTGTTCCTGCATTGGCTGAATAAACGCACTGCGCTTTTTCGTCTGTCACAATCTTCAGATACGTTTCCTCATGATAGGCTCTGACAACAAGAGGGGCTTCATTGTCTGATTCAACAAAGAATGTCGTGTTCCTGACATCAGAATTCCCTCCAAGGTCAGTGCATTTTATTGAATATTCATACTCTCCTTCAGGGAGATACAGCTCCTGCGAGTGCTTGTTGGAGTTTGTGTTGAAGAACATTACATAATCGCCTTCTTCCCCTGTATCAGAGTAATAGCATGTCGCCTCTCCTTCTTTGTAGCCTGCAGATGTCCTTGCCTCAAGAGTCACTTTTACAGGCTCTGTTGCGTCCCTGATTGTTTTGTTTGGAAGCACAGAGTCTATCACCAGTGGCTGGCTTCCCAGAAGAGTGAATTTGTAGCTTTCTGCATTTACATTCCTGTCTGCCTCGTCAACGCCTATAGGCTGGTCTTTGCACCTGAAATAGAAGTTGTTTTTGACCCTGTCTTTAAGCCCTGTAAGAGTGGTTGAGCATTTGTAAAGCATCTGCGCATTCATTTCAAACACTGACTTTGAGCAGCTCATTGCCTCTTCCATGTTCTCATAGCTCTGGTCAAGGCGCGACCACCTGCACTCCGAGGGCTCGTTGACATAAACTTCAAGGCCTATTGAGGTCTGGTTGTAGGCAATAGGCATGTTGTTCAGAAGGTTGGTTGTTACAATTAAAGGAGGCGTTGTGTCCGGCCCTTTGTCAACGCAGAAGCTGAATACGAAGTTTGCTGTGTTCGCGTTTCCGTTTGCGTCCTGGCATCTCACATAAAGGTCGTATTCACCGTTGTTCTGTATTGTAAGGTTCTCGGATGCAATTGCGCTCGGCCCCGGAAGGGACATTACCTGAGTGTGGTTGTATCTGCTCAGGCT
>JALUTR010000403.1 GCA_027021785.1 Fidelibacterota bacterium | reverse complement strand
GAAAGTGGTTAATGAGAATAAGGCCAACAACAATCCGATGATCCAGAAACGAATGACAACCTTGGTTTCCGGCCATCCTTTCAGTTCAAAGTGATGGTGAACAGGCGCCATCCGGAACAGGCGGACCCCGGCGCCGTGCCGTGACCGGGTCCAGCGAAAATATCCTACCTGTATTATGACGGAAACCGCTTCCCAGACGAAAACGCCCCCGATGATGAACAGGAGTAATTCTTTCTTTAACAGCACGGCCAGGGTGCCTAACGCGGCGCCGGTAGACAAAGAACCGACATCGCCCATAAAAATTTGTGCCGGCGCGGCATTGAACCAGAGGAATCCCATGCACGCTCCTGCCACTGCGGCGGTAAAAATGGTAAGTTCCCCGGCGCCGGGAAGGTAAAGAATGTTCAGATAATCCGAAAAGTCCACCCGTCCGCTGATGTATGCGATGGCCGAGAATACCGTGAATGAAATCGCCAGCAACCCGGCGGCCAATCCGTCCAAACCATCACTGAAATTCACTGCGTTGGAAGTCCCGGTAATCACGAGAATAATGATCAAGGGGTAGAACCAGCCGAAATCGAGTTCCAGGTTTTTGAAAAAAGGGACGGAGGTCACGCTTGTGATTTCCGCGAATTCGGGAGCGCTGAAAATCCAATAGCTGATAATAATTCCCAATAACACTTGACCGATCAGCTTATAGCGGGCAATCAAACCGCGTTTTAATTTTTTCATCACCTTTAAATAATCGTCCAAAAAGCCGATTAATCCCATCCAGACCGTAGCGAACAGAATAATCTGCACGTAAATATTGTCCAGCCTGGAAAAAAAGAGGGTGGGGAGGAGGACGGCGGCAAGGATGAGTACTCCTCCCATGGTCGGCGTGCCCTTCTTTTTCTGATGTGACGCGGGTCCCGTTGGCCGGATTTCTTCGCCGATCTGGTATTGCTCCAACTTGCGAATAACCCAGGGACCGATAAGAAAACTGATGATTAAGGCCGAAATTGCCGCGATCGCCGCGCGAAACGTAATGTATTGAAATAAATTCAATGCCGACCAGTATTCTTTCAGGGGATATAAAAAATGGTAAAGCATTATTTCCGGAAAACCTCCTCGATGATTGTTTCCATGGCCATTCCCCGGGAACCTTTGAACAATATTTTGTCTCCGGCCCTCAAATCGGATCTTAAAGCCCGCGCTAAATCCGATTTATTTTCAAAATGTTTGTGAGAGGCTACGTTATTCAAAACGTCGGCAGTATAAACGGTGTCTTCCCCGACGGTGTATACGGCATCCAGACCAACCTCGTTACATTTTATCCCCACCTGACGATGCAGTTCGGCCGATCCCCGGCCCAACTCATACATATCGCCGAATACCAGTATCCTTCGTCCGTTTCCGCTGAAAGCGTTTAAATAATCGATCGCGGCCAGGGTGGATTCCAGATTTGCGTTGTAGGTGTCGTCAATGACGGTTACCTGTTTAATGTCTTTAATCCGGCATCGTCCGGCGGGGGGGACAAAGGATATTATTTGTTCCTGGAATGTTTCCCAGGTAATCCCGTTGGTAATAGCCACGGCCGCCGCGGCGATGACATTTTTGGCAAAAGACAGGTTACGCGAGTTGGTGGCGATTTCCTGCGCCTCAATGGTAAGAGCAATGGTTCCATCGCGGTCATGGTGCAGGTCGGCGGAAAAGTCACAATCCGGCGTAAGCCCGTAGGTTACCTCGCGACCAGGTCGCGGCAGTGATTTGATCCGTTCGTCGGCCATGTTCACGTACGCTAAACCTTTTTCCAGAGTCCGAAACAGTTCGCTTTTTTCTCTGGCTACAGCCTCAATGGTGCCAAATCCTTCCAGATGGGCGGGAGCGATGTTGGTGATCAAGCCCTGGGTGGGCTCGGTAATTTTACAAAGATAGGCAATGTCTCCCGGTTGATTGGCTCCCATCTCCAAAATGGCAAAGGAGTGTCCTTCATGAATTTGCAGCAATGAGAGCGGCAGTCCGATGGAGGTATTGTAGTTGCCCTCGGTGGCGTGGATGTTGTATCGTCTCTGGAGCACATGTTTGAGCAATTCTTTGGTGGAGGTTTTCCCGTTTGATCCGGTAATCCCAAGAATCGGGAACGTAAATTGTTTTCGCCAATGATGAGCAACACGACCGATGGCGATTAAAGGATCCGGCACTTCAATTTGTTGCATTTTCCCGACGTTCTTATCGGCGCGCGTGACCAGCGCGGCAGAGCAACCCGCGATTTCGGCGGTTTCGATAAATTGATGCCCGTCCACACGACTTCCGCGAAGGGCGATGTACAGGTCACCCGGTCGGCATTCCCGGGAATCGGTAACAATACCGGAAACCGTTTCATGGAGATGGATTCCGGTTACCTCGGAAAAGATTCGGGCGAAGAGGGGAGGATTCGGGAGCTCAATGCGCACGACAGAACTCCTCGATAATTTCAAAATCGGAGTAGGGTATCTTCTCACCCCGGATATCCTGGTAATTTTCACGTCCTTTCCCGAGGACAACAACAATGTCGTCGGGTCCCATTTCAGTCAAAGCTTTCCGCAGGGCCTGGCCGCGATCTTCGAAAATCGTGTAGCAATCCCGGGTGAATCCCTTTACCACGTCGGCGTTGATCTGTGCCGGATCTTCGAAGCGGGGATTATCGGGCGCGACAAAACAACGGGTGGCATAGGATTCGGCGATCGATGCCATCAGCGGTCGTTTGGAAGCGTCGCGGTCGCCGCCGGCGCCGAACACAACGGTGATTCGACTACCGTCGGGCGCCAGGTCGCGAACAGTGGAGAGGACTTTTTCGTACGCGTCGGGAGTATGAGCGTAATCCACGATAACCTTGTTCCCCGAAGGGGTGGTTATGATTTCCATGCGTCCGGGTACCACGGCGCAGGATTTAACGCCGGTTTCGATCGCCGCCGGCGGAATTCCCAAAATGTGGGCGGCCGCTACGGCGGATAAAATGTTTTCCAGATTAAAGGAACCGATCAGCGAAGACTCCATTTGATAACGGTGCTCACCGACGCGGATCTCGCCCTTTATTCCCTCTATCGTCGAATCAATCCTGGTAAAGTGTACATCCGCTTCGGAGGAGAGGGAAGTGGTCACAACCGGGGCTGTACTCTCCGATTTAATGGCTTCCCCGTAACGGTCATCCGTGTTTACCACCGCCGTGGCGGTGATGGAAAGCATTTTGAAGAGTCGGGCCTTGGCGTGGAAATATTCCTCCATGGTGTGGTGATAATCCAGGTGTTCGGGGGTTAAATTGGTATAAATCGCCAGGTTGAAATCCACGTCGGCCACCCGGTATTGCTGGAGCGCGTGGGAAGATACTTCCATAACCAGGTGGGTGAATCCGTGTTGAACCAACCGGGCGAACGTTTCCTGGAGGGCAACCGGTTCCATGGTGGTGAGGGTATTTTGCCGGGGGAAATCCTCCGCGATCAGCCCCAGAGTACCCAATTGGGCGGTTTTGTGTCCCGCCGCTTGCAGGATGGAAGATATGAGGGAAGCCGTGGTAGTTTTTCCATTGGTCCCGGTAATGCCGATTACCGTCATCTTACGGGAAGGATGGTCGAAAAATTCGGCCGCGATGAGCGATGCCGCCCGACGGGGATTGGCCACCTTTATTTGGGGAACCGGCAGTTCTCCAAGATCGCGCCCGCTGGTGATAACAGCTACCGCTCCGCGATCAATCGCCGTGTGGACGTAGTCGTGCCCATCGGCCCTCGCGCCGGGAATGGCGATGAACAGGTAGCCCGGCCGGACGTTGTCGGTGTGAGTGGCAACGCCCAGCACTTCGATATCAGGAAGTGTTTTACCTGAAGGGGTTAAACCTGCGACCAAGCTGTCTAATTGTTTTTTCATTTCAGTCCTATTTCACATATCGATCCGGGAGGAACTTTTGTTCCCGGGGGTGGACTCTGCCATATAACCCGGCCGGAGCCGTTGATTTTGGACTTCAATTGTTTTTGTTGTAATAGCGAAACAGCTTTTCGCAGACTCATCCCCCTTACCTCGGGTACGGTAATGGTTTTCCGGTTCCAATCCGGTTGATATAAAGCCGCGGTTTGCAAGGTGGTTATCCCGGCGCTGATCGGACTCCCCAGGGGACGGCTGTTTTCCGCGATTATCGGGTTATGGGGTGGGGCGTTTTCCCTCTGCACCGGTGGCGGTTGGACGTCAAGATCATCATCCATATTAATAATACGTTCCATGACACGTTTAAATAGCGGGGCGGCGCCGACGCCTCCCCAATGGTAACCGTATTTCGGTTCGTTCAATACAAAGACTCCCAGTAATTGGGGGTTCTCAGCCGGGAAGAAACCCACGAAATTGGAAATGAATTTGGTGTTTGAGTAACTGCCGTCGATGAACTTTTGGGCGGTACCGGTTTTTCCGGCAATCGACCAGCCGGCAATACGGGCATTCGTACCGGTCCCCGATTCCACTACCTTTACCAGCATCTGTTTCAGGGTATTCATGACATCTTCGGAAGCCACTTTTCGGACCACTTCGGGACGGTCAGCGTAGATAACATTGCCGTTATTGTCGATTATCTGCTGTATTAACCGGGGCCTGATCAGGAAACCGCCGTTGGCGATTGCGGCGTATGCAGTGGCCAGTTGCAGGGCGGTGACACCGACTTCGTGTCCCATGGCCACCTCGGCCAGGGATATCCTGCTCCAGTCCGATACCCTTCTCAAAACACCCGATATTTCACCGTTTAAACTGATGTTCGTGGGTGAGCCGAATCCGTAATCACGGACAAAACGGTAAAGGTTCTTCTCGCCCAATGTTTCGGCGATTTTAATCACCCCCACATTGCTCGAAAACTCGATTATTTGCGAGAAGGTCAGCAAGCCGTATTTCTCATGGTCATTAATGAGCACATCCTTAAATTGATAACTTCCGTTTTCGCAGTTGAATTCCCTGTCTAATGGTACGGTATTCAGGGCCAGGGCCGCGGTGGCAGCCACGATTTTTAAGGTTGATCCCGGCTCAAATTGGTCGGTAATCGCCCTGATTTTTTGGTTTTCGGTTTGATAGCGATTGGGGTTGTTGGGGTCGTAGTCGGGAACCGACGCCATCGCCAGAATGGCGCCGTCCTGGGGATTCATAATAATGCCGATGGCGCTGCGGGCCTTTGTCTCTTCCAGCCGTTGTAATAATTCTTCGCGAAGGATCGATTGGTATTCCAGATCGATAGTTAATTGAATATTGGCTCCGTCCACCGGTGGTTTTACCGGGTAATTATTTTTCGGCTGGACGTTTCCCCGGCCGGTTCGTTGTTTGATCACCCAACCGGGAACGCCGCGCAGGTATTTGTCAAAACGTTCCTCGATTCCGGTAATTCCCTGGTCGTCGACGTTGGTAAATCCCACCAATTGTCCGGCGATATTCCCATGCGGATAATAGCGACGGGAGTTTCGTTCCACGACCAGGTTCTTAACGATCGAAGCGGGAATTTTGTTAAACGTGCTTTTCCTTAAATTCCGTTCCAGGTAAACGAAATTTTTTTTCGTATTCAGTTTTCGGAGATAATAGTCCACCGGACGCCCGGTGGCTTCTTTCAGGGCCTTTGCCAGTTTTTGCTTCTCCGTGATTGTGATCGGATGAACGCCGATGTTATAATGAATGATATTGCGCGTCAGGGATGTATTGTTACGATCATATATGTTACCTCTGACCGCCGATAACGGTTCCTGGGTCTGCCCCTGTTTAAATCCCCGGAGGCGGTACGTTTCCCCGTTTAAAACCTGAACCTGGAATAATCTTACCGTGAGTCCTACCCAACTGAAAATAATCACGCAGGAAATCACTTTTATCCGGGAACGAAATTTTAAGTACGTTTTAGTCATGTTCGTTCGTATACAAATTCGGTTCGATGTACACGGTGATGGATTCCGGTCGGGCCGTTACCATCCCCAGTTCCCGCTGGGCCTTGGTTGCAATAACGTCCGCCCGTTGTAAATATTCCATTTTGCTTTGTAATTCCTTGATGTCATCCACCAATTCGTCGACCGTGGAATTTTGTATTTCGAGGGCCATCAAGGTTTCATCCACTTCGGTATAAACCCAAAGATATGTTATCAGTCCGGTGATTGATAAAATCGTCACCAGGAAAAAGGTGATGGTTTGCAGGTATTCTTTTTGTTTTTTGGAACGCCGATGGAATTTTTTCTTCATTACGCGATCCTTTCCGCGGCCCGTAGTTTGGCGCTGCGTGAGCGACGATTCGCTTGAATCTCCGCCGCTGCCGGGCGTAGCGGTTTTTTTGTCAGGATCAGTACCTGGCCTTTTTGTTTAAGCTCTCTGAATTTCAATTTAACCAACCGATCTTCCAGTGAATGGTAACTGAGAATGACAATCCGTCCGCCGATTTCCAGGTAATCGATAAATATGTCAAGAAACCTTTTTAACTGTTCCAGTTCATTATTTACGGCGATTCTCAGGGCCTGAAATACACGGGCGTAGGTACGATTACGGTGATTTGGCGGAGTACATCGCCGGATGGCTTCCTTTAGTTCGGACACAGAGGAAATCCGTTTGGCCAGTTTCAGGTATTTCGCGATCCGGCGGGAATACCGTTCTTCGCCGTATTCCCAGATAATCCGCGCCAACTCTTTTTCACTGGTATTGTGAATTAATTCTTCTGCTGTGATTGTTCCCCGGGAGGAGAACTGCATATCCAAAGGGCCGTCACAGGAGTAGGTGAAACCGCGCATTTTGCTGTCGAGCTGCAGGGAGGAGAGACCCAGGTCCAGCAATATCCCGTTCACCGTCGACACTCCGGCGCGGGCAAGGATTTGGGGGAAAGCGCTATAGGAAGCGCGAAAGAGAGAGACGGATGAAGAGGCGTGAAGATTCTTTCTGCAGATATCCAAAGCCTCTTCATCCAGGTCAATCCCGATAATCCTCCCGTTGAGGCTTAATTTCGAGAGGATTTGCTTGGCGTGCCCTCCAAGGCCTATCGTACCATCCAGATATATCCCATCCGGATGGATATCGAGGAGAGAAATAACTTCTGAAACCATTACCGGAATATGATGTGGAGCCGTATCCGATTCGGAGTTCATCAGAGAATAATTTTTTCTGCCAGCTCGTCATAAGAACTTTGTTCGATTTCCAGATTTTGTTGATCCACGATGTCCAGTCTGGACGGATTCCAGATTTCTATTTTATTAACCATTCCAATAATCAAAATTTCCTTTTCCAAACCGGCATATTGAATCAACTTAGGGGTTAACTGGATACGCCCTTGTTTGTCGTAGGTAGTGAAAGTCGCGTACCGGACGGTATTTCGGATGAATGTCCGGTTTATCGCTGATAAGGAAGACAGGTTTTTCAGAGCCGTTTCAATTTCATTCCAGACCACCAGAGGATAGACCCAGATGCAGGGATCCATCCCTTGCGTAATGACAAACGTATTTTGGTTGTCTTCCGAAAGAGACTGGCGAAATTTGGCCGGAATATTGACTCTACCCTTGGAATCAATGGTATAAGAATATTCCCCCGTGAATGTGTTCTGATTTAACATCATCTTGAAAAAGAAAGGGAAAATTACCCACAACTACCCACAACATTATGAAATTGCCCCACTGAAGTCAATATTTTTTTTCGATTTTATTTAAAATCTTATACGTTTGTGTGCTTTTTTACTGTGAAAACTCATAAATAAGTGGGTAAAAATTCAGATCGGAGAAATTCCAACCGGATAAAATGGGGCGTATGGGGGTATGATTTAGCGCTGACCGGTAAATGTTTTTCCGGTACCCAACAGGATTACTGTCCCATGGGATTTTTATTCTGTTTTAATCACCGCAAAGAGAACGCAAAGGTTATTGAAAATAAAATACGTATTTACCAGCGACAGGGAACCATTGGTATGATCTGATAAGTTTTTCAGTGTGTCGGATCGATTGACATTACTATCCTTATCGCTGGGAGCTCGGTGGCTGATGAGTCCTCAGGATATAAAATAACGGTACGGAATCAGTAAAAAGAAAACGGTCGTGTCCCGGAAGGCCGACCCCGGGACGGCATACCTGTGGTTTCTATGCAATTTAATTAACAAGTACCCAAGTTATTGCGATGGGGTACAACTCGGATTTAGTTCAGGTTAGCTTATCGGGGTGTAGTGTTTAACGGTGATCTTGGTGGGATTCGTGGTAAAGGATACCCTCACCGGGTAGGGATGGGAATAAAGACTGCGGATGATTTCACCGTTAATATAGATCATGATACCATCGGAATGGTTCAATAGAAATTCCAGACTTTTTTCGAACGAATATGTTTGTTGGTCCCCGGCCGGGAGTGAAACCGGTATTGTCGGCAATGTGTCCTGAGTGACTCGGTAGCCGATCGGATTGGTACACACAATTTTTACGGAGAATGGGGCGGAGACGTCCAGTACCTCATCGCGGGAACTAAACACGACAAAGTCGGATCGAATTTGGTCTTCCGTTACGATTTCGACACCGTTCGTCAGGAATTGCGCGGCCGGTGTGGTGGTGACGCTTTTGTCTTCGACGAATATTTTCCGGATAATGATCAACGCGAATATCCAGACAACCAGCAACACGGCGCTTTTTGCCAGATTAGAGCGTAGTTTTTTCGGGGAGCGGGGAATGATGGATTTTTCTTCGCTGACCGGTGCGGGTGTTTCCGAAATGTCCGGTGGTGTCTCCGGCAAGGGCGTCTCCTCCCGGTCGCTGAGATAGTGTTCCAGTTGCGTCAGCGCTTCGTCCGGGTTCCCGCCTATCTCAGTTACATAGGCGCGAAGGAAAAGCCGTATATACGGGAGCGGTAAGACATCGAATTGACCGTTCTCGATGGCCGCGAGAAATTTTTGGTCAATTTTTGTCCGGTTTTGAATTTCCGCCAATTCTATATTCTGGCGTTCCCGGAGATTTTTCAGTTCTGTATAAAATGGTTCCATTCTCAATATTATTAGTCGTGAAAGTTAACCGAATGAACGACTTGGGAACAATAAATTAAATTGTAAAGTTGTAATGCCCCTGTGACGGGGAATATTGGGTGAACCACTCCGGCAGGCGGACAAGAACTCCCGACGAAAGTCAGGAAGCGCTATTACCGTCCGGGTTCTTCCGAATTCCACCCCCTGTCTGCCGGATTCAGGTAGGCGTCCCTGTCCGGTTTACGCAAAGTTTTACCAGTTTTCCGGAGAGTCATGCTTCCTGGCGGGAACATTACCGGAGGCTATCCGATGGGCCCAGCGTGTTGTCTCCGGGAGACGATAGCGGGTCAGACAGCGGCGGACGATTTCCACCGCCGTTTCCAGACTGATTTTATGTCCGATCGAAACGTAAACAGGTTTAATACCCACACGCGATCTTAACACAGCGCCGATTATTTCATTGTCATGGGTGAGGGGAACCCAGTCTCCTTTTCTGTTGGGTACGATTCCGTGAAGGCCGATTAGCCGGGTTTTAGCCACCCCGATGGTTGGAAGGCCGGTTATTAAACCGATGTGGCTGGCAAGACCGAAACGCAGGGGATGGGCAATCCCATGACCGTCGCAGAGCAACAGGTCCGGCCGGATTCCAAGTTTTCGTAATGCTTCCAGGATCACCGGTGTTTCCCGGAAAGAGAGCAATCCCGGGATGTAGGGGAAAGTGATTGTCCGGCGGGCAATGGAATAATTTATCAGTTCAAGCTCCGGGAACCGCAGTACCGCAACAGCGGCCTGGGCAATGTTTTCCCGCTTTGGGAAACCCACATCGATCCCGGCAACAAGATGAATTCGGGAAAACAGGTCTTTTCGAATCACACGTCGTCGCAGGGTTTCCTGTAGTTGACGCGCTTTTTCCGGTGTGATATGATCGGGGAAAGGATGGTTATCAGATAAAAGGATATTTCCCATTACAACCATGACGGGAAGAAGTCACATTTCCATAATCTTCTTATATTGTTGATAGAATTCAGATAAAGGGAACCCCACCACGTTATAGAAACAACCGTGTATTTCTTTCACGCATACGGAGAACCAGTCCTGAATGCCGTAACTACCCGCTTTGTCAAAAGGGGCGTAATTGCGGATATAATACCATATTTCTTCGGAGGAAATAGTCCGGAAAATTACTTCCGTTGTTACGGAAAAAGTAGTGTCGATCTGTTTCGATATCCATTGCAGGGATACGCCGGTTATGACGCGGTGGCGGCGCCCGGATAAGAGGGTTAACATTTCAAAACTTTCCTGTTCATTCGCCGGTTTTCCCAGGATTCTATTTTTTAACACCACGATGGTGTCGGCGCCCACAACCAATCGGCCGGGGTTTTCCCGGGCGACGGAATGTGCTTTTTCGCGGGCGTAATGTTCGGCGAATTCGTTTGGTGGCAGCGAAATGGAAAAGTCTTCCCTGATCGTACTGGGAATCACCTGGAATTCAAGATCGATTTGTTTCAACAAGGCGGTGCGGCGGGGCGAATTGGAAGCAAGGATAAGGGGCGGCTTTGTCATGGGTCTATATTAGAAAAGATTTGGGAAAATAACGGAGAAAAAGTGGTTTAACCGGAATGGAGCATTCGAAGATCACCGGAATTTAGCCAAACGACCGATTGTCGAAACCGTCTGATCATCGTTGCTGGCCTTTAAGCGGTAGAGGTAAACACCGTTGGCAATTTGGTCCCCAAAGGCATCACGACCATCCCAATTAATTGTGTGGTATCCGGTATTATAGAGACGTCTTCCAAGGGAGTGGATTTTTCTGCCGCCAAGAGTGAAAATATCAACCGATATTTCCGCCGGTGTGGTTATTTCGAAAGTGAATTGGGTTGCGGATTGAAAAGGATTGGGATAATTCAATACATGAAAAAGCTTCAGAGCTGTGTTGCCGACTTGTTGCAACCGTATTTCCGCTTCGGAGGGATTATTGGCATTATCCCACGCTTTGACGGAAAGGTTTATTTTGGTTGTGTTCTCATCCAGTTCCAATTCAATGGTTCCGGTAGTAACACTATTGGGATCATAAATAAAAAGGTTGGTTACATCTTTTGATTGACCGAGATCCAGATCTGTTAATTCTATTTTATGACCTACCTCCCGGGTCAGATTGATCCCCAGGGGGTCGGATAACCGGATAATAAGCGATTCGTCGCGGCGTAAATGATCGCCGTTTTGCAACACCCGCCCGTCATCGGCGATAAACGTAATTATCGGTCCTTGCTTATCGGGAACCGGTGAACCACCGGTTAAATACACGGGACCCAGGGTTCCCAGGGCTTCCTGTACGGGGTCCGTATTGGAGATGAGATAAACATTGATTCTTCCGGGTTCTTCCGAGTAGGTAATATCTTTCGGGACACGGAGTTTTCCGGTAAACATTTCATTGTTAAACGAAAACTGGCCCCGGAAAAGCGTGGCGCCGGGGAGGGTATAACTCAGATATTGGACAGTAGAGAGATAATTGTATTCGCGCCTTATGGACCGGTTGGCGTCTTTCAGGATAATGAATCCGGTTCCTCCGGCCGGGGAGAGTTCCTGTTTCCCTGAGAAGCGGGCAGTATCCAGGGTGCGCAATGTATCGGGGGATAGGGAAGTAATGGAAACCGTATTATGGGGAATAGTGACCGGCATCGCGGGGTCGCCGAAAAGATGGAATAATTCGCCGCTGCCATCTCCGGTCTTCGTGGATTGCAATATGTCACCGACGGCCTTATCGGTTACCGACCGGTTCGGGAATAATGCTTTAAAAATCTGTTCTTCATAGTATTGATTGCTGCTGACGGAAATGGGGCGACTGGTGGTTATGATCGCCGAGGCGCCGTTCATGGGTTGCCGAATCAATTCTTCGGCAAAGGATTCGTTCTCGAGGTCGTCGAAATGGCCCCATGAACAGGTACCGGCAATCCAGATCGGCAATTTCATACCGGTATCGATCGACTGCAGGTCACGGGATTGGACCAGGAGTCTTTCCTGGGCCCACTGGTTGGCGCTGCCGTGGCCGATGTAGTTGATGATTGCCGTGCCTTCCCGGAGGTAATCAAACAGCGCTTCCGTGGCGTCGGGTTTGACCACCCCGAAGAAAGAGGCGTCGCTGATTTCCGGAAATTCCATCATATACAGCTTCTGCACTTCCACGGACGGCGCGATCAGTCTGGCGATAATTTCCGAATTACGGGTATGGCTTTTGCCGGTGGATAGTTCGGATATTTTTTTCTCGGGGCGGGCGGCGTCATCCGCTACAAGGGTTATTCGTTGCCGCCAAATCCCATATTGGGGATCGGTTTCAAAAGCGATGATTTTTTCCACAAAGGATTCAACCTCGCCGGGTGAACGGGCAGGGTAACGCCCCATGGCGATTTCAGGGATTCTCCCGTGGATAGTCGCCAGGCGGTCGTCGGTAGCGTGGGAATAAGAATAACCCACTTCAATGGTGGGGACTTTGATTCGGGACATCCCGGTGATATTTCGATAATCATAGTCCGCGTCACCCAGTAGCAGGAGATATTGCGGTTTGGGATCGGGCCAGTTTTCTTGTGTCCATTGAATGAAGGAACGTATGGCAACCGGATCGGCGTTCCCGCCGGAGAATTCGCGATAAACCTGCTCCAGGGGAATGAAAAGCGAACTCCCGCGGTGTTTGATGAATGGTTGGGCGGCGGCGGCGAACTCTTCCGGCCCCAGAACCAAATGGGTGGCGGATTGATGCTGGTTGCGGTAGTGGTCAAAGGTAATCGGTCCCCGAAAAGCCAGATCCGTAATCGGCGGTATGGAAGAGTCGGAAAAAACGGCAAATCGTGCCGTTGTGTCTTCAGGAAGATTGGTGGAAAAGACGAAATAATTTCCTTCCACGTCCAGGGATTTGGCGATCGGGGCGGCGGGGTTCGTTATGTCCCACACGGTGGGGGTCGTCGTTGCCGTAATCGAGAATTTCACCGGGTTACCGTTTATTGGTGCGTAAAATTCAAACGGATCACCGTTGAACTCGAGGTACCGACCGTAATTTAGAGTTAAATAATCGAAGAAGGGCTGTGAATACTCGTTGGAAGATTGATTTTTGAATACGAATATATTTGTCCCGTCGGAAATTTGACTCCCCGGCATTTGTGTGGAGAAATTTTTCTTACTCTCCCCCGACCAGATTAATGTCGCCAATTCCGGACCGTCGTAGGATTGGTAATGAAGGGTAATCTTATGATTCGGATAACGAGATACTTCGGAATTGGAAGAAGCGCCGAGCAACATACCGTTCAGGTTGATTTCGACGGCAGGGTTCGGGGAGCTTAAGGGTACAAAAACCGTTCGTGTCGCGCCCCGACTGATCGGAGAATCGACCCACATTAAACCGGATTTATACGGATTAATCAGGTCCGTTTCAACATGTTCATAGGCGATTCCGTATGAAAGGGAGGTTGGATTCGAAACCAATTCCCGGTCCGGCGTCACCCGTTTCCCCCGCAGGGTTTCATCGTCGGGAATTAACAGCCAGTACACGTTTTTTGTGAAGTAAAGGTTCTGATGAAATTCCACGCTTGTTCCGTTATTGTCAAATCCGGCCGCGCCCCGGCCATAGAAGATCAATTGATCTTCGGAATCCAGGCGTCCGTCGTCTTCACCGTTAATGAGAAGGGAGACTTCGGTCAGGTTCGGAGGGACGGGCTCGTATAGATTCTTACTACCGGGGGAGGCGTACCGTTTCAGGTAATCCTCCGTCCGGTCACGTCCCAGGTTACTGCCGGTAAATAACATGAAGCTGCGGGGATCCCGCTCCGCAGTAAGCGGAGCGACGGCAATTAAAGCGGCGCCTGAAATAGTGTACATTCCGTCTTTATCAACCCGGAACCGGATCCAATTTCCGGAGGGCGGTTTCGATTCAACGATTTTCTTTCCGGCCGGGATTCGGAACCAATCCCGGGCGACATTCCAGTTCAAAATACGATCCGAAAGGAAACGGGACTGGTATTGGGAAGCTTTTTTCAATCCACGACCGGGGGGCGTGTCGAAGGTGACCGTGATAATGATTCGCTGGTAATATTCGTTATTTCCGGCATAGGGGGAGAGCTTAAGCGTGCCGACGTTCAAACCCCTCAGAACCTGTTTTTGAACCCATTTCGTACCATCGGCTTCAATTTCACTACAATCAGTGGGACAAGGTTTTTTCGCTTCGTAGCGCACAGTCAACCGGGGGTAATAATCACCGGGAAGACCGATTAACACATGGATTGGTTTCACGTCGTCGGCCGACAGCGCTTCCGTGGTAACCTGGAATTTTAGTTCCGTTGCGTTACCGGATAAAACTCCGACCGTTGAACCGGCCAACAGGAAGGGGCCGGTCAGCCCCAATAGAAATAATAAACGTATTTTCATCAGGTGTGGAATATAGCCAAACTTTCTGGTATTGAACTGGTATTGAAATTGAATATGTAGCGCATAGGTTCTTAACTTAGTTAATTAAATTTCGTACGAAAAAGAAGATTTCATGTTCCTGGTAAAATTTATTCATACCGAAAGCGAGGATACCCATGTTTGATTTGGAAATGATTAAGACGGTTTATGCCCGGATGGGAACGAAGATAACGATGGCGCAGGAATTATTGAATCGCCCTCTGACCCTGGCTGAGAAAATCCTGTTTGCTCATTTGGATGAACCGTTGGAACAGCCACCGATTCCATTGGAAACGTATGTTTATTTAAACCCGGATCGGGTGGCCATGCAGGATGCCACCGCCCAGATGGCGCTTTTGCAATTCATGTCCGCCGGGAAGAGCAAAACGGCGGTTCCGACGACGGTTCATTGTGACCACCTGATCCAGGCTGAAGTGGGCGCCGAGGCCGATCTGGCCAACGCCCGCGTGACGAATGGCGAAGTTTACGATTTTCTCCGTTCCGTCAGCCAAAAGTACGGGGTTGGTTTCTGGAAACCGGGAGCCGGGATCATCCACCAGGTAATCCTGGAAAATTATGCTTTTCCGGGGGGGATGATGATCGGCACCGATTCCCATACGCCTAATGCCGGCGGCTTGGGGATGATCGCCATCGGCGTCGGCGGCGCCGACGCGGTGGATGTCATGGCCGGTATGCCCTGGGAATTGCGCTGGCCCGGAATCATCGGCGTCAAATTAACCGGTGAATTAAAAGGGTGGACGTCTCCGAAAGACATTATTCTGAAACTGGCCGGTATTCTGACGGTCAAGGGCGGCACCGGGAAAATCGTCGAATATTTCGGCGAAGGCGTCAAGTCGATCAGTTGTACCGGGAAAGCTACGATTGCCAATATGGGCGCGGAAGTGGGAGCAACCACATCCGTTTTCCCTTATGATGAACGTATGGCCGCTTATTTACGCCATACCGGTCGCGCAGCGGTGGCGGACCTGGCCGATAAGATCCGGGAATCTTTGGCGGCGGATCCCGAAATCGAGCGCGCCCCGGAAAAATATTATGACCAAGTAATTGAGATCGATCTATCGGCGTTGGAACCGCATATTGTGGGACCGTTCACGCCGGATCTGTCGCGCCCGATTTCCAAAATGGCCGAAGATGTGAAAGAAAATGATTACGTGGATGAATTGAGCGTGGGACTAATCGGCAGTTGCACCAATTCATCCTACGAGGATATTGAACGGGCGACGCATGTAGCCCGGCAGGCTTTGGACAACGGTTTGAAAACACGGGCTGATTTTATGGTTACACCGGGCTCGGAACAAATTCATGCCACCATCAAGCGGGACGGACAATTAGCCACGCTGGAAGAATTCGGAGCCAAGGTTCTGGCCAATGCGTGCGGACCCTGTATTGGTCAGTGGCGGCGCTCCGGTTTAAAGGAGGGCGAGAAGAACTCCATTGTCACTTCCTTCAATCGTAATTTTGCCCGCCGCAACGACGGGAATCCGGGAACACATGCCTTTATTGCCAGCCCGGAGATTGTCACTGCACTGGCGATTGCCGGCCGACTAAGTTTTAATCCCCTGACAGACACGATTACCAATGAACAGGGTGAGGAAGTCAAACTGGAACCGCCGACCGGCGAGGAACTTCCGCCCCGGGGGTTCGTCCCCGGCGAATCGGGTTTTGTGGAGCCGCCTGATAACGGATCGGATATTGAGGTGGTTATTCCCGAAGGCAGCGAACGGTTGCAATTCCTCACGCCTTTCCAACCCTGGGACGGGAAAGATTTGGCGGATCTCCCGGTGCTGATGAAGGCCAGGGGGAAATGCACGACCGATCATATTTCACCGGCGGGACCGTGGCTCCGGTTCCGGGGGCATCTGGACAATATTTCCAAGAACTTGTTCATTGGCGCCGTGAATGCTTTTACGGGGGAAATCGGCAAGGGGAAAAATGTGTTTACGGGTGAGACCGGTGTCAATTACAGTACGATCGCCAGGGATTACAAAGCCCGGGGAATCGGTTGGGTCGCCGTAGGCGATGAAAACTATGGCGAAGGTTCCAGCCGGGAACACGCGGCGATGGAACCGCGCTTTCTCGGCTGTCGGGCGGTGATCACCAAGAGTTTTGCCCGGATTCATGAGACCAATCTGAAGAAACAAGGGGTTCTGCCGTTGACGTTTGTAAATCCGGAAGATTACGATCTTATCCGGGAAGATGACCGCATATCCATCCTTGGGCTAAATGATCTGGCGCCGGGGAAAAACCTGACGGTTGTCGTGAAACACAGCGATGGCAGCGAAGACACCTTTGAAGTTGCGCATTCCTTTTCCGAAGTGCAGATTGAATGGTTCAAAGCCGGTTCGGCCCTGAATAAAATTGCCGGGGAAAACGCTTAATACCGTTTGCCGCCCCGGCAGGAACAGTCGTCGTTCCGGCGGTGAGGATTCCCGCCGATAAAAGCGGGGCTTATTTTCCACGGAAAAAACCAGGATAAATCATGAGAAAAGTTCTTATCACCGATCCGTTGACCGACCAAGGGTTGGAAATATTAAAAACCGCGGGTCTGGAGACCTTATATATGCCCGGCCCATCGGAAGAGGAACTGGACCGGGTTTTACCCGACATCCAGGGTTGGATCATCCGCAGCGGGACGAAAGTGACCGGTGAAAAACTGGAAAAGGCGAAACAGTTACAGGTTATCGGCCGGGCCGGCGTGGGCGTGGATAATATTGATATCCCGGAAGCCACCCGGAAAGGGGTGGTGGTGATGAATACGCCGGATGTCAACACGATTTCCGCAGCCGAACATACCATTGGAATGATGCTCGCCCTGAGTCGTAACATTACCGTCGGTCACCAGGGATTGAATCGTGGCGAATGGAATCGACATGCCCTGGTGGGGTCCGAGCTGCGAAACAAGACCCTGGGTATTGTCGGATTGGGAAAAATCGGGCAGGAAGTATTCAAGCGGTGCCGCGCTTTCGGGATGAAAATATTGGGGTATGATCCGTACATCAGTCCCGATATGTTTAATCCCGAGGAAATCACGTTCACCGATCTGGATACATTAACCCGGAAAGCCGATTTTATTACCCTCCACGTGCCGATGGTGGAATCCACCAGGAACCTGTTCAACCTGGAACGTCTGCGAATGATGAAGCCGACCGCGCGCATTATCAACGTCGCGCGGGGTGGTATCGTCAACGAACAGGACCTGGCTACCGCCCTGAAAGAAGGGATCATTGCCGGGGCGGCTATTGACGTGTTTACAAAAGAACCCATTGGCAGGGATCATCCGCTGGTAAACCTGGATAATTGTGTGATCACGCCCCACCTGGGCGCATCGACCAAAGAGGCGAAAGCCGGTGTGTCGGTGGCCGTGTGCAAGCAAATCCGGGATTATTTACTGGAGGGACGGTTGGTCAACGCGTTGAATACGCCGATCGCGGATATGTCCCAACTTGCCCAGTTACAACCGTTCCTGGACCTGGCGGAACTGTTGGGATCGTTGCAGGGGCAATTGATTGAAGGCGCAATTACGGGCGTCCGGGTTGAATGCGCCGGGAAAATCGATACCGTGAAACCGGTGGCGTTAACCTTTATAAAAGGATTGCTCCAGAATCGTGTAACGGAGCGGCTTAATTTCATAAACGCCG
This sequence comes from Fidelibacterota bacterium, assembly GCA_027021785.1. Taxonomy (GTDB): domain Bacteria; phylum Fidelibacterota; class Marinisomatia; order Marinisomatales; family JAADGP01; genus JAADGP01. The sequence continues at coordinate 4,270 of JALUTR010000403.1, read as the reverse complement.
AGACGTTAGCCGCGGAACGGGGAATCCAAATCGACCAGCGGTATACGACCGAAAGCGGCTCATTTACGAATTTAATCAATACCTATGTCATTACCGATAAAGGGAAGACCCAAATCGCCGGGAGTGTTTTTGAGGGCAATTATTTACGGTTAGTAAACATTCTTGGATATGAAATGGAATTAACGCCCAAAGGAACTTTATTATTCGTAAAGAATAAAGATGTACCCGGTGTGGTCGGAAAGGTGGGGACCATTTTGGGGACCGCCAAGGTAAATATCGGGGCTTACCTGTTAAGCCGCCATCATTCCAACGGCGAAGCCTTTGCGGCAATCCGGGTCGATACTACCGTCCCTTCGGAAACGCTGGCGGAACTGGCTTCTCTCCCGGAAATCATTTACGTGAAATTGTTGACTTCCTGATTCATGAGCGCAGATACGATGCACACGGATCTTTTGACTCGTTGGGAACCGGTTATCGGGTTGGAAGTTCATGTCCAACTGAAAACGAAAACCAAGTTGTTTTGCTCCTGTCCCAATCAAACCGGGGGAAAGCCAAACCGATATACCTGTCCCGTTTGCCTGGGGCTGCCGGGAGCGCTGCCGGTCGTTAACCGGCAGGCGATTATGTCGGCCATTAAATTGGGTCTGGCAATCAACGGCAAAATTCGCATGTACAATCGTTTCGCCCGAAAGAATTACTTCTATCCGGATATGCCGAAGGGGTATCAGATATCCCAATACGATGAGCCCATAATCGATGGCGGTTCGGTACCTATATGGTGGAGAGGTGAATTGATATCGGTTGCCTTAACGCGCGTTCACATGGAAGGCGATGCCGGAAAATCGATTCATGATGACCAGGGGAATACCCTGGTGGATTATAACCGCAGCGATGTGCCTTTATTGGAAATCGTAAGTGAGCCCGTCTTGCACGATCCCGATCAAACGCACCTGTTTTTGGAGCGGTTAAGGCAAATCGTCCGTTACCTGAATATTTCCGATGCCAACATGGAATTGGGACAACTCCGTTGCGACGCCAATATTTCGTTGCGACCGAAAGGGCATACCGGTCTGGGGACAAAGACCGAGATGAAAAACATGAATTCTTTCCGGTCGGTGAAAAGGGCCCTGGAGTTCGAGATTGAAAGGCAAGCCGGCATACTGGAAAAGGGGGGGACGATTGAACAGTGCACCCTGTTGTGGAACGAGGAAAAGAATCGGGCCGAGATCATGCGCAGCAAGGAAGATGCGCCCGATTATCGATATTTCCCCGATCCCGATCTGGTCCCGATGGATCTCAGTCAGGTGGATATCTCCGGAGTCCGGAAAGCATTACCGGAGCTGCCTCACGTAAAAGAACAGCGCTGGATGGAGGCGTATGACCTGCGCCTGGAAGATGTCCAAATCCTGGCCGGAGACCCTGACATTGCGGATTATTACGATACCTGCATCGGGGAAGGAGTCGACGGGAAAACAGCCGCGAAGTGGGTTTTGGGCGAAGTTCTGCGATTGATCAACAAATTGGGTGTCAAAATCGGAGCGTTTCGAGTGCCCCCGCAACAGTTGGCGGAACTGATCCGCACAATAGAAAAGGGCACGATAAATAAAAACACGGGCAAAAGGATTCTTGCCAAACTGGTATCGGAAGATCGTTCGATTGATGAAATTATCCGGAGTGAGGGACTGGGGCAGATTTCCGCGGAAGGCCAGTTGAAATCGGTCATCGATAATGTGATCGCGAAATTCGGGAAAGAAGCGGATCGATACCGGCAAGGGGAAACGAAATTAATGGGGTTTTTCATGGGACAGGTAATGCGCGCCACCCGGGGGCAATCCGATCCCGGAAAAGTAAAAAATATGTTGGAACAAATATTAAGGGACCAGGATTAATACACATTGAAACACGGATAGTTGGAGACCACATTAATTTTTATGTATTTGTCGCCAATAATTTGATTTAATATATAGTTAACATAAATTCACTAAAAAGAGGGGTTCGAAATGTCTAAACTTTGGGATGATCTGAAAAAGAATATGAAAGTCTGGGGCGCTGCCGCAGTTGAAAAGGCGGAAGAAGTTAGTAAAATCGCCGTTGTTAAGACTGAAGAACTCACTAAGGTAAGCAAGATCAAAATCGAGGTACATCAGTTACAACGGGATTTGAATAAAATTTATGAAGACCTGGGAAGATTTGTCTATTCCAAGGCGAAAAAAGGATCAAAGGTTGATTTTTCCAAGGACGATGAATATTCCGATATTATTAAAAAGATAGATGAACTCAAGGCTTCGATTGGTGAAAAAGAGGCGGTAATTCAGGATATTAAAGAAGAATATGATATAAAAGAGGCGGACATAGCAGCGGCTACTGCAAATAAAAGCGAAGCGACGGAAGAAGGAAGCGCGGAAGAGGATAGTACAGAAGAAAAGATTGCGGAAGAAGACAAATCAACGGAAGAAAAATAGTATCGCCGTCTTGCCTTCAGCGAATTCACGCAGACAAATCACACACCGGGCGCTTGATTTATATCTTTCCGAAATAAAAGAACTCAAACCATTCACTCCGGAAGAAGAAGTGTCCCTGGCACAACGTGCGAAAAACGGTGACCAGGAGGCATTTAACGAACTTATTACGCATAATCTTCGTTTTGTCGTGGCCGTGGCAAAAAAGTTCCAGAACCACGGTGTTCCCCTGGAAGATTTGATCAATGAAGGAAACCTGGGTTTGATCAAAGCGGTAAATCGTTATGATGAAACGCGTGGGTTCCGGTTTATCTCCTATGCCGTTTGGTGGATCAGCCAAAGTATCCGGCAAGCCATCGCCCGCACCGGGCGGATCGTGCGGTTGCCAATTAATGTAACCGAGTCGATCGGTTCATTATACCGGCAGTCAATCGAGTTGGAACAAGCGTATGAACGCGAACCGACGGCGGAGGAGTTGGCCGTCATTACGGATCGCACCATGAAAGAGATCGAGCAGTTGATCCAGAATTTTAGTTTGCCGACGTCTCTGGACGAACCGATGGAGGATTCCAGGTCCACTTTACAGGATTTTCTATTGTCCGAATCGGATCGACCGGAAGCACAGATAATGAAGGAATCGATCCATTTCGAAATTATGCAAGTGTTGCATACGCTTGATAAACGCGAAGAATATGTTATCAGGAATTATTTCGGGTTGGATTCCAGAACCAGTAAAACGCTGGATGAAATAGGTGAGGAGCTGGACATTTCCCGGGAACGGGTTCGTCAAATTAAGGAACGCGCTTTACAGCGATTACGCCATTATACCCGTTCTCATCTTTTGCGTTTATACCTTTCTTAAATGGATTTTTGTTTTGGCCACCTTTATCATGAAATCCGGCGGTTTCCCCTCCCGGCTTCCCCGTCAGGAACTGCACAAACCCATTGGATTTGACACCTTAAAAGTGTAAAATCAAATATTATTTTGGGTACATGTATCCATGCCAAGGCATAAGGAAATAAACTACATATTCCAAGCTGAAAATGATCGACGAGTACGTCAATGGCACTTTACCCGAGGCCGTCTGTTAGCCGGTTTCGGAGTAGCGATAGTTATTGTCGGCGCGACATTATTTTTCAGTACTGAACTGCTTACGCAAATTATTTATCAAAATAAGCTCAAAGAGATTAAACAGGATTACTCGTCGATTTCTTCCACGTTGGTTACCCTGCAGACCCGGCTGGATCAGTTAAACAGCCAGATGGATATGATCGTGGAAAAGGATAAGGCGGTCAGGACCTATGCCAATCTTCCGCAAATCGATAAGGATATCCGCGAACTGGGGATCGGAGGTGTTCGTTTAGAAAAAAACACTGAATTCGGTGAATTAATGCCGGAAGTCAAAAATAGAATCTCTGAATTGGAACTGGACGTTGATCGGTTGACGCGGAATGTAAAATTAGAACTGTCGAGTTACGAGAGCATATATGATAAAGTAAAAGCCGATACCAAGAGAATGCGGTTTATTCCCTCGATCAGGCCGGTTTTGGGAGGCTACATTAACTCCGGTTTCGGGTACCGCAGGGATCCCTTTGACGGCAAACGCCGATTTCATTACGGACAGGATATTACCGTTCCGACCGGCTCCCCGATATTCGCTCCGGCTGATGGGGTTATCCAGGAAGCGCGCTATCATCGTGGTGGATTCGGTAAATACATTAAAATCAACCATGGGGACGGCTACACCACTATTTTTGCCCATTTATCCAAAATTGAGGTGAAAAAAGGACAGCGGGTCAAGCGTGGTGAC
>JALUTR010000402.1 GCA_027021785.1 Fidelibacterota bacterium | reverse complement strand
TCCATGATTACCCAGGGACGCGTAACCGTGTTCCGGATCGCGGTTACGATCTTTTTCGCCAGTTCAGGATCTCGAAATTCGTCCAAATACTTCATCGTACGACCGGGTAATAGTGTTTTGCAGTTGTAATGGGTAAGGTCTTTTGACTATGCAGTAAAATCATTTATCCCGGAATTCCTCCTGAACCCGGAACGTTCATTGGGAATGACAAATTTGGGTTCAATAGTATCCTTGTAACTTTTGTTAATCCGTTCCTTTTCCTTCTTTCCATTCCGCTACTCCAGGTTTTCTTTTTTCAGGGGGTTTCCGTAAATATCGACGCCTTCCCGGGCGGCGGCGTCAACAAATTCTTCCCATACCGCGTACGTTTTTTGAGCCTCTTCTTCGTCGATAATGGAGATTCCGAACCCGGCGTGGACAACGGTATATTGCCCCACCTCAATTTCGGGGACATATTCAAGGCAGGCTTTGCTTATTGTGCCGCCATAATCCACGTGACCCATCCTGAGCCCGTTCTCATCGAAAATTTCCACGACTTTTCCCGGAATGCCTAAACACATACAAATCTCCTGGTTCGCTTATTGATTTGATCCGTTCAATTTTAACGAATCAATCAAGTTAAATTAATCATTATTTTGTTTATCCCGGTCCAGTAAATATTGTCTGCCGATCATGGCCTGCCCTAAGGCTATGCCGCCGTCATTGGTGGGAGTCCGGGAGTGGACAAGAACCCGGAATCCCTGACGCTCAAGTTTCGGCACCAGGTTTTCAAACAACACCTGATTCTGAAAAACCCCACCACTTAAGGCTACCTCCGATATCCCCGTTTCACGTCGCGCCAACAGGGATATTTCAGTGAAAATTTCAATCAATGTTTTATGAAAACGTCCACTGAGTTTACGAATTGATTCCCCATTCCGGTAAGCCCGCACTACGGAACGGACGATGGGAGCGATTAAAATTTCCCAGTGTCCCTGTTTCCGATCCAGGATATAATCGAAGGGGCGCATGGAGAGGTTTTGACATTGCTGCATAAACTCAATGGCCGACTGCGCTTCATAATGAATTGTTTGTCGGCCTCCGGCAATAACAGCGATGGCGTCGAAGAGACGTCCGCAACTGCTTGTGAGAGGAGAATTGACACCCTTTTCAATCATCTCGATTATCAGACTGGGGTTGTGTTCGTGGAGAAACGGCAGGTCGGGCAACTGTTTGCCAAATGTCCGGTACAGGTAACTGACGGCCGTTCGCCAGGGGGCTTTTATGGCGGCATTCCCACCCGGCAACGGCGCCGGTTCAAAATGACCGAAACGATGAAACCCGCTGTAATCCCCGATCAACACTTCTCCGCCCCAGATTGTCCCGTCAGCGCCGTATCCGGTGCCGTCCATGATGAGACCGATTGCCGGACCGGAACGATGATTTTCGGCCAAACAAGCGGCCAGATGGGCATGGTGGTGCTGGACCGCCATGCCGGGTGTTTCGTTTTGGTCTGTCGCCCATTTGGTCGATAAATATTCCGGGTGCAGATCGTGCGCGATCAGTTCCGGCTGCGTGTCGAAAATGCGCTGCAGGTGTTGAATGGTTTGTCGGAAAAAATTAAAGGCTTCAAGGTTTTCCAGGTCACCGATATGTTGACTCATGATCGCCTGGTTGCCCTTCAGCAGGCAGACGGTGTTTTTCAGTTCGCCTCCCACCGCCAATATGGGAGGGCCTTCGGAACGGACAAATATCGGTTGGGGCACGTACCCGCGGCTGCGCCGGATTTGCCTTAATTTGCCCCCCAGGTAAATAATTACCGAATCATCGCTGCGCAGGTAAATATCCCGGTCGTGCGTAAGGAAATAATCGGCAATCCGGTTTAGACGTCGGAATGCTTCTTCATTTTCGATGCAAATGGGTTCTTCGCTGTAATTCGCGCTGGTCATGACCAGGGCTTCAAACCCGTACCGTAACAGTATGTGATGCAGGGGGGTGTAGGGGAGCATTACGCCCAGCCGGTCATTCCCGGGAGCGATCGAATCGGCAAGTTTGCCGTTTTCTCTTTTCTTCATGAGCACGATAGGGGCCTGAGGGGATTGGAGAGTTTGAATTTCCTCCGGGGTTGCTTCGCAAAATTCCTCAATTTTCTGTATATCGGGCGCCATTACGGCGAACGGTTTTTCTTCGCGCCCCTTCCTTTCCCGCAAGGTTGCGACGGCCTTCGCATTGGTGGCATCCGCCGCTAAATGAAAACCGCCCAATCCCTTGATCGCGACAATATATCCCTTTTTAAGCAAATCGGAAGTCGCTTTGATCGGATCGTCGGTGTCTATGATGGTTTGTGTCTTGTCGAACAGTGTGACGCGGGGACCGCAGGCCGGGCAGGCATTGGGTTGGGCATGAAACCGGCGGTTGGCGGGATCGTCGTATTCCGATTGGCAGGCCGGGCACATGGTGAAATGCCGCATGGAGGTAAATGGTCGATCGTAAGGGATGTCTTCGATAATCGTGTAGCGGGGACCGCAATTCGTGCAATTAATAAAGGGATATTTATAGCGCCGATCGTCGGGATCGAATAATTCAGCCAGGCAATCCGCGCAGACCGCGACGTCCGGAGAAATCAGCGTAGTTGTTTTCGATTCCGATTCGGAATGGAGAATCGCAAAGCCTGTTGCGCCGGTGGGAATGATGGTCTTCGACTCTATTTTGGTAATTACCGCCAACGGGGGAGCTTCTTCGGTGAGTAACTGTAAAAACCGATTGAGTTGGGCTGTTGGACCTTCGATTTCGATCAAAACACCGTCGGAAGTGTTGGCAACGTTTCCGGATAAACCAAGACGGAGGGCCGAATTATAAACAAAAGGCCGGAATCCGACACCCTGTACGATTCCATTAACGAAGACCTGTCTTCGCTGAATGTTGGCTTTTAACGAGTGGGTAGGCGTTTTCAGGACTAGTCGACTTGTTTCCTGATCCATTCAATCCATTGATCCAAACCCTCACCTGTCTTGGCGGAAAGATCAAAGAATTGGAGGTGAGGATTTACCTGCGAGGCGTTTTGCTTGCAGACCTCCAGGTCGAAATCGACGTAAGGCAAAAGATCCGTTTTGTTTATAATGCAAATATCCGCCACACTGAACATGGTCGGATATTTTTGCGGTTTGTCGTCACCTTCGGTAACACTGATAATAACGATTTTGTGCGCCTCGCCCAATTCAAATAAAGCGGGGCAGACCAGATTACCGACGTTTTCGATAAACAGGAGTGTTTGATCCTCCGGGGCAAGTTCATGAACGGCACGGTTTATCATGTCGGCATCCAGATGGCATCCGGTGCCGGTGTTTATCTGTACCACCGGCACACCTGTTTTCTCAATGCGGTCCGCGTCGCGCAGCGATTGTTGATCGCCCTCGATTACGGAGATCGGAATTTCTTGTTTCAGCGTGGCAATCGTCTTTTCCAGCAAAGTTGTTTTACCGGAACCGGGCGAACTTACCAGGTTAAGGGCAAGAATCTTTTTGGCTTCGAAGTAACCCCGGTTTCGTTCCGCTAATAAATTGTTTTTTGATAATATATCCTGTTCAACTAAAAGCGTTCGTCCATGACTATGGGACGGTTCGGATTCGTGAGAATGATCATGGGAGTGGGGATGGGAATGATCATGGTCATGAGTCGGGTTTATCTGACCCGGTTTACGGATCGTAACCGGGTCGCCCGGTTGGCCGCAACCACATGTATCGCACATAGTAACTCCTTAGTCGATATTAATGGAACGAATTTTCAGTTCTTTCCCTTGGGTGATTTCCACTCCGAAACCACCGCAATTTGGGCACACTACGATATAATTATCCACGTCGATTTCGGTGTGGCAATCGTGACAGATTCCTTTTCCCGGGATTTTAACAATATTCAGGGAAGCGCTGTCGGCCAGGGTGTTTTTACTGGCCGCTTCGAAACAGAATTCCAGAGAATCGATCAGGATTCCGGCCAATTCACCGATCTCCAGCTCAATCCGGTTGATTTTTTGAGCTTGTTCCGCCTTCGCCTGCGAAGAGACAATATCAATAATGTTCAGGGCTATGGACATTTCGTGCATGATGAAAGATCCTGATACCTGAAATTTACGATTAACTGTCGTGAATCTCACTCGACAATTATTTTCAAACGTTTCCCGGAATATCCGCCGGCTGCGTTTCTGGTCTGTTTTATTCGCAGCAAAGGCGCGAAGGACGTAAAGATTATTGAAAATAAAATACTTATTTACGAGCGATGGGGAACAATCGGCTTAATCTCATAAGCCATTCAGTATCGCTAATCGATTGATATTACTCTCCTTGCCTCTATGGGTTCGTGTACGCGGATAAAGGTTAAGTAACTCTCTTCATGCCACTTTCAACAGTCTTGTGAATAATCACTTCATATAGAACTGAGAAATGTCAGTTATCGTTTTTTCCCCTTGTCAGGTGTCCGGAACACATGGCGCTTTACGTGGGAACGCGGATTGGTTTTTATTGTCATGTTCTTGTCTTTGTAATAAATGTGCGTTTTTGTTTAAAATTTTGCCTATTTTAAATGTGTTTGGTCATCCAATGGAGTGAAAGATGAAGAAATATTTAATTACTTTACGCTGGTTTGTTGAAAGTGAGGAAGAGGTTACTGACGACAAGGTATTGGAGATATTACAACACCGAAAAGACGGGACGCCTTCCTGTCCCAATTGTCCCACCAGGAACGCGCACGGTTTTGCAGTGCTTGACCATCAGGATTTTATGGAAAGAAAACCGGTGTATATTGCCACCAAGGAGATAAAGGAATAAATCTTCACCACAATCCGTGGGGTTAAACAAACGCAGTCTATGGTCTGTATTTTGTAGTAATTATTGAAGATATTGTAAAAAGTCTCGTATTGTCATTGCGATCCCGCCGTGGCGGGACCTTACATTGTTGTTGTTCATAGGAACCAATCCGCCGGCGGATTTCACGTTTCACGTTCTACGTTTCGTCGGGGCGTTCCGGCACGTATCACTCCGTACATATTTTCGAGTTGCGTTGGTAAGTGAGTACTCACTATATTACGGACGGAGAATCCCATGATTACCCGACGAATGAAACGTGGTGAACGAATCGAACAGATCCTTGATTGCACACTGAAATTAATTGAGCGCAAATCATTGGCTACCCTTCGGACGGCGGAGATCGCGGAAGCTGCCGGTGTTACCGAAGGAACTCTCTTTAAATATTTTTCTTCCAAGGAAGATATTCTGAATCGGATTATAAAGCGATACATCGATTCCCGACACCCCCTGATTCCTGCCGAAGAAATAAGGACAAAAGAAGAATTCCGGAGATTTTTGGACAAGTATTTAACGAGCATGGTGACCGCCTCAATGCAACGGCGGGCTTACCTGCGGTTATTGTTGCAGATCAGCCTGGATCAGCACGAGTTGTCTTTC
>JALUTR010000401.1 GCA_027021785.1 Fidelibacterota bacterium | reverse complement strand
AAGCACCTGGTGTCCATCTACCAAAACATTGCCCGTATAAACATAAATATCTGCAAACGCCTGCAACAGGCAACCAGCAAGGACGCCAGTCTGAACGCGGTTGTTATCCTGGATACCTTTGCCCAGATGATGCCCCTGACGATCGAAGAAACGCTCAAGGATTTTGAGCATTTGTTCACACCCTATATAAAAGAATAATTGAGATCCGATGATTGTCGATTGACAGTCTGCAGACATTTTTATTGGCCCTAAATTCATTTGATAGCCCCGGAATTCTACCCAGTAATTGAATTGTATTATTGGTGCGATTGTAAAAAGTCCAAAGTTGTCATTCTTGAGTCCGCCGGCGGACAATGCACCGGTAAAAACGGGGAATACAACAGTTCCGTATTCCCTTATTCCGTAATTTGAATCAGATCCCCAAAAGTATCCCAACCGCACGTAATTCTTTCTTATTTTCCCAGTGTGAGCAAAACCGATTGGAACTGAAAAACCGTGCACTGGAAATTTATTGACTCCGACACCGAATCTATCGCCCGACTGAAGCGCGATTTCCGTTGCTCGGAAATCATAGCTCGTGTAATGGCCAACCGGGGACTCACATCGGTTCGCGACTCAAAACCATTTTTCAACCCCAGCCTGGATCAGCTTCATGATCCGTTTCTGATGAAGGACATGGACCGGGGCGTAATGCGTATCCGGGAGAATATCACTAAGAAAATACCGATTCTTGTATTCGGCGACTACGATGTGGACGGAACGACCGGCGCTTCCATGTTGTTTTTGGCGCTCCGCATGCTGGGCGCGGAAGTCAGTACTTACATTCCCGATCGGGAACGCGAAGGATACGGATTATCACTACAGGGGATCGACCGGGCAAAATCCATTGGCGCTGATCTGATCATTACCTGCGATTGCGGGATCAACGCCTTTAACCAGGTGGCGTATGCCAATTCCCGGGGAATTGACGTCATTATTACCGACCACCACACACCCGACGAAACCCTCCCCGAAGCCGTGGCTATTTTGAATCCCAAACGACGCGATTGCGACTACCCGTTTAAAGGCTTATGCGGCGGCGGGGTTGCTTTCAAGCTGGTTTTCGCCCTGGCGGAAGAAATGGGCGTGGATTTCGACCAAATCCTGGATCTGCTGGATTTGATCACCCTGGGAACCGCCGCCGATATAGTGCCTATCCTGGAAGAAAATCGTGTAATTGTGCATCATGGACTGGAAATGCTACCGGTTCACGGGCGGCCGGGACTGAAAGCGCTGCTGGAAACCGCCGGACTATTGGACAAGACCCTTTCAGTAGGGCAATTGGTGTTCGGCCTGGCACCCCGGATTAACGCCGCCGGGCGATTGGGAGATGCCAACCGCGCCGTCGAATTGCTCACAACTTCCGATTTCGAGCGGGCCCGCGAGTTGGCCCGGGAATTGGACCGGGAAAATCGCCGCCGCCAGGAAATTCAACAAACGGTGGTCGATGAGGCGATCCGGATGGCCAATGCTCACCTGGATCCGGACAACGAATTCGCCGTCGTGCTGGCCGGCTATGGATGGCATCCCGGTGTGGTCGGCATTGTCGCATCGCGAATTCGCGAAGAATTCCACCGACCGGCAATTATCATTTCCATCGACGAAAACGGTTTGGGAAAAGGTTCGGCCCGCAGTATTCCCGGACTGGATTTGTACCAGGTCTTGACAAACGTAAGCGAATACCTGGAAGGCTACGGCGGTCATCCCATGGCTGCCGGGCTGACCCTCCGGGAAGATAATTTTATCGCTTTTCGAAACGCGTTTATCGCCAAGGCCAATGAGCTCCTGTCCCCCCGGGACCTGGAACCGTCCATCACCCTGGACGGAGAAATGCGTCTGACCGATATTAACGGCCGTTTCATGGACTTTCTTGAAAAATTGGGGCCCTATGGTCCCGGGAATATGCGACCGAAATTTGCCGCCCGGCGGGTCGAAGTAGTGGGCAATCCACGCGTTATCGGAAACGGCGACCACATTCGCTTCAAAGTAAGACAAGGACACACCGTTTATCCCGCTATCGGCTTCAACCAATCACAACATTACGAAAAATTAATCAAAGGATTCCCTGTAGACCTGGCTTTCATCGTGGAAATCAACGAGTGGCAGGGACAAACCACTATCCAACTAAATATTCGCGATATTAAATTGAGCAATATCAGGTAAAACCGGGCGGGGCAAGATAAATCGGTTAAAACCCGTTGAGTCTGCAAGTCAAAAGGTTGCAAAATCTTAAACCACCAGGAACACAAACGCCACGTTTCACGCTTCCCCTCCGTCGGGATCTCCACTACGTTCCGACACGCATTTCGTGGGCCCGTGCTTTCGCCTGCATGTGCATCCTGAAAAATAGTCCGGCAATATTAATCAAAGGGTAAAACAAATGAGACAGGCCATGATTTCCGGGGTCGGTTATCACGTTCCGAACAGAGTCGTAACCAACCGGGACCTGGAACAGTTAATGGACACCAGTGATGAATGGATCATTACCCGCAGTGGAATCCGGGAACGTCATTGGGCCGAAGAGGGTGAAGGAACTTCTGATTTAGGTGTGGCGGCGGCGAAGAAGGCCATGGACATGGCAGGAGTGGAGCCGGAGGCCATCGATCTGGTTGTGTTTGCCACTCTCACATCGGATTATTTTTTCCCCGGTTCCAGCGTACAGGTTCAGGAAAAATTGGGTTTGCGTAACGTCGGGGCCTTTGATATCAAGGCGGCTTGCTCCGCCTTTATTTACGGCTTATCCATCGGGGATCAGTTCATCAGAACCGGCCAGGCGGAGACCGTTCTGGTCATCGGGGCGGAAGTACAGTCCACGGCCCTCAACGTTTCCACTTCCGGCCGGGACATGGCGGTACTTTTCGGGGACGGCGCCGGGGCGGTGATTCTCCAACCAGGCGACGGACGTAGCGCGATTCTCTCCACCCATCTACACGCCGACGGCCGATATCTGAAAGATTTATGGTGCGAGGTGCCCGCTTCGCGATTCAATCCGCGTGTTTCCCATGAAATGCTGAACGAAGGTCGCCAGTATCCCCAAATGAACGGACGGGAAGTATTTCGTAACGCAGTGGTGCGCTTCCCCGAAGTGATAAATGAAGCCCTTACGACTAACGGATTGAAGTTGGACGATATTGCTCTGATCATTCCCCACCAGGCCAATCTTCGGATCAGCCAGGCGGTGGCAAAACGTCTGGGAGTGGGGATGGATCGGGTGTTCAGCAATATCCACAAATATGGAAATACCACCGCCGCATCGATCCCCATCGCTCTGAGCGAAGCCTGGGAAAGCGGCCGGTTTTCCCGGGGTGACTACATTATCCTGGCCGCTTTCGGCGCCGGCTTCACCTGGGCCTCCGCCGCCCTGCGCTGGTAGAGTACGCAACAAGCCTCCGGGCCCGTGTTCAAATCGGCCGTACCGAAAATCCCACGGGCATAACCCGTGGTACCATCAGAAAATACTTCCTGCGTCAAGGTTTTAAGTGACTTTTTGCGTAAGTAAATAATAAAACAAATTGTCCTCCGCATTTTTTAAATTTCGGAGTAATAATTCTCCTCCGGACAGGGAATCATCGACGAGGCCGGAGGAGAGGGTGCAACGCGCCTCCCGATTCATGGAGATGAAGTATATTATCATTATCACAGTATATTATATAGTTCCTGTATCTATGCCTTGTCTAAAATAATCGAAACTCTTAAAATACACCGTTAATTTAAAAGAAACTCAGACATCAATATGCCAATAATAGCAATTCACGATTACCGTAATTTCTTCCCTTCCCCGAAGGAATTACCATCTCAGGATAAACTCCTGGAGAAAATTCACATCGCCCAGTACCTGGACAAAACCGAGGATTTTTATCATCTGAACCTCACTTCAACCCAGAAAGCCCTCATGGATTTGTCCTACATTACAAAACTTGACGATCCGGACCTGAAAGGGATCGCCTGGGCCGGACTGGGTGCCATTCATACATTTAACGGCGATTACCGAAGCGCATACGCCGCCTTTCATCTTGCTCTGGATCAGACCGTCACCGATGATGTTCAGGCCTATCGTCTGCTGGAACTTTCCAATCTCATCCGGAAACTTGGATACCGGAAAGAAGCCGAACATATTCTAAAGACGGCTCTTGAGCTTACGGACAAGGAAAAGCTGGTGTGGAGGATAAAAACGTACCTGGGGTTATGTTATAAACATAACAAGCCTTACAAAGCTCTTGGGATCCTGAAAGATTCCGAAAAGCATTACCGGGATGAAAATGACTATATCCGCCTGTCATGCACTGTCCGGCATATCGGCCAGGTGTATTCCCGACTCAAGGATTACCAAAAAGCCCACGCCGTCCTCAACGAAGCGTTGGGAATTGCCGAACAACATCAATTGACGAAACATTCCAACGAAGCCACCAACGATCTGGGCTGGCTTATGATCCTGCAAAAGAAATACGACCAGGCCCGTACGATTTTCAATAAGCTGCTTGAACGCGATCTGCCTCCTTACCATCTCAGCCTGGCACTGCAGAATCTGGGCTACCTCGAATTTGAGTGCAAGAACTATCGCAAATCCATTACATATCACAGCCAATCCTTACGGCTCACATCCCGCTACGGAATGCTGGATATGCTCATCGAGGATTACTACAAACTGGGGCTCTGCCACGAGAAATTGGGTGAAGTCGGATTGGCCGATCATTTTTATTCCCTTGGATACCAGGAAACAGAGAAAGACGTTGCCTTACGGCTACCCCTGCTGGGGTACCGAAAAACGTTGCTGGACAATTACCTGCGCTTCCTGCGGGATAACCAGCAAACTACGGCAATCGAACTGGACGATGAAATCTTCCATTTTGCTTTGGGCAAAACGTTAAAAGAGATCCGCAACATTTTTCACACACATTACCTGAACCTCCACATAAGCCGGTCGAAAAGCGCGGCGGAACTTTGCCGGAAAATCGGCATCGATACCAAAACCTATTTCACCTATCAGAAGAGATTGGGCCTGCGGCGAGGCGTGAAACGTAAGACCGCCCTGGATCGGAATATCCATTTCAAACGCTACCTGGAATCCTTGGCGCGGCTGAGTTGGCGGGAGGCCAATAAGCAATTCGAAAGCGACATGCTGGCCTACCTGTTAAAAGCATACCAGAACAACAAAAAACGGTTGGCCCAGGATCTAGGCATATCGTATATCTACATTATTAAACTGACGAATTAGAGCATGTTCGCGCCTCCCGTTTGGGGGGCGCGAATACAAAAACAACAGCCGGTTACACTCGGCTCACCAAACACATCTGACATTTTGTTGGGGTTTTATCGTTACTAAAAAAGTCTTCACCCGGTAATACCTTAGTTATGGGGGGAGAAAAACAATTCGCCCGGTAGCAATTTGACAAATATACACCCGTCACTGAAGTATTACGATAATCTCCAGGTTTCTCTTGCACGGCTACCGTTCATCGGACTATTTTTTATCGGTATGCATATTCGACAATCATTCGGAATCATCATCGGAGTTCTATTCCTGTTGCACGTGGGTTATCCACAATACGGGAAGGTGACGGTTACTTTCGATGACCGGTTATTGAAAGGCGATGACCGTCAAATATTACAACCCCTTAAAACCGAGATCGAACATTTTTTCATCAACACAACCTGGGATGAGGATTACAGCGATCTGGCAATCCCGTTGCAAATTCAAATTATTTTCGATGGTATTTCCATTAAGGGCGGAACACGGACCTACCTGGCCCAGACTTTATTTTCAGCGGGACCCGACCAGCGCTATTTCGACAAGGCGGTACAATTTATTTATAATGACGGCACATCCCTGTACTACGACCCGGTCATTTTCGATCCCCTGGCAAGTTTCCTGGCCTTCTATGCGAACCTGATCCTGGCCGTGGAAATTGATACGTACGAACCTCAGGGAGGGACGACACTTTACGAAGCCAGTCGCTCCATCGCCCTGCGCGGCAAGGCCTCCGATTACCCCCGGGGATGGTCTGACCGGATACAGCTTATCAACGATCTAAGCATTAATTACGGCCTGCGCAAAGCCCGCTTTGCCTACTACTACGCCATGGATCTGTTCAAAGAGGGACAGGTGGAGAACGCAATCAAACAATTCCAGGCAATGATGGCCGGACTGGAGGAGGTGTATGACCGATCACCGCGCGAACACTACACCGTGTTATTTCTCAGAGCACACGCGGAGGAACTGACCTCCGTATTGAAGATATTGCGCCAAACGAAAATGTTGCAGGATCTGATCGGATTAGACCCCGATAACGAAGCGATTTACACCCGTGGCTTATAATACAATTTCACGGTACGTCTTTTTCCCCCCCAGATAGTGTGCCAGTACGATGCTCCCCCGGTAGAGGTGGGGAAGTATCTCCCGATCTTTCAAGCAACGGACCTTTTTAACGCGACAACGCTTTTTCCATATTACCTGAGGATGGAACAGCATCCATACCTGAGCACGCAATATCCCCAACATGTGTTTCCAGTCCAGGCGCGTAAAAGCATACCCGAAGGCAATCCATTCCAGCATGTATCGAAGCGGAAACAGATAAAACGCCAGCGGAAGCGAGTAATTGGAACACAACATTAACAACGAATTCCGGTGATTCAGGTAAAACTTCCTGGTTGAGTTCATGGGCAGGGAAACCGCATTTTTATGGTATACCACGGAGCGCGGTTCCACCCGGATTTCATATCCCATCAACTGTAATCGCCAACAAAGATCAATTTCTTCCATGTGGGCAAAGAAGGTTTCATCAAAACCTCCCGCTTTAAGGAACAGGTCTTTGCGCATTAAACAGGCCGTACCGGAAGCCCAGAATATGGATTCGGAATCGTCATACTGACCCACATCCTCCTCCTGCTCCAGAAAGATTCTACCCCGGGCAAACGGGAAACACAAAATATCCATGTGTCCGCCGCACCCCCCGGCATAATCGAAACGGTTACGCCGGTAAAAATTCAATATTTTCGGCTGAACGGCCGCAATCTCCGGGGCCGACCTCACTCGTTCAACAAGGGGCTCAATCCATCCCGGTTCCTGAACCGTATCGTTATTTAGAAACAATACGTATTCCCCCTTCGCTTTGGCAACGCCACGGTTACATCCCCCGGCATACCCATAATTCCGATTGTTTTCAACCAAAGTGATATCGTGATGATTCTCACGCAGCCAGGACTGACTGCCATCGCCGGAAGCGTTGTCCACCACTATGATTTCCAAGCGCGGATAAGTGGCTTGTTTCAGTGATTCAAGACATTCAGACAACACCTCAATCCCGTTCCAATGGGGGATAATCACAGAAACAAGGGGTTGATTATTCATATCCGAATATCGCATTCGACGTTATACAACAAACATTAAACGATTAACCCGTTAAACTGAATCGACGTCCTGGAAGAGTTTACTCAGGATTTGCTTCAAAACGTCAAGCACCGGGCCTGAAGTATCTATTCTTCCTGTCGAACTTCATCCAACAGTTTTTTCGCGTTAGCGTCGTCCGGATTGTGTTCCAACCAGGAGGTAAGTAACAATTCCGCTTCCGAATTCATATCCAGTTTCCGGTACACAAGCACCAGGGTGGAAACAATTTCAGGGTAATTGCGCTGCCATTCTTTCCAGGTTTTCTGTGGGATTCCGGATTTTGCCAATCCCCGCCGCTGCGCGATCCCTTCCAGCGTTAAGTACGTGTTGTACAAATCCTCAAATACCTCGCGCGCTTTTTCATATTCACTGAACCTTCGCGCATAGGTCTGTCCGAAATGAATCTTGTCCCTGACAGACAAATCCCTGCGTTTCATTAAATCGTCCAGGATCAGCTTCAGTTTCTCCGGCTGGCCCATATCGTAGTATAGTTGACCAACCTGGAAATACAGTTCCTTGGAATCCATGCGAATGGTCTTTTCCGGAATATTTCTTTCCATCCGGTCCAGAATAGATAAAACTTTTTGTTTTAACGCTTCCGCTTCGTCAGCGCTGTCGGCATCTTTTTTCAATCGTTGATATTTGAAATAATAATGAACCGCCAGTTGCATGTACGCGCTGCGGTAATTCTGCAGAAGTCGTATGATTTGCCGGTTGAAATAAACCTTTTCATTCCCCAGATTCCGGAATAAATAACCCGGTTGATATTCTTTGGCCCAGAATTTGTCGACGGACGCGGCCAACTCGGCTCGCGGAAGAGGCTTATAATCATAAATCCACGACGAGTCGCCGATTTCGGTCATCAGGTTCACTTCCATCTGATCCGGATTAATCGTTTCCACCTTATGACTTTGCAGGCGGAAGGTTAATCCTTCCATCGATAAGTATTTCTCCAATCCCAGGCGGTTTGAGGGAGAAACCGTTACCGCGAAATAGATCGGATCCCGCCAGCGGCTGTCCTGGATGATCCGCAAGATCATCATATCCTGAACTTTTAAAGCCCGTCCTCCAAAAGTCGGTTTCAACATCCAGGTGATTCTGTTTTCGGGATTCAATGAATCGCCCTGTACGGGAATACTTACTTTCTGGGGACTCCAGGGCTGGAGACCGGAAGCAACCTCTTTGATCTGTTGATCGGATAAGCGGATAAATCGTCTTCCCTTTGGACGAACATCCCGTAGTTGGCGGATATACCAGGATGTATTCAACAAACTTAGATTGGCAACGGTCACATCTTTCCGGATTCCCTCCACCTCCTGTAAATACCACAAGGGGAATGTATCGTTGTCACCGTTTGTGAATAAGATGGCGTTTGGTTCACAGGATTGTAACAGGTTGTAGCTGTAATCCCAGGCGACATAATTACCGCTCCGGTCATGCTGGTGGTAATTGGCTTTCAGCATCACACCGGGGACAATCACCAGCATTAAAACAACGATTGCCACCGCCAACCGACGAAAAAGCCGGGGCTGTTTTAGTTTTTGAAACAACGTTTCCAGGATAGCGCTGACACC
The DNA here is from genome assembly GCA_027021785.1 of Fidelibacterota bacterium. Lineage (GTDB taxonomy): Bacteria > Fidelibacterota > Marinisomatia > Marinisomatales > JAADGP01 > JAADGP01. The sequence continues at coordinate 13,355 of JALUTR010000401.1, read as the reverse complement.
GATTCCGATCCAGATCGAAAATGCCAGGAAACTACCCACGTATGAGTAATCCCGCTCCCGGGGTTGGGGATTGTCCTGGTTAAGATAAATTATAATCGCCAACCCGGTCATGAAGAATAGAGTCAGAACCGAAAAAGCCTCCTTTTCATCCCGGTAAAAATGGTAAATCATGCCCCCTAACCCTAATAAAAGCGCTAAGGGCAGCCCGAACTGACCCCAGTCAACGCCGTCTTCCCGGGCGTTCGCGCCGAAGGGCGTTACTCCTTCTTCTGTTGAAGGGCCACGCCCGGCAAACTGCCACAGGAAATAACGCCAGTACATCTTTTTTACCTGGTAACCCCAGAAAAAATCCCATTGTTTACCCAGGTTATACAGCATATACTTGCGATCCTGTGCAAAGGAATAGTTCCTTCCGTTAGCAGGACGTCCTACGACTTCATACTTGGGCGGTATGCCATCGTACCGCCGGGGAAATCGTCCCACATTGCCATATTGCTCCCGTTCCAGGTAAGAAACCGCGGCCGCCACCGTTTCGGGGTTGTTTTCATCAATTGCCGGGTCCTGGTTTGATCGAATAAATATCAGGGAGTAGCTCGAATAACCAACCAAAACAAGGACAATGGATGTTGTGATTAAAGATAACAGTTGCCGCTTTTGCGATATGGACCAAATCATTGCCCCGAAAGCGATCAAAACGGTTATTACGACACTCCCCAATCCGAACGAATTCGCCAACTTCGGCAGCCCCTTAATAATTCCATTATGGATAATTAAAAAGGTAACCCCGGTAATTCCGATGGTAATGAAAAAACTCTTCCAACTAAACTTTACTTTTTTGAAATATATGATCAACGCGACAAACGGCAGGGCCAACAAATTTAACAGGTGTACCCCTATCGCCAATCCTATCATGTACGCAATGATCAGAATATATCGTTCATTCCCCTTGTCTTCGGCCCTTTCCGACCAGTGAAGAATAAGCCAAACCACGATTGCCGTGAAGAAAGTGCTGAAAGCATATACTTCCGCTTCGACGGAGTTAAACCAATGGCTATCGGTAAAAGCAAAGGTAAGGGCGCCGATTAAGGCTCCTCCGAAAGCAATAATCGCGTCTGTGGAATCGTTTATTTTCCCCCGCCAATGGGCAACAACCTTGACAATAATCAAATACAGAAGCATTACGGCCAGACCACTCATTAGCGGAGACATCAGATTGACACGGTAGCCGATGTCTTCATGAAAAGGAATCATCGAAAATAAACGGCCTAAAAGAAGGTAAAAGGGACTGCCCGGGGGATGGGGCACACCCAGGGTATAGGCCGTGGAAATAAATTCCCCGCAATCCCAGTAGGAAACAGTCGGTGCCATAGTTGCAAAATAAATGATAAACGATACCAGGAAGATCAGTCCGGCCAAAAGTCGATTCCAGCGAAGATAATCGGGATGAATCATGCGTCTTTCCTCCCGGATATCTCTTCCGACCCGTTTTCGTTCGGTCGGGTGGAATCCTGCTGATCTTTTATTTCGCCGCTTCCGGCGGGTGATTGACTAACCCCGCTTTTTTCTTCCAAATAATTCATTTTTAATTCCGCCAATATGTGACCCAAATATTTTTCTTCCGCTTCCGACAAACTCTTGTCCATCCGTTTATAAATCATGTCCAGCATATCAATGCTGATGGAAGCCTGGTAAAGATCCCGTTCAAATTTTCCATTTGCCGGGTTCTTTATTTTCCCTAAAGCAATCCAAACGCTGTGTACAATAGAAGAAATAAGTTGATCAAATAACTGCTTTTCGGTTAACCGGCTTTCTAATGCCATGCTTGTCCTTTACGGATTGTCTGGTAAAACGCGGAAACAGTTCCCATGTTCCTGCAATACCTTGTTTCAAAATTAGTCGCGTAATTTAGGGCAAGATCGGGAAAAGGACGAAAAGATATTACCGTTTCCGGGAAACAGTCCCAATTTATCGGCCCGCTCCGGTTCATCGCGGTAAATCAACCGATATTCACCAGTTCCAGCATATGCTGGTATTCCTTTAAAAATCGCTGCCGGAGTAAATCGTGTTCGGGTTTCCTCAAATGCGGATCACGGGCAACCAGTTCAAAAGCCGCCTGACGGGCGTCCCGGATCAGCGTGCTGTCGGTAACCAGATCGGCGATTTTGTACTTGAGAAATCCGTGCTGCCTGATTCCAAAAAATTCTCCCGGTCCGCGTATTTTCAAATCTTCATCGGAAATCTTAAAACCATCATTGGTCCGTTCCATGATGGACAATCGCTTATTGCTGTTTTCGGAATAATGGCGTTGTACCAGGATACAGTAGCTTTTTTCGCTGCCGCGACCAACCCGGCCCCGCAATTGATGCAACTGCGTCAATCCGAATCGCTCGGCATGCTCGATTAACATTACCGTGGCGTTGGGAATATCGATCCCTACCTCGATGACCGTTGTGGCTACCAAGATATGGATCTCATTCCGGGAAAAAGCATCCATTATGGAATCTTTCTCCTCCTTTTTCATCCGGCCGTGGATTAACCCGACAACAAATTCCGGGAATACCTGTTCCGATAACTGCCGATGGGCTTCCACCGCCGCCGCCAGATCCGATTTTTCGGTTTCTTCCACCAGGGGGTAAACGATCATACATTGACGCCCTTTGCGGACCTCATCCTTGATGAATTGATACACTTTCGGCAGCCGTTCCGGGCTGACTTTCCTGGTTATTACCGGTTTTCGGTTCCGGGGTAATTCGTCGATAATCGAAAGATCCATGTCGCCGTGGTAAGTTATTGCCAGGGTCCGGGGAATCGGGGTGGCCGTCATCGCCAGGAAATGCGGATTGAGTCCCTTCGCAATCAAGTCCCCGCGCTGAACAACACCAAAACGGTGTTGTTCGTCGACAATTACCAGGCCCAGTTCACAAAATTTCACATCTTTCTGGATCAGCGCATGGGTTCCCACGATGAGATCGATCCGGCCTTCCCGCAAGGCCTTCAAAATCGATTCCCTTTCCCTGGCTTTGGTATTCCCGACCAGGATGGCACAGGTGATTTGAGCCGCATCGGTATACCGTTTCAGGGAGGCGTAATGCTGATGCGCCAATATTTCCGTGGGGGCCATTACCGCCACCTGGACACCGTTCCCGATCGCAATTGCCGCCGCCAACAAGGCTACGATCGTTTTCCCGGAACCGACGTCACCCTGGAGCAAACGGTTCATTACCACCGGTTTGGCCATATCATTGCGGATTTCCTTGAGCACCCTTTTCTGCGCGGCGGTTAATTCAAACTCCAGTTGATCGTAAATTAATTTCACGTAGGGACCCACCTTATCCAGCGGTTTTGTGCCGGCCCGGCTAACGGCTTCTTTCCGCAGGGCCATCAACAACTGAAGGAAAAAATGTTCATCGAATTTTAACCGGCGGACGGCCTTTCTCAGGTCCGATTCCCGTTCGGCAAAATGAATATCCCGCAAAGCCGTCGCGCGCGATACCAGGTGATGCGCTTTCAATACCCATTCCGGAAACAATTCGGGGATTTCATTGACTTGCTTATGAACCTCGTACACCATCTTGCGGAAACGGCGATTGTCCAACCCCACTTTTTTTAATTCGCTCGTTAACGGGTACAGGGGGATAATCCGCCCCGTGCTCAGGGGGTCGTCGCTGCTATTTAACAGGTCGTATTCGGGATGGACAATCTGGAAACCGTTAAAAAATTCTATTTTTCCGTGGACCGCCACCCGGTCGCCTACCTGTAAAGACCGTTTCACCCAGGGGATGCCGTTAAACCAGATCAGGTTCAACAATCCGGTGCCGTCGGAGATTACCGCCTGGAAAAGTTTGCGGTTTCGCGTTTGCCGCTCGCCGCATACTTCGATCCTGCCGATAACCGTTGCCGTGGTATCGCTCACCAGTGAACGAATGGGGGTTATGGTGGTCCGGTCCAGGTGCCGGCGGGGGAAATAATAAAGGAGGTCTTCTACCGTCTCAATCCCGATTTTTTCCAGGATTTTTGCCCGCGCGGGCCCTACTCCTTTCAGATATTGAACGGGAGTACTAAGGTCAACGATAGTCACAAAAGGAAGGGACGGTTAAATTTGAACCGAAGGGCCGGTGCCGCGGCAAACCAACTCCCGGTTTATTCCGGGCCCGGTATCAATCCGGATTTCCGCCTGCAAAGATTAATCCCATTGTTTTCGGTACGTATAGGTAATAAGCTGGGTTTCCCCGGCCGGGATCGTCAACGGATAATAAATCGTACTCGCATCTTCCTTGATGTACATCGTGGAGGCGTCACGGATTACCCAGTCACCGGATATATGCTCAATTACCCGCACCTGGATTTCCTCATCCTTGGTGTTTTTCACCGTGATTTCGATGGATGCTTCCTCGCTTTTACGCAGCCGGTCATAATTTATCACTTTGCGCTTCCCGATCACGTCAAACGCGCGCCCGGCAATCAGGATTGCCGTTTCTCCTTTTGGGATCTGCTTAAGCAGATCCTCACCCGAAAATTCGATTGTGCCGTCTTTGGTGGACTGGTACAGTTCCACCTTTCCTCCGGGCAGGGGAATATTCAGGTTGTTTTCTTCCGTATTGGCAAACTTAATTTCCACAACCAGCGGTTCTTCCCGCTGGGAGCGTTCGGAATTTTCGAATAGATATGTTTTCTCGTAGGTAATCTTCCGGGGCTCATACAAACGAACGGTCATACTTTCGTTGGCCTTCAGGCTGACCCGTTCCGCCAGGCTGTAGATATGGTAGTCGCCCAAAACCTCCCGGATTGGAACCTGGGCGGCCGTTTCCGTCTCGCCAACCTTCATCCGGGACATGTATCTTTCGACGGGCGAAACAGCCGGTCGCCGGCCGGCGCGACGCAAATTACCCTCCACTAATTGCAGCTTCAGGTCCGAAAAATCCAGGTTGCTTTTGTTGGCGATATAGGCTTCGGGGATTAGTTCGGCCGTTCGGGACGGAGCATCCAGTATCATCCGGTACACCGCGTTCCAGTCAAAACCGCCGGACAAATATATCAATTCGCCCTTGGCTTTTCTCGCTTTTGAGGAAGAAATTTTCCACATCAGAACCGGTGCAAATTGCGGGCTTTTCAGCTCATCTTTGACGGCGATATAATCAATCCGTTCCCGGAGAATATTTTTTACCGTATTCTTCTTCTGAATGGTAATCGTGGCGGGTGTGTAATCAAGCAATATTCCCGTTTGTGGTTTTTCACCCCGGATTTTTACCTCGACCACCTCGCCCAATTTCCCCTTGAAATATTGATCTCCCGAAAATACGTTATTATCCAGTCGCTGGGAAAGAATCCGGGTCCCCTTCAAATTCAAAAACGGGGAGTCGACAAACAACCCTGCCGGTAACCGGTTATATTTTACGGTGCTCTTGCCGGCCGGCACCCTCCAGGCCACCGGTTGCTTCAGCAATGCGAATCCGTCCTTGTACAGCGTCATGGTCGCGTTGACCGATTGACTCCATCCGATTCCCGCGGCCAACACGGTAAACAACACCAATTTCACCAAAAAAGCAAACGAACAAGTCGCAGTTACTATCCTCCTTTGTTGCTTGGTTCTCCACTCTAAATTTGGATTCGTTCTTTGCATTCCCTTGTCCTTAAACATTGTCAAATATTTCCTGGGCTCAATTTACGAACAATTTCAGGGTTCTCAATGGGGTTGGGTACTATTGCAACATCCCAAGATTGGAAACGACTTTTTCCAACTCCTCCGACATGTCCGCCTGTTTTTGTCGTTCCCGTTCAACTACCGCTAACGGCGCCCGTGATAAAAAGTTCTCATTCCCCAATTTTTTTTCAATAGCTTTTAAATGGCCTTCCAGTTCGGTCTTGCGCTTTTCCAGCCGGCGCCGTTCCAGATCCAGATCAATTAACCCCTCCAAAGGAATATAAACTTCCATATTACGAACAACGGCCGTAGCCGAATGGGCCGGTTTTTCGACGGCTTTACCGAATGTGATCGTTTCAATCCCCGCCAGGGAATGGATAATCGGTTCGAAACGGTTTAAAAACGCTCCCGCCGAATCGTCGCAGCGGACCACCATGGAAGCTTTGCGTGTCGGCGGTACATTCATCCGGCTCCGGATGGTGCGGACCGCCGTAACAACCTCCCGGAGCAGTTTCATCTCGGCTTCCGCTTCCTCGTTTTGTTGCCGGCCATCATACTGCGGCCAAGGCGAGACAATCAACTCTTTTTCTTCGGGATATTTAAACCGGCTCCACAACTCTTCCGTAATAAACGGCGCGTAGGGATGCAGCAAACGAAGAATCGTTTTTAACACGTGAACCGCGATGATCCGCGCCAGGTTAGCCCTTTCCGGATCATCCCCGTAATAGCGTACTTTGGCAATCTCAATGTACCAATCACAGAAATCGCTCCAGGTAAATTCGTAAATAACTTTTGCCGCCTCGTTGAAATGATATCGTTCCAGTTGTCGATTGACGTTCCGAATGGTTTGGTGCAGGCGACTCAGTATCCAGCGTTCGGGAGTCGGTAAATCCGTATCCCAATCCCTTCTCGGGAGTCTCCCGTCTTCCAGGTTCATTTGAACAAACCGGGCGGCGTTCCACAGTTTGTTCATGAAATTTCGCCCGACTTCCAGGCGTTGTTTCGAAAACAGTACATCCAGTCCCTGGGGAGCCATGAGCATGATGCCAAACCGGACGGCGTCGGTTCCGTATTCGTTGAAAAGATCGAAAGGATCCGGAGAATTCCCCAAGGATTTGCTGAACTTGCGTCCATCTTCATCCCTGAGAATACTGGTGAAATAAACATCACGGAACGGTGGTTCTCCCATGAATTCGTATCCGGCCATGATCATCCGCGCCACCCAGAAAAAAATAATGTCCGGTCCGGTTACCAGGGCATCCGTGGGATAAAAAAACCGGAGGTCCGGGCTGTCTTCCGGCCAGGAATGCACCGCAAAGGGCCAAAGCCAGGAACTGGCCCAGGTGTCCAGCACATCCGGGTCCTGGTACAAATTTTCGGTTTTTCCGCAAACCGGACATTGCTCCGGTTTTTCTACCGCGCAGACCAGAACATCCTCACACCCGTCACGACCGCAATACCAGATCGGGATCCGGTGTCCCCACCAAAGCTGACGACTGATGCACCAATCCTTAATGTTCTGCATCCAGTGATTGTAGGTTTTGACCCAGTGCCCGGGGTAAAACCGGATTTTCCCGGAATTCACGGCTTCCAGGGCGGGACGAACCAGGTCCTGCATTTTCAAATACCATTGGTCGGAAATATAATATTCGATCGGGACATGCCCGCGTTCCGAATAACCGACCTTGTGAGTATAAGACTCGGTCTTTTCGAGCAATCCCAGGGTTTCCAAATCCTTAACGACCATCTGCCGCGCTTCTTCACGGCTCTTTCCCCGGTACGGTTCGGGAACATTCCCGTTCAGAGAGGCATCCTCGTTCATGATGTTAATGAATTCCAGTCCGTGCGCCTCACCCAGGGCAAAATCGTTCGGATCGTGGGCCGGGGTGACCTTAACGCAGCCGGTACCGAACTCCGGGTCCACGAAGGAGTCGGCTATGACCGGAATTTCCCGTCCCACCAACGGGAGTTTCACCTTCTTTCCGATCAGGTGTTGATAGCGGGCATCCCCGGGATGGACCGCCACCGCCGTGTCGCCCAGCATCGTCTCCGGTCGCGTCGTAGCGACGATCACGTAATCTTCGCTCCCAACAATCGGATAGCGGAAGTACCACAAATTCCCCCGGATTTCATGATAAATCACTTCCTCATCGCTGATCGCCGAACGCGAAACCGGACACCAGTTCACCAATCGGTGGCCGCGATAAATTAAGCCTTTGTGATACAGGCGAACGAAAGCTTCCAGCACGGCACGGCTGTAATCTTCATCCATGGTAAAACGTTCCCGCTCCCAATCACAGGAACAGCCCAGTTTCTTTAACTGGTTGATGATAATACCGCCGTATTTCTCTTTCCAGGCCCAGGCATGTTCCAGGAATTCATCACGGGACAGATCTTCCTTGCGAATTCCCTTTTCCTCAAGCATTTTCACCACCTTGGCTTCGGTAGCGATGGACGCGTGGTCGGTCCCCGGAATCCAGCACGCTTCCTTGCCTTCCATCCGGGCCTTCCGGATAAGGATATCCTGGATCGTATTGTTCAATACGTGTCCCATAGTCAGCATCCCCGTTACATTGGGGGGAGGAATAACGATCGTGTAGGGAACTTTCCCCGTATTCGCCTGGGCATGAAAATATTTTTTTTCCAGCCAGTAATCGTACCAGCGGTCTTCGATTTCAGTCGGATCGTAAACTTTACCTAATAATGACATGGTCAAATTCGTCTTCATTAAACAGTTGGGGAAAAAGAGTTACCGCTCAAGAACCAGACTGAACGCGGTAGTGAGTTTTAACACATTCTGATTTGCTTTCACCAAATTGGAACAAAGCAGCCGGCAGAGGTTCAACATAACTTTATAACCAATTTCAGGATGCGAATCACAAATCAGAAATAAATCGGGTTTCATAATCCGGGCCAGTTGACAATCGGTTAATGCTTTTACGCTGGCCGTCCGTTTATCATCGATATTGAAAAGGGACATCTCACCGAACAGGGGATGAATATCACTGGACAGGGCAATGATTGCTTTTTCACGGTTGTCCACGGTTTCACCCCGGCTCAGGGCCAGGGTCAACGCCTGATTTATCTCAACTTTACCATCTAAAAGCAGGTAGATCGAATCGCCCACTTCCCCTTCCCGGATAAAGTATTCCCCGGCGGGAATGTTTATTACTTTGATTACCTTAATGAAGTGGTCGATTTCATCGTTTTCAAGGTTATTGAAGATTGAATATTGCTTTAGCAGTTCTCTGTCCATTACGACCTCACGGAATCACAATCGCCCGTTCACCCTCCTTGATTATGTAATCGTAGTCCGGGTTAATGACGGTGTTGATTTTACTTTCTTCCTGTAGTGAGACCCCTCCTTCTTTCAACTTGCGTTCAATAAACGCATCCAAAGCTGATGTGTCGGCTGAGAGAATCTCCCCGATCCCCAAATTTTCTTCCTCCGAATAAACACCAATCATTACCCAGCCGTGTTTTTTCCGGAAATACGTGAAAAGTTCATCATAGGTTTTGCCCACAAATTCACCGGGGATTTTCACACGTTTAAATCGCGATGGGGATTTATTGTCCAATAAGGTATTGATCACCTGGGGGATACCCGGGTCCATGACATGAGAAGCCAGCATGTACGCGCCAAAATCATCACTCAACACAACCTCATCCGCATTGGCCCGACGAATATGTGTCAGGTTTTCCTTATCGTTCATATAGGCGACCACCCGAACATTCGGTTCTATACTTTTTATGGTCAAGGTTGCAAAAATAGTTTTTTCATCCGGTCTGCCGATTGTCTCATCCGTTTGGTTGGGAATAATCACAACGGTTTCGGCTTCATGGATATTGGCCCGGTCCAATATCTTTTCCTGGGTAAAATCACCCGCCACATAATGAATTTTCAAACCCCGGTAACGGGTTTTTAACTGGTTAATCCTGTCTTCGCTCAGGTCATTGATTAATACCACCTCAACCTTTTCGCCTTCGGATAAATATTGAATGGAATCCAGAATCTGATCCCCGTTTTTATTCCACCCACAAAGGATGATATGCCTGCTTGCGTCAACTTTTTCCAAACCTTTGCCCTCACGAATTTTTCTTGCTACAAAAATGGATGAAATGGTGGCGGTCAATAAGGAAATCAGGGAAATTCCCGCAAACATGATGACGACGGCAAACAGCCGCCCTTCAAAAGATTCCGGTGTAAAATCCCCGTACCCTACGGTAGTCATGGTAACAATGGTCCACCAAAAGGGATTCTCTTGCTCGGTTATTTTTCCCGCTTCCAGGAACCGGATGACGATCCCGCCAAAGATCATCACCAGTATGATGCCCGCGCCAACCTGGAAGAAACTATTACGAATTAAATGACGAAACCACGGTCGCATGGAAAAAATTTAAGGTAACTGAGGATAAGAAATCAGGGAAATTAACGGCAACCGTGTAATCTCCCGGTGACCGGGCATATTTGAAGACCCAATCCGTCGGCTGGCGGAAAGAACCAAGGACCAAAAATCAGGTTGAGCGCATCAGAAGCCGATCATCCTTTCACGAACAACGCTACGGTTTCAATGTGCGGTGTATGGGGAAACATATCGACCATTGTTAACCTTACCAACCGATACCCCATTTTCACGATGCTCTGAACATCCCTGGCCTGCGTTGCCGGATTGCAGGACACATAGACCAGTCTCGCGGGGCTTAATTTGGGTAACCGGTTCACCAAACTGCGGTGGATCCCCGCCCGCGGCGGGTCGACAATAATGACATCGGGGCGGGGAAACTTGGTGTAGCGCTCCGGTTGTCGGAAAAACGTATCCAGATTCGCCTTGGTAAAGCGGCAATTGGTTACCCCGTTGGAAACCGCATTCCGCTCCGCATCTTCCACGGCGGAAGCAATCATCTCAAATCCATAAACACTCTTGGCGGCCGACGCCACGAACAGGGCAATCGAACCTGTTCCGCAATACAAATCGTATACGATTTCCTTCCCCGTTAACCCGGCATCTTCCAATACTGTCCGGTAAAGTTCCAACCCCTGTCGTGTATTAGTCTGGAAAAATGAATTGGCGGAAATTTCAAAAGTAAGGTCGCCGATTTTTTCCTCAATCATCGGTTTTCCGTGCAAAAGGAGTCCCCATTCTCCAAAGGCAATATCGGCTTTCCGGGTATTAACGTTATTAATAATGGAAGTTACCTGCGGGAATTCCGTTGTCAGGGCTTTAACAAGCGGCTGCAACAAATCCGGGTTCTCGTAAGCGGTGACGATATTGACCATCACATCTCCGGTATTGATTCCGAATCGCAATACCAGGTGCCGCAAAAAACCGATGTGTGTTTTCACATCATAAGGCTTTAGTCCGTTTTCACGACTGACCCGGCGGACCAAGTTCAATATCTCATTCCCCAATGGGGGTTGAATATGGCAGGCATCAATATCCAGGATTTTATCGAACCGTTTGGGAATATGCAAACCCAACGCGAAATCACGGTCAGCCTCGTCCGGTTCCTCCGGCAGAACCCACCGCCGGTTGGAAAAAGTAAACTCCATTTTGTTCCGGTAATGGAAAATCCGCTCGGCCGGAATAATCTCATCCACGGTAACATCCGGGATTCCCGCCAGGCGCTGATAAATATCTTCGACCTGTCGCCGTTTTTGTTCTACCTGCTGAGTGTAATCCAGTTGCTGAACCGTACACCCGCCGCAAACCGGGAAATGTTCGCAAACCGGATCGACGGCAAACGGCGATTCCTCAAGGATTTCCAACGGTCGTGCTTCGGCATAACCCTTCTTTTTTCGATATACCAATGCCCGCACGGTCTGGCCGGGAAGAGCGTTCTTTACAAAAATTACAAAATCATCAATCCGGGCGATTCCCTTTCCACCGTAGGCCAGTGATTCTATGGTCAGTTCCACTTCGGAACCTTTTTTTATCGGGGATTGATTCACGTTAATTCCATAGGATGGTTCATTGTCTGTAGGAACTCCTTACCGGTTAAAACCGGACTTCAATATTCATTGCCGGTCGTACCGATGTTCTTCCCGGGATAAGATACGGTGTAATTCGCATTCCCCAGGAAGATTTATTCCCCCGGTCGGATTGCCGGTCACCGGAGTGCAGGTATTTGAAACTCAAATAAGCGCCGCTAAAAGATGCGCCGATATCAACAATATCCATGAATTTTGTTTCATTAATGCCCATCAGGGTTGAAATACCCCGGGCAAAGGCAGCGCCGGCAAGTCCACCCAGGCCGATTAAATTCGCCTCTCCCAAGGTCAGGTCGGTTTTCCTGATAATCCAGTCTGTCAGGAATGTTGATCCGTTTATGGCCGTCATCATTGTGAATAAACCGGGTTTGTAACTACGGATATCCAAAAGCAGGATCATTTTCAGTCCGACAAAGGCCCCGTAAGCGGAACCATACCCAATCATCAGGGCATCCCCCCGTGTATACGATCGTTCCCGGACATGTTTATTGGCATAATAACCACTGGCCAAGGCGCTGCCGTAAGTGATAAAAGCGTCCAGGCGAAACCAATTTTCGCTGTTCGCAGTAAATTTCTCCGGTGTTAATAATGTGTGTACGGCCCAACCATTTACAAATCCGAGACTCATGGCCTGAACAATGGTGTACGCCTGGCCGTCACTGGGCCGCCACTTCTTGTAAAGTTTGTCTCCCAGCCATATCCCTGCCGGAGCCGCGGCCATCATATAGGTTAATCCTATTTTGAACCGATTATCAAATTGCAACCAATTTTCATATCCCACCAAACTCATGAGCGGCCAAATCGATCCTATTCCCAATGTCGCCCCGGTGACTTGAAACAAAGCCCGCGAACGCGGTATATCCATGGTCTTGGTATACTTCCATGTAATGTAAAAGCCGGCTCCGAAAGCCAGGGATTGGGAAGCAAGATAGATCGTTCCGTCTTCGGCGCCCAGGACGTAAGGGATGGCCCAGCCGTACAAACCGTTGCCCAACGACATATTCCGCGTGGCGATGATCCAGCGACCCTCCTGGGACCCGGAGGCTTTTAAGCCCGGCGTATTCGCAACCCGTTTTTCAATTGCCAGGACATCATTTTTTTCCAGTTTCAGTGACTTCCGTAACACCTCCAGCATTTGTTGCTCTTCGTCGGAAATAACACTGTCTTCCAGCGCCTTTCGGTAACTCTGTTCGAATATTTCTTCCTGAGCCTGCATAAAACCCGTAAAAAACAACAACAGGATAAAAATCCGCTTTCTCATGAATTGTTTCCTTTCTTCGCACTTGATGTAATCGTATAAAGTTGTTTTTAAATTGCTTTGTAATTGCAATCGTTAATTTTGTTGTATAAGAAATCTTTCGTCGGGTTCCGATATTTAACTATTTAACCTGTACAATTCATTGGGAATGGATTTTCCGGGTTAAAAGCCAATCGGATGCCAGGTGGTTTTTATTTCCTGCGTCTTCATTATATGATAGGGCCCCTGAGCATCCTTACCATCCCAACCACGATCAGGCAAAATCACAGTTCGTTTTATATTTAGCGCTGATTTTTCCTCCACCAGTTTGATTTCCGAAGAGTCTCCCCCACAATACACAACTGCATTCACATCCATGTGGGACGCGAAATGTTCCAGTAATTCCTTGCGAAATCCGGTGATTATGTTGATGACTCCGGGAGGCACATCCGACGTTTGCAATACTTCCGCCCAGGTGAGTGCGCACA